>NZ_BTPD01000001.1:109323-605942 GCF_036245625.1 Algoriphagus confluentis
AATAGGAATGCGGCTTTAGCCCATTCAAAAAAATAAGGAAGCGATAGATTCCCGGGCTTTAGCCCAAATTATTTCAGCTAAAGCAGGAGGTATTTCAAATAATTTCCGATTGAAGTTTAATTTCATTGAATAGGAATGTGGCTTTAGCCCATTTCCATTAAATTACGATAACGTGAACGGGCTTTAGCCCAATTCTTTTTCTTCTAAAATTTTTCAATTATGCCATTCGTAAAAGTTTACATTCATCTCGTTTGGAGCACCAAAAACAGGGTGCCACACTTGAACTCAAAAGAACTCAGGGTAAAAGTCTGGAATCATATCCGTGAAAACGCCCAGAAGAAAGAGATTTTTGTGGATTTCATCAATGGATACTCAGACCATTGCCATTGTCTGATTTCTTTAGGCGTAGATCAAACCATCGAAAAGACTTTGCAACTTTTAAAAGGCGAATCATCCTTTTGGATCAATAAAAACAAGCTTACAAAAGAGAAATTTGAATGGCAGGATGAATATTTTGCTGTATCAGTTTCTGAATCAATGCTGGATAAAACTCGGGATTATATTAAAAATCAAGAGGAGCATCATCAGAAAAAGACATTTCAGGATGAGTATGATGAATTTATGTCCAAATATGGTTTTCAGAAATTCAAGGGTTGATTGGGCTAAAGCCCAGCTTTATTTTTAGCCATCTACTTGCCTCCAGCCCCGATGCTTCGGGGCAGGAGGCAATTCAAAGGCTTGAATTTTAATCCGATTCCACCTTACTATGTGCCTTCCTCTTGAATAGGAATATGCCTTTAGGTCACTCCTAAAATTGGCAACTCTTTAGACCATTCCAAAAATGGTTCCCTTTCTATTTCGGCTTAAGCCCAATTGAATTTGGATTCTCTCACCACTTCATTCTATAGCAATCCCCCAAATAACCACATGAATTCCCCGCAGAAAGAATTTATTCCAATTAAGAACTTAAAAATCAAAATCCCTACTTATTTTAGCCCAAGGGCCAGCGCACTACTGCCAGCACGAATGAGCTATAGGATTAGGATGATTGAGGTGGGGGTGGCTAGTATGGTTCCGGTGGATTTGAGGGAGTTGGCTTGATTAAGGAAATTGGGGCTAAATCCAAGAAAAGTTAATTGCACTTTTTGCCTTCAGACCCCAAAAAAATCGATACAGGAGGTCAATTGATTGATATAAAATTCTTTACTGTTTATAATCCTCAAATCAGACAAAGACAGAATCCGATTATTTTAACCCATCTGCGTCATTCTTTAACCTAATTTTCAACTCATGAGCAAAGACCTACTGTTTTCCAACCAAGAAATTGAAAATCGAATTTTTTCAATTCGTGGTGTTCAGGTAATGATTGACCGGGATTTAGCCGAATTGTATGGAGTTGAAACTAAAGTTTTGAATCAAGCTGTAAAAAGAAACTTAGATCGATTTCCTGAAGAATTTAGATTTCAGATTAACAAGCTGGAGAAAGATGAACAGGTCACAAAATGTGACCGGTTCCAGAATTTAAAACATTCCACTTCCAACCCTTTTGCCTTTACAGAACAAGGAGTTGCGATGCTTTCAGCAGTTCTTAGAAGTGAAATAGCAGTCAAAGTAAGCATCCAAATTATCAAAGCTTTTGTAGCCATGCGAAAGTTGGTCCAGGATAATCAATTAATTATATCAAGATTGGACAAGATTGAATTCAAGCAACTTGAATCAGATCAAAAATTTGAAAAGATCTTCAAAGCCCTTGAAAATCGAGGATCCGTTCCATCTCAGGGTATATTTTTCGACGGGCAGGTATTTGATGCCTATGAGTTGGCATCCCGAATCATCCGCTCTGCCAACACCAGCATTTTCCTTATTGACAATTACATCAATGAGTCCACCTTAACTCACTTGGCAAAGAAGAAACAAGGGGTAAAAGTAATTCTGCTCACCAAATCAATCTCCAAACAACTTGAATTGGATATTCAGAAAGCAAATGAACAATACGGTGATTTTGAATCGAAACTTTTCGAAAAAAGCCACGATCGATTTTTGATCATTGATAGTCAAGAAATCTATCATTTGGGTGCTTCACTGAAAGATCTAGGGAAGCGGTGGTTTGCCTTCTCTAGGATTGAAGAAAGTTCGATAAAGAGTATCATCAATTCAATCCCAACTTGAAAAACCCATTCTTTAAGAAAAGAGCGAATCCCCTCTTGATCCATCAAGGCCTCTCCTAACCTGTTCACATACTCCACCTTAACCAATTGACAATCCCCAAATAACCACCTGAATTCCCCGCAGAAAGAATTTATTCCAATTAAGAACTTAAAAATCAAAATCCCTGCTTATTTTAGCCCAAGAGCCAGCGCACAACTGCCAGCACGAATGAGCTATGGGATTAGGATGGTTGAGGCGGGGGTGGTTACGGTGGATTTGAGGGGAATTGTATGGTTAATAAAAAGTTGGTTAATATACTCTTTCAAACGAATTGGACTCAATTCTATTTAACGTTTCCACTAATAACTTTTTAACCTCATTGATTGCATTGAGTTTTAATGGAACTCCTAAGATCAATATCGTATTTATTGCTTCGTTTATGATGTTTTTATATCTAATAATTTTAAGTTCAATTTGGTCTGATGGGTAACACAAAAAACCATATTTAAGATCAGCCTTACTAAATGAAGAATAAGCCATTATTTGATGTAAGTCGTGTCTGTGGTCTTCTTTCAGTACTTCACTTTGGTCAAATTTGTTGTATAAATTCGATTTATATTTAGCATCTATAAAAACCAAAGCATTCTCTTTCTGAAAAATTGCATCAGGCTCGATATGTTTTAATTCCCAGGCATAATGCTTTGAAGTCCTGGAATGAAACTTAAAGTTTGAATAAAGTCGTCCGCCAGTCTCTTTTGCAGCTTCTTTAAAAATATATTGAATAAATTTTTCGAATACATCTGAAAAATCCACCCGCCAAGCTGTGCTGTCAACAAGGTTAAAGTTTAATATCCTATTTGCTTGTTCTTTGCAGGCTTTGACAGTTGGGCTATCGGAAAATCGGATTGTGATTTTATTGGTTGCTTTTGGTTTATGATAATATAATCGTTCTTCAAGGAAGCTCAATCTGGTTCGCAAAGAATTCTTAATTCTCTGAGGTGTATTGGCTGAAAGTATTTCACTTTTACAAATGTCAAAGACATATCTAATTTCCGAATATTCAGAATGAAATTCCCTCAACATATTTGTTCTTGCTGGAAATTTTAGCCTGTTTTCTACTTTGAATTGGTTGTTAATATATTTTGTCCAATTGATTTGACCAGTAGGTTGACTTGATACCTTTTCAATATTGTCAAACTTTCTCCACGGTCTCATTGTCAGTTTTTCAAGAGCTGCTATAAATTTCACAGCCTCCAAATACAATGGTGGCCTGAAATTCTTACCAGATGCCAATGGTAAACTATCAATTACCTCTGGACTTATTTCAGTGCCCAGTAAGTTTAGAATTTCAATATAGTCCTCAAATCTATCACGACCGGTAAACCTAGGCATAACTACAAAATCACCGATTTGCTTTCCTGTGTCAGAAGCCCTCAAAGGAATAGAGCCAATGAAGCCAGATGAACGAAATGCAAGTGCAGTACTTTGGTCTGAACCAATGATGTATGGTTGAACACCAAGAAATTTAAATTGCTCACTATTGTAATCAATGAACTTCTGGAGGTATTGCCCGATAATTCTTTTATCTGCCGACTTGAACCATTTTTTTTGCAAAGCAACACCACCCAACTGTTTTGATTGTTCTGTTAGGCAAGGAATTTCGCAAAAAACATCCAGTGGCTTTGTCATTCGAATAGAGACAGATTTATTCTAGTCGAGAAATAGTTATTGAACTCTTCTTTCGCATTGCTTAACAGTCCTTCTTGTAGATATTCTTTTATCAAAGGGAATATTTCATATCGAATGCGATTCTTCATTTCGTCTTCGGATTCTGCTATAAAGTATCCTTGACCAGGTTGTAAATTTAATTCAGTGCTTGAGGCATACCAATTGAAAATTTCTTGAATTTTGATAAAGTCTTCATTAAAAAAATTTCTTGATTTTATAATTTTTGGCTTCATAGTGTACCAGGCAAAACGCCTTCTTAAAGCAAAGTCAACAACTGCTAAACTCCTGTCCGCTGTGTTCATTGTAGAGATGACAGAAAAGTTTTCAGGTAGTTTTTTTACTTTGAAATTTGGAGCAATTTCAATTTCAACATTCGAAACATCCATTTTATGTTCAAATAGATAAAAAATAGGTCCCAATACATTGGAGAGGTTAGCTCTGTTTATTTCGTCAATGATTAAGATGACTTTTTCTTTGTTATGTTCAACGGCATATTTTAAGGCCTCCGAGAAACTACCTAGATTCTCTTTGTATCTCAGTTCTTCATTTGCTGTGTCAGGTCGAATTCCAAAAATAAAATCGGAAAAACTTGTTTCCGCGTGGAACTGAGTGAAGAAAGTTTTAGCTCCTATTTTCTCTGCCACATTTTTTGCTGTTCTAGTTTTACCTGTTCCCGGAGGTCCTTGAAGAACTATGTACTTTCTTTCGTTTAATAGATTTTTTACTTCTTCTGTATCATCGATTGTTTCTGTTTCCAAAAATGGCTCTAAAGCTTCAGAAACTGCCTTTCGATGGTCTTTGTTAGACGGCCAATCTCTGAGCTTCGCATATGCTGCGATAAATGCTTCAATGATCTTTTTTCCTTCTTCACCAAATGGTTCATTAACAATTTGACATGCTGGTAATACATCTTTATATTTTATTATTGATTTTTTCAGATAATCACTCTCAATTAAATCAAGAAACTTTTTAGGGAGGCTGCTCTCAATATCAGAAAAATCGGTTTTACAGTAACCATTCTCATTTGTAACCTTCTTGAATAATCGTCTTAAACCTGGATATGATGCAAGGCTATAGTCGTTTTTGAAACCCTGAGAACCAATCCCTAATGTTACAATAAGAGAATGCATCTCCTCATCGGAAGGAAAAACAACGAATGAAAAATCATGATAAACTCCCGAATTCCCTTCTTCAAATTCAACAAGACCTAAATACGCACCAGGTGTTTTTGTATTAAAACTAATTTCAGTATTATCTCTAAGGATATATGAATCTGCTTTTGCGCCGAATTTTTCTGCACAATTCCTGATATAATTTTTAAATTCTGAGATCATTTTTTAGAGATTAAATTCAAAAAACTCAACTACTGGCGTCTTCAATGCTTCGGCAATCTTAAAAATGGTTTCGATAGAAACATTTCTTTTTCCATTCTCAATATCAGAGATATAAGTCCTGTCTAGTCCGGCCAAATCAGCCAAACTTTCTTGTGAAACACCCTCTTTTTTCCTGATTGTCCTTACTCTTTTGCCGTATTCAGCCTTGACGTCCATATTGCAATCTGAAAAAATGTGGCCTATCGTACCACCGGCTATAGTCTACAAATTGGATTTAGTTTTGTAATTTCAACAACATATCAAAACAACCATGAACAAAATCCTCCCCCATTCCACCGAATACATTTCCCCATCTCGAACTATTGAAACTCTAACTTTAGCCAATCAAAAGGATTCGAGACTGGTCCATATTTACAACTATGAAGGAAATCATTTCCGCTTTTTTGATTCTTATTTGAGTTTGATCGCATTTTTTCAAAAAGGAATTGAACCCGAAATTTCCTTTTCCTCAGAGAAGGAATTGGACAGGTTTTTAGAAGGTTATTGCTGACATCAAAGCAATAAAGCGTCTTATAATCCAAAATCCTTGAAGACCTTTTGATACAAATTCACTAGGGAATCCAATCGGATTGACCTAAGGAATGATACTTAAATCCTGTTTTTTGAAAGATCAAATGCAAGGTTTCTCCAGGGTTTATTCGAGGTTTTTCCATATTCTGTCCGAATTACCCTCAATTAATTCTTGTATCAATCCCTGATTGACCAGGGATTTTCCCGGACTTTATCCCATAATCCATTAGAAGAACTAAACCCTTTTACTCGATTGCCACTGCCGGAATAAATAGAAATTGAAGCGACAGCTCCTTTGAGGCCTTGTCCCAATAAAAAATTTGGATATACGGAATTTTGCCATTAGCCTATCTAGAAGCACAAATGAACTATTAATTGTCAACTCTAGCTCTTCTTCTGTCTTCCGTCTTCGGTCTTCCAGCCCCAAATCAGGAGAATATTTGTCTACTGGCAGAATAGCGTATAATCAGAATAAAAAAAAACCAACCCCTTAGGTTAAGAGATTGGGATTTAAGTTGGGCTAAGGATAAGTGGCCTTGTTCCTAGGCTCTGCCTAACTGCCGAAGCATCTTGGCGTGATCGGTCAGTGCGGACAAAAAGCTGGGATTTACCAAATAGGGAATTTTGAACTCTTCCGCCGTTTTGGCCACGATTTTGGAAATCTTGGAGTAGTGTACATGGCTGATATTGGGAAACAAATGATGCTCTACCTGGAAGTTTAACCCTCCGATCAACCAGGAGAAAATCCTGCTTTTAGGAGCATAATTACTGGTAGTTGCCAGCTGATGGGTAGCCCAAGCATCGGCAATAATCCCCTTCTCGTCAGCTTTGGGAAAGGAGGTCTCTTCCAGAATATGTGCCGTCTGAAATATCAAACTGATCAATAGCCCCGTGACAAAATGCATGGACAAAAAGGCCAGCAAAATGATCCATGCAGGCAGTGGCACCATAATCAAAGGCAAAACCAAAGCATAGGAATAATAGAGCACCTTCCATCCGGAAATCTTCAGCAGCACCTTTTTAAAATCCCCCTTCAGCAGACCCATTTTACGATATCGTAGCGCTCGGACAAAGTCCTTGGTCGTAATCCACGAGATGGTAGACAAGCCGTAGAAAAACCATACGTAGAAGTGCTGGAAGCGATGGATCCAATAGCGCTTGGCATTGGGAGAAAAGCGGAGGAAAAGCGGTGCATTGATATCATCATCACCCTGGTCAATATTGGTATAAGTATGGTGGAGCACATTATGCTGTACTTTCCATACTCGGGAATTGGCACCGATGAGGTTCATGGTGTAGCCCAGGTATTTGTTGACCTTTGGGTTTTGCGAATAAGACCCGTGAATGGCATCGTGCATCACGCCCATTCCTATTCCGGCCATACCCAGGCCACTGAGAATGTATAAGGCAAAAAGCAGCCAGACACTTTGGATCAGGCCAGAACCAATAAAGCCAATGGGAATAAAGAATAGAGAAAGCATAACTATGGTTTTGATCACCATAGTCCTTCCTCCATATCTTTTGGTACCATTGCCTTTAAAGTATTCATTCACTCTATCCTGGAGTGTTGTTGTGAATTCCTTATTCGTCGATTTTTGGAATTTAATTTGTTTCATAGGGATTTAGGTTTATACTCATCTGACCCTATCCCTGTGAAGAATAGTAGTTTTCAAAGTCTTATATCTGTTCAATAGGTTTGCAATTCAGCAAATAGCAAATCGAGTTCATCTCTCGTTTTGTCAAGTTTCACCGAGAGCCTATCAATCATGCGTTCGCGATCACCTTCCTGATATTCAAAGTCGAAATCCAATAGAATGGAAAACCTTCTTTTGAGCATCACTTTTTGCTCTCGCCAACTTCTTGTAATTTTCATAAGGTCTTTTTAGTGTAGTTGAAGCCTGAATTTATTCACAACCCACTTGGGTTTCAATAAATTATTTCACATTCGAATAGCGCCAATTCCTTCTTTTTTGGATGATCCACAAAGGTGCAATAGTAGATATTCGCGTAATACTTTCTCACGCTCATTTTCACTTTTGGAGATACTTTGGTAAACACGGTTTGGCCGATACTGAAATGCTGGTGTTCCGAACTAGGCATGAGGTGATTGGATTTATCTCAAGGAAATAAACCCCTGTGCTAAGAGAACAGCCATGACTTGACATTGATTCATATTTTATTGATTTTCAGAAATATAAAAACCAATAAGTGATTGAAATTCAGTAAAAAGTAGGCTGAGAGACTTGAAAGCCCATTTATGGGAAGTGGATTAATTTAAAAAATATAACTGTGCAGATCTTTAGAAAAAAGCCTCCTACTAAGCTGTTAGCTTAAATTTAAAAATCTCCTTCCAAACCAGTGCAAGAAAACCCTACAGATAAAGCTCATTTAGAGGAACTTGGACGCTTTACCTGATCTTGGTGGCCTTATTGGCAATAGGTTCTTTCCGTCGCTTCAGGTTTGAAAAGGAAACCAAGAAAATCATCGAAGAGGAGAAAAACCGCTCCGACGAACTCCTGCTCAATATTCTTCCCGAGGAGATCGCCGATGAGCTGAAGGTCCATGGAAAAGTAAAAGCCCATCGATTCAATTCGGTGACGGTGCTCTTCACGGATTTCAAAAGCTTCTCCAGCATGGCAGAGGAAATCTCACCTGAGAAACTCGTCGAAAGCATTGACTACTACTTTCAGGAGTTTGATCGAATTACCGACAAGTACGGGCTGGAGAAGATCAAAACCATCGGAGATTCTTACATGTGCGCAGGTGGACTTCCTACCGAGACCGAGAGAAATCCCTTCGAGGTGGTCAAGGCGGCTAAGGAGATGATGGAGTTTACCAAAAGTCCAAAACCCGAAGGCATCGTTCAGTTTGAAATGCGGATCGGGATTCACACCGGACCTATTGTGGCTGGTATCGTTGGGGTGAAAAAATGGCAATATGACATCTGGGGGGACACGGTGAATATTGCCTCAAGAATGGAAAGCAATTCCGAAGAAGGGAAAATCAATATATCCGGAAAGACCTATGAGATTATCAAGGATAAATTTGACTGCGAATACCGAGGCAGTATTGAGATCAAAAACCGGGGAATCTGGGATATGTATTTTTTGAAGTAGGATTATCCCATTAGATGACCGATAACTCCCTAAATCGGACATTTCCCAATGATTTTAATCGTTTAATTCTTCAGCTGGAAAGAAAGCGGCTAAGCACATTTTGAAATCTGATTATACGCTATTCGACTAGGAGGCTAATATTTCTGTCATTTTGTGCTGGAAGACGGAGGACGGAAGAAGTCAAAGAATTGGCTTTTCCGAATCAGATTGAACAAAGAAGTAAATACCAGCTACGATCCAGAATCAATTTTTAATCTACACAATCCCAAAATCAAGCCTGCCTCCTTCCTTTTTTTGAATTTTCCGCAGGCCATTTAAGCTATCATTCTTTGCAACCTCATTTAATCCTTGATGAACTTGGCGGTTACCCCCCTGCCCCCCCCTATAGGGAAGAGTTGGTCACGATAAAATCAATTTTTCTTCCTTCTTTGCGACCTCATTTAATCCTTTGTGAACTTAGTGGTTAAAAAAATCTATTTACCCAAAAACTCCGACAGTAAACTCTGGAAATGGTGGACTCCTTTTTCCATTTTGGGTGAAAATCGGCCTGTTTTGTAGACTCGGGAAGCCATTCCTTTGAAGACTCCCTCCACTACAAACTCATCTTCCCGCTCCACCTTGTCCAAAGCTGCCCCCGCCCCGGTGTCGAGTTTGGATTCGTCGTAGACGTAGCTGATAAAGCTGACCTTGGTTCGATTAAGGGAAATCGGCTTCACCACGTTGATCGAGCAGCCCCAAGGATAAAAATTGAACATCATATTTGGGAAAATCCAGAAATAATACGCCGAAATCTGCTGTCCGTAGTCTTCGTGGTCCTTGGGCAAATCAAATACGTGCTCCCCTCCTGAGGAATGTCCTACCTGCAGATTGCAATGGGGGAAAAGGACCGTTTCATACTTCAGGTAGTCGAGGACGGCATTGAGCCCTTCGTGGACAAAAGGAATATGGAATCCCTCCAGGTAATTGTCGCAGTACAAGGCCCAATGGGCATTGACCAGGTAATCTTTGTTTCGGCTTTTATCCTCCCTAAACTCCTCCAAGGGCAAAAAACCGATCTTTCGGTTCATCGCTTCCAAAACCGGAGCAAAGTCAAAAATCTCCTCTCCCAAGGAAGCAAAAAGCCAAGGTCCTAGGTTTTTGAGTGGAAAACGGGTGAGGTGATCCTCCTTTCTGGGGAAGTCCTTGGCTTCCTTAAATTCCGGCATAAACTGAAACTCCCCCTGCAGATTGAATCTTCGGGCATGGTAGCCGCAGATGATTTGCTTGGTTTTACAGGGGTCATGACAGAGGATATTGCCCCGATGGGTGCAGACATTGGATAGGCAATAGATGTTCCCTTGGTCATTGGTCAGCAGCATGGGTTCCTCCAGCCCAAACTCCAAGAAGGAGAAGGGTTTGACCTGCCCGGGGATTTCCACCTGGCTTTTGTCCCCTATGAATTGCCAGGATTTGGCAAAGACCTTTTCGATCAACTCCTCAAAGACTGCTTGTGAGCGATAGAAAGATGAGGGAAGTGTTTCTGCTTGGGTAATATCCTGGTGAACGGTGAAGGCTTTGGACATATATGCTTATCTTACTGACATCACAAATTAAGGAAAACCCACCAATCCCCTCTTTCCTTTGAAAAATTCCTCTTCGAGGCAACTTGGACTCATCACGGTCATTTCTCTGGTAGCAGGAGGAATGATCGGTTCCGGTATTTTTTCCCTTCCTGTGGTTTTGGGTCAATTGGGTGCCATCAGCCTTTTGGGTTGGATCGTGGCCGCAGCAGGTGCCTATACTTTGGCCATCATTCTGGGCAGACTCAGCAAAGCACTTCCGGAAAGCGGAGGGACTTATGCCTACACCAAAACGGCCTTCGGAGACTTACCGGCATTCTTGGTAGCATGGGGCTATTGGCTTTCCAACTGCAGCACCAATGCCGCGATTGCTTTAGCCTTCACAGGGTATCTGAGTGTATTTTTTCCGGTATTGGAAAGCTCCCTCTTTGGATTTGGCTTGACTGCTTTGGGAGCGGTATGGAGCCTCACCGCTCTAAATTGCTACTCGATTCGATCCTCAGGAAATCTTCAGGTGATCACCACCGCATTGAAAATTCTTCCTCTCCTGATCGTCGCTCTGGGAGGTTTGTTTTTCTTGGATTGGAGTCATTTTCAGCCCATGAATTTGTCCGGAGAGTCGGACTTTCAGGCTTTGACTACCGCTTCAGTGCTTTGCTTTTTTGCTTTTATGGGTATCGAGGCGGCGACCATTCCTGCTGAAAACATCAAAAATCCCAAGCGGAACATTCCCAAAGGAACCCTGATTGGAGTAAGCTTGGTAGTGTTTTTGTACTTATTCAGCACCTTCTCACTTTTTGGGGTACTTTCTCCGGCCGAATTGGCCAGCAGCTTGGCCCCGCTCAGCGATGCAGGAACTTTGATTTTTGGAAAAAGCTCAAGCTACATCATTGCCTTGGGAGCCTGTATTTCCACTTTTGGAGCCTTGAATGCCTGGATTTTGATTCAGGGTCAAATCTCCTATGCCATGGCCAAAGACGGGCTTTTGCCCCAGAAACTCGCTCAAAAAAACCGATTTGGCATTCCCGGCAACGGATTGATTTTCTCCAGTGTGCTGGTTTCCCTCGTTTTGATTTTCAACTTCAGTGAAAGCTTTGGAAACATCTATTCCTTTATGATCCGATTGACCACGGTCACCTCCTTGTTTTTCTACCTTTTTGCAGCCTTGGCCTTTGGGTATTTCTGCACCCGCCGTCGATTTGGTTTTTCTATCAATCCAAAATCTGTGATCCTTACTCTTCTGGGTTTGTTGTTCAGCATTTGGCTGTTTGTTGGATCGGGAATGGAGGCTATTCTTTGGGGAATGGGTGGAATTGCCTTGGGTTTACCGGTTTATTTTTGGAGCAAAAAGCAAAACAGAGCCTAGAGGATAAAAAAAATGGCCTGCGTTGCCGCAGACCATTGAAAGTTAAAAAATAGACTGGATTAGGGATCAATGCAGAATTCCCCTTTGAGCCTTACCAATTGCTTGTTTTTCACATTATCAAAACCATCTCCATAAGCTTCAAACTCGTAGGTTCCTCGAATTTGTGGGCTGACAGATTCTATGAAAAGATTTCCGGTATCCCTGTTTTCCCCGTAGTCATAATTGGTTTGCCAACCGTCATTGACACCCCCCTTTATGGCAATTAGAATACCTACTGCACCTGAACTTGTTAGGGGGGCACCCCTGCCGGCATGGATAAAATCAAGCCTCTTGTTGGCCACCAAATTTCCAGGGGTCAGGAGAATTTGGACTACATAACGGGTGTCACCGGAAGTGCCGTCCACCACCAGGCCCACGTCGGTCGGTTTCAGATTGGAAAATAGGGTATTGCCGGCCACTTTCTTCCCGGTACCCACAGCATCTCCTTTTCCAATTTGCGGCCAATAGCTGAGCAATTGGCTGATTTGGATGGTATTGTCACACGAAGCGGATCCTGAGCCTCCGGAGCCAGTTCCACCCCCAGAACTGCCACCTCCTGTGCCCAGTGATCCTCCCGTGCGACTGGTATCAAAGTCAAAATCCATTTCAAAAACTAAGTCCTGAACTTGACCAGTTGAAGTAGACTGAAGTTCACCTACTCCAGCCAATTGAAAACTGCCCGCCCCTTCATAAGTATCGGTGGCTTCTACCGAGAAATTGGACACACTTCCAATTCCTCCCAGCGTGTTATGAAAAACACTAACGAATGTCATGACATCGTCTAGGTATTCTTCCACTAAATCAAAGTCCTTATTAAAGGAAGGCACAGTCAGATAGTAGGTATCCCTTCCTTCATATATGGTAAGTCTAATCCATTTCTCAGATACTGAAAGCTCAGATAGATTTGAAAGAGAAATATCTGTTCGCTGACCATCAATCAAGAGATATCCGTCTACAATTACCTGCTCAAGTGTACCGGCTGAAGAATTAAACTGCAATAGATACTCCTCTACTTTAGTCTCAAAAAATTCGCAAGCGGGAAGGAAAAACGCGGTGAACAAGAAGAAGATGCCGAGCAAGAATGCCCTCATCGATCGAAAAGAGCTTTTAAAATTAGAGGAAAGAAAACTCATGTAATGGAAATGGGTGTGTTAAGTCAATCCGGCTAATCGGACTATGCGTATTCATCTCCAATATTCGATGAGTTTGACCGGGCTCACAATACCTAAAAATTGGTATTTTTCAAAACCCTTGTTTTAAATACGGGTCAATCTTTATCTTGCTTTTGAATTCACCCCATTCACCTATACTTCTTGGGCATCACTCATTATCCTTGGATTAAAACTCCGGCCAAAGTCCTGTGTACTCGCATTCCACTTTGGGCTTGCGCTCTATTTTTACTTTTACTGAGTGCTTGTTCGGACAAAGGCGTTGAAGTTCCCTTTGGGGTATTTCCTGATGAAAACCTTAGCCCTACCTTGGCTTGGGAGCGATCAGACACCCTTCAAAAAAACAGAACACTATTCAACCCCGGCATCACCCGATCCCCTTGGTGGATGAGCTTCACCCTAAGCAATGAGACTGATTTTGAAAAAGAGTTGATTTTTGTTTCCAACAACCCACATATCAATCAAATCCGGGTATTCACCAATGGTTCTTCTACTCCTTTCTTGGAATTGGGGGATAATTTCCCATTTGAGCAGCGTCCATTTTTAGATAGGGACTTAGTCATTCCGATTACCTTGCGGCCTCACAGCCAACAGGAATACCTGTTGCGTTTGGATAAAGTAGGCGAAACTTTCCATATCGAACCTAAAGTTTTTGATTTCGAAACTTTCCAGCAAAAAAAGTCCGATGACACCCTAGTGATGGGCTGGATCTTGGGTTGGATGTGCATCATCTTCCTATTTGCCCTATTTTTTGCAGCAGAACTCAAATCTTGGAGTGGGGCCATTTATGCTGGGTATGTTTTGGCTATTTCGTTTTGGTTAGCTACCCATTGGGGTCTGACCTTTGAATACCTATGGCCTGGTGAAACCACTTGGGTAGGAAAGGCCCGTCCTTTTTTCAACCTGCTGACCCAAGTGATGATTTTGCTCTTGGTGATTCGGTTTTTCCCTCCTCAGAAAAGAGGAGAAAAGATGGCGATTATAATTTGGGCAACGATCATCTTTCAGGTCATCTTGCTTATTGGAGTAGCTTTTATTCCTACAGTCATGGAAACCATTACCTCAAAGGTTCTTCTATTACAGGTGACTGGGGTAGTATCCCTGCTTTCCAGCCTATTGGTCCTGATTTATTCCTTTCAGCAATGGAGAGCGAATGTGCCCTTAGCCGGATATTACCTGACTGGAGTGGCCTTTTTGGCACTTTTCGGGATCATTCTTCAGTTAAACCAGAAAATTTTACCCATGGGGCTTCCCTCCTATTTGGTGGATTATGGCAGTGCTTTTGGCCTGATGGGCGAGACAGGAATGATCACAGCAGCCTTTGCCCGGAGGGCTTCCATTTTCAAAAAGGAAAAGGAAAAACTGACCATTGAGATATTGGAAAAAGAAAAGCAGGTAGCTGACCAATTGATTCAGGTCCAGGAAGAAGAGCGAAAACGACTCGGAAGGGATCTCCATGACAGTATCGGAGGTATGTTGGCAAGCCTTTACCTAAAAACAGAAACGATTCAGTCCAATAGCCCGGAGAAATCCATTGCTGAATTGCGACAAATGATCGAGCAAAGTATCCAAGAAGCCCGTTCACTCAGCCACAATCTGACCCCACATCACTTGGAAGAAAATGGGCTGGAAAATGTACTCCAAGTACAAATCAACCTTCTTCGTCAGAAATATCCCCTGGACATTAATTTTTATTTTCATTTAGACTCCGTGGTCCCCCAAAGCCTGCAATTGATGCTTTACCGGATCTCCAATGAGCTGCTTCAAAACATGGTAAAACATGCCCAAGCTACCGAAGCCTTGCTGAGTATTTCAGAAATTGATGGAAAAATTGAATTGGTGGCAGAAGACAATGGAGTGGGGATAAATCCTGATCTTCGGAATAAAGGAATTGGTCTAAAGAATATTCAAGAGCGAGTAGCTTACCTCAAAGGTAGCCTGGAACTGGAATCCAGTCCTGGAGGTACCACCGTAACGATTACCCTACCCCTTCATGCTTAACTTCTCCGAAATCAGTATAGTGCATATCGACGATCATCTGCTGTTTGCACAGGGGGTATATTCTCTAATCGGTAACGAAACCTTTATTCAAAACTTGGTCCATGCCGAG
This sequence comes from Algoriphagus confluentis, assembly GCF_036245625.1. Classification (NCBI taxonomy): domain Bacteria; kingdom Pseudomonadati; phylum Bacteroidota; class Cytophagia; order Cytophagales; family Cyclobacteriaceae; genus Algoriphagus; species Algoriphagus confluentis. The sequence continues at coordinate 124,463 of NZ_BTPD01000001.1, forward strand.
ACGCTCAGTGAAGGTTTGGAATTGGTGAAAAAAATCCAACCTGAGCTGGTCTTGCTCGACTATTTTCTGCCCGACTCCAAGGGGGTGGAATCAATCCAAAAGCTGAGAGATATCTATCCGGATTGCCGAATAATCCTACTTACCATGGAAAACAACCCGGAGGTCATGGAAAAATGCCGTAGGGAAGGAGCGATTGCTTACCTGCCTAAATCCATCAGCAAAAAGGATCTGGTCGAAGCCCTCGAAAATGCTATTCAAGACATTCCTACCTTTCCACAACTTAGCCCTGATCCACCTTTAGTATCAGAGTCCAAATCCCAGCTGAATATCCTTAGCAAACGGGAAAAACAGATAGCCAACCTCATCACCAAGGGATATACCTCCGCAGAGATAGCCGAGCAGCTTTTCCTCAGCGAATTCACAGTCAATACCCACCGAAGAAACCTCATTCACAAACTGGGTCTGAAAAATTCTGCCCAGCTTGTAGCCTTCATTGAGAATTTGAAATTTAAAGAGTCTTAGAATTTGATAGATTTAATATTCTGAATAAGAGCTAATTAACATCTATTATCTTTAGGATACTTGAAGTGGATTCGATCAAAAGCTAAAAATGAATCGCTTTTGGTCTTGATGGCTTTGTAGCAACTATTTTGTCTTCACCATCTCAACATGCTCGATCCCATCCTCGTCGTAGGTCTCCCCTTCTGCTTCAAATCCCAGGGATTGATAAAATTCTAAGGCATAAGTCTGAGCACCCAAGCGAATCGGCACCTGCCCGTAGAGCTGCCTACATGCTGAGATCGCCTCTTCCATCACTTTTCTACCAAGCCCCTTTCCCCGGTAGGCCGGAGCAGAAACTACCCTGCCGATAGCCACCTCTGCATAAGATAGTCCAGGAGGTACGATCCGGCAGTAGGCGACCAATTCACCATCCTGAAAGAGACTGAGATGATAGCATCGCTGATCCTTATTGTCCATATCGAGAAAGACACAGTTTTGCTCGACGACAAATACCTCGCTTCGGAGACGGAGGATTTGGTAGAGTTCTTCTGGTGTGAGTTGATTAAAAGTCCAGAGATGAATTTGCAAGCTCATAATAGGTGGCAAAGATTAAGGTCTCTACAGAGGGAGAGGACGAATATAGGCCAAAACTCTCCCTGACTCCTCCCCTTTTACCTGAAGGGAGATATTTTCCTTTTTTCTGCAGAAAGTTGAAAATAGTTCGGGAAGGGAAAAACCAAAAGCTTTAATTCAGATTATACTCAGGAAAGCAGTTCTTTTTATCTACATTAAAGCTTTCTGCTGGATTCAGTCCTTTATTCCATTCCAAATCCTTTTCCTATGCGTAGGCGTTCTTCATTTTTCCAAGAAATCAGGTTAGTCCACCTTCTCTTTTTCCTGAGCTCGATCTCCATTCCCTCTTTTGGTCAGGAAAGCCAGCGGATCGCATTTGAAAATGTCCGGGTCTTCGACCAAAGCACCCTATCGCTTTCACCCGCCCAAAATGTCCTGATCGAAAACAATACTATCCTTCAGATCAGCAAAGAGTGGACTCAGGAAATGAAAACTGCCTCGGCAAAAATCGAGGGAAAGGGTAAAACCCTGATTCCCGGACTGATTGATGTGCATGTTCATCTGGTTTTTGGCTCTCTGAGTATGGTGGAAATGATGTCTCCCGGCCTGAATCAAGAGATCATTTTGGATAAATCCGGTAAAGGGGCGGAGGAAATGCTCCTCAGGGGTTTTACCAGTGTGAGAGATGTGGGCGGACCGATTTTCCCTCTGAAAAATGCCATTGATCAAGGAAAAATCCTTGGACCAAGAGTATGGCCTTCAGGCGCTGTCATCAGCCAAACTGCCGGACATGGAGATTTCCGTACCCCTCAGGAGCGATCTCGGAAGTTTTTTGGACAGCCTTCGCGGGCTGAGTTGTTCGGGGCTACATTCATCGCCGATGGCAAACCGGAAGTACTGACCGCAGTCAGGGAAAATCTTCGCTTTGGAGCCAGTCAGATCAAGCTGATGGCAGGAGGCGGAACCTCCTCTGCCTATGACCCCATAGATGTGACTCAATACACATTGGAGGAAATGCAAGCCGCAGTAGAAGCCGCGGAAGATTGGGGCACCTATGTGACCGTACACGCCTACACGGACCGGGCGGTACAAAAAGCCATCCATGCAGGAGTCAAATGTGTGGAACACGGGCAGATGGTATCCGAAGAGACGCTAAAACTCATGGCGGAAAAAGGCATTTGGCTGAGCCTTCAAAATCTGATGGAAGACAGTCCTAAAATGGACCCGGCAAGAAGAGAAAAGCGAAAACCCGTACTCGAAGGCCAGAAGAGGGTTTGGGCCAAAGCCAAGGAACTCGGTGTAAAACTGGCCTGGGGGACTGACTTTTTGTTTGAACCTGAGCTGAACAAAGAGCAGAATGCTTACATTTTGAAGCTTCAGGAGTGGTTTTCTCCTGCTGAAATCCTGAAAATGATCACTTACGACAACGCCCAGCTTTTGGCCCTATCGGGAAACAGAAGTCCCTATCCCGGAGAATTGGGCGTGATTAAGGAAGGAGCTTTGGCCGATTTGATTTTGGTGGATGGCAATCCCTTGGAAGATATTTCCCTCCTTGCCCAACCGGAGGAAAAATTTCTGGTGATTATGAAGGATGGAAAAGTGGTGAAAAACAAACTGGATTAGATGTAATTTCAGTTTTTGCAGGTTTCGGAAATGAGATTGAATGGGCTTATCCTTTTGCCTCCCTTTCCTCGGACCGGAAATAGAGAAACAGGCAAACGTACATTCCGCAGGTCAGCACATGCCAGATTGCGTGGCCCTGAAGCAGGGAATCCGGACCCGTAAACTGGTCGGAAATGTCCAAATCACGGATTTTGGATCCCAAAACCAGGCAAAGCACTCCTGCCAAAAACCAGCGGAATTGAAGGTATTTTCCCGGCGTAATGGCACTCACTCCCGCAAAGAGGAATAGGATGCCACTCAAGTAACCTGAGATTTCTGTGAAGGAATACTCCCATTTGTAGTAGGTAAAATAAATCGATCCCAGAACGACCAAAACTGACAAAACCGGCCAAGTGGGAAAAATCTGACGGGTTTTCGGAACTCGCATTATGGGAAGCCAGCTTCCAAGAGCGAAGGAAACCAATGCAATCAGCGTAGCATACATGGCGCCGACGTCACACTGCTGCCCATAATGCGTGAGGGAGGCGTGAAAAAAACCACTGCCTAAGCCCAAATAAATTCCGGTCAATCCAAACAGAAAAGTCTGCAAAGGCGCAAAAGTCAGATAGCCTCTATCCAGGGAAAGCTTTCTTTTCCAGTCAAATAGGGCCAAAGCAATAGCATAAAACCCAAAACACACATAGACAAGGTTGGACCAGGTATTCATCCTAGTTCGGAAAACACTGTCGGGATAGATTCGCTCTCCGTATTCTGGTTGGAGAAATTCCTGAGCAGGTTTCCAATCTGTCCAGACCGGGACCTCTTTGAACCCAAGAAAAACAAGGGCTGTAAGGAAAAGAGTAAGGCCTGTGCCTCCTAAGGCAAAGACATGAACCCAAGTGGGAATCCCTGACAGCTTTAGTCGCTCAAGTGGTGGTACTCCGGTTCGGAAATTGGGAAAAGGCATGATGGCAAAAAGGAAATTTACTGAATCAATGGATCTTTGCCAAGATTCTATTTTGCATCAAGTCAGAATATCGAGCATCCAGGTGTAAGGAGAGGCCTCAGAGCAAGAAATATAATTACGGAAAGGATCCCATAATTGCTTAAATTTCAACTAGCTGATTCTTGGCAATTTAATTGGACTCTTCACACTTTAACGGCCCTCTCATGCAACTCACCAAAAACTTCCCACTTCGCGAACTGCTTCGCTCTCAGACCGCCACCCGATGGAGCTATGAGGAGCAGTTTTCACCAGAACCTGTAATCATTGATAATCTCCGTCTGCTCTGCGAGCATGTCTTACAGCCACTAAGAGACCGTCTCGGTCGGGCAGTATTTGTCAACTCCGGCTACCGAAGTCCCCGGGTCAATCAGGCAGTAGGCGGATCAAAAAGCAGTCAGCACCTTTCCGGCCATGCAGCAGATATCGAAACAGGGCATCTCAGCATCGAACAACTCTATCAACGGATCAAAAACTCCGACATTCCCTATGATCAGCTGATACAGGAGTTTAATCAGTGGGTACACGTTTCCTTCAATCCTCAAGGCGGAAGAAGACAGTGCCTCCGTGCGACACGGGGGCAGGATGGAAAGGTGAAATACAGCGTGGATATTTGACAGACTTAGATTGAAAAACTTGCAGAAAACCTCAAAAAAACTTCAAATAATCAATCTGCAAAGTGAAGCTTCCCTCCTGCTTGTCAGCCAGAATAAAGCCGATTCGCTGTAATTCTTTCAGTTCACCGGGATCAATTCCCTGAGCGATCAGATTTCCCATTCGGCTGATTTCCAATTCTTTGAGTTCAAATCTAAAGATTTGCCAATCTTCCCCTTTAGCTCCAAACTTTTTACGGTACTTGGGAAGGTGGAAGGGTGTTTCCTTTTCAATCAGCAGCTCAAACTTCCGATCGGTATCTGACTTGAATCGGATTTCGCAAAAAGTGAATTCAGAGAGATCATACCGACCGAGTGGACCTCGAAGAGATACAAATCCCCCATTATTTTTTAAGGACACCGTCCCAGAAAACAAAACTCCATCCTCAGTAAGTCTTGCTTGCGATTGGGATAGCCCGCCCATGACTCCATCGTTGATAATAGTCCATCGGCCAAAGTTTTTCCCTTCTCCAAAATCAAAAATCAACTCTTTTTCCATCCCGATTACAATAAAGGATACCCAGAAAACCCCAATCCAATTCATCAAGCTCATGAGGGTAGAAAGGAAGAAAAGGACCTTTTGTTTAAACTTCTTATTTCCAAAGCCCTCTTTTCGCAGACCTGGCTTCTTTTTCCAGCTTTTGAAAAAGGGATTGATACTTTACATTCGGAGGGTATGTAGCTACTTGGGCATACCCCTCCCTGACCAGAATAGCATTCACCATGGCACCTGAGGAAAGATAAGCGTAGGCAAGGGTACGTTGGTACCGATCTGTCCTTTGCACATCAAACTCCAAGGTCACCTCTTGGTTGATCAGCAAGCGTTTGGCATAGGCACTTGCTTCTTTGCCGAAATATTCCACATCCCGATTGCCTGTTTTTCTGGATTCGGGGGCATTGATCCCGATCAGGCGGATTTTCTCCTCTTTCCCTGAAGGATATCTCACCCAAAAGGTGTCCCCGTCTGACACTTTGGTGACTAGGACTGGAGAACTCCGATTTTGAGCATGAAGTAAAGGCGGCGAGCTGAGATAGATAAAGACGGAAAAGAGAAGAAAAGAAAAAACTTGGAGTAAAGGATTCATAGCCAAACCTACTGAATTGAGAAGATTCAGGTTTCCTCTACCCCGAGGATTTTGCTCCTGCTGTTCATTTTTGACAGAAGATGTCCGGGATTTCTCCTTTTCCAGGCATCCTTCAGCTTGGATCACTCAATTTTCAAAGATGCAAAAAAAGCGTCCCTGACTTCAGGGTCCGCTTTGCCTCCTCTGCTGGTATGGGCAATGTTGATGGAGTATTTATCCATCACAAAAATGTAGGCTGTCAGGTAATTGGTGGTATTGGTTTCTGGCCTAAACCGGGATACGTCCAGCTTCAAAACCTCTACTCCATCTACATTCATACTGCTTTTATTTTCCAATTTGGCATCTGCACCCAACTGCCCCATGAATCCCTGCTCCACCTGAAGCCAAAACTCGGGCTCAAGAGAAGCCATGGCCAACGTCTCTGCATCCAATCCGCTTGTTCTCATCAGATCGGCTACCACTACCAGAAAGTTGGCCAGACTATCCGGACTTTGGTAGGAGTAAATGGTATTGGGTCCCCGCTCTTGGGATTCGTATTCACCGGGAAATACTACCGTAGCCTTGGGAAGGAATTCCAAGGATTTTACTTGGGCCAAGGAAGAATAACCGGAGCCGACAGTGAGCGACAATACAAGCAACAAAGGAAGTACGAATGGATTTTTCATGGGAATTGGTATAAAGTACTCCCGAATATCTCTTTCCTCCTGCTGCCCCGCTAATCAATTTTACAGCATCGTGGAAAACAAGAAATAAATGCAGAAAAACAACAGATCTGAACAAATCCTGATAAAACCACACATTAAAGAAGCAGTTAAGAAGTTAATCGGATTTCCAAAGTGAAATCAAGCCGGAGAGGTTCTGAGAAATCTCGGCTGGATTTCTATCCAGAATAGCTGCACCCAAGACCAGAATCCCAGCAGCTACATCAATTGCCTTTTGAATGGTTTTCAAATTTTTAATGGTATCCTGAATTTCTTTAGTCAAACCCTGAATTTGATCCAATGAAGTTTGGGCTTCTTCCATAACCAATTGAGGAGCCATTGCCAACATATCCTCACCGGTTTTCAGAATGGCAAATTGGGAGTCGCTGAGCTCTTTGTTTTCTTCCAAAGTGAGTTTATCCCAGTGGGTATATCGGTAATCTCCTATTGCCATTCCCAAAAAATAAAATTGATCCGAAAGACTTCTGGCTTGCTCAGCGGTGAGTTTTCCCATGAGTTCAGCGATTTAATTGATTAAACTCCTTGTATAATTTCTGAATTTCTTCCGAATAGCCCAACATGGATTGCGTCAATTCCTTGAAGGAAAGTTGGTCTCTCTTTTCATACAGCTCTTGATGTCCTTGGGCTATTTTTTTCAGACTTTGCGCATAGACATCGAGAAGTTTTTCCTTTCGCTCGATTTCACTCAGGGAGGTGTAGTAGGTTCTGACTGCGCTTTGGCTTTCAAAATCCGAATCCAGGGTATTTCCCATTTTTAAATTCATGTATTGGCTGTATAGCCGGGCTTTTTTGAATCGCAATTCTCCTTTCAAATCATTGGAGATAATGGACGAAAATTTATCAAGAAGGGTCTGAATCGGCTGATTGGCCTCTTCCAGGTATTTGGAAGTTTTCTTTTTTCTAAAGCCGGTCAGAGCAATCCGGGCTATCAAATCGGAAACAGCCGCATAGGCCCCAACTTCTGATTCGCTCACCCGGATTGGGCCAAATTGCTGGGCGGTAAGGGCTCCAAAAAGCGCCTGGGTTTTGTAGGAAGTCAAGTCTTTTCCGGCCAATCCTCCCATTTCATTCAGATAATGCTGAATGGTTTGGTAAAAGACTCCTGTCACACTGTCGGCTTTAAAAAAGGTATCACAGGGACAATTTAACTCCAGTTTGATCTCTAGGGTACGAATAGCCTCATCCCGGCATCGGTCTGTGCAATGATCAGAAAATGAATAGCCCAAATTCTCGTAATGTCCTATACTAGCGGAAGAACTTAAGGCAAAATCACCCACCGCTCTGAGATTGACACAACTACCCAAAAAAAGGGCACAGATGGCAAAAAAGAACACATTTCTGAATAAATAGAAATTGAACATAACACTAAGGGAATCAGAACGGATGGAAAATGAACTCTTGCCGAAAAGCCAAAACAAGTTAAGCAATAGGGACCAATAATGAATGCGCCGGACAACAGGCATTTTAACTGATTTGGAAGGAGCCTGTTCTTTCCCATTCTGCCTTTTACCAAGCTCTGCAGGCATTGCTTGAGGATTAATTCCTCAAAAATCTCCAGAACTGCGCTTCCTTTTTCGGCAAAGCAAATGCAATCAAACTCCTGATAACAAAGCAGTAGAGTCCTTATAATTAACCAAAGCGTAACAAAAAATACTTCAGATTATATCCATATGGTTGCATTTTGCACCAGTGAATTAAAATTAATTTTATGGTGAAAAACTTCTACACTCTCTTTTTGATCCTTCTTGGATTTACCCCCTTTTCGGTATGGTCTCAGGAAGTGTTTATCAATGAAATCCACTACGACAACACAGGAACTGATGTTGGAGAGGCAATTGAAATTGCGGGTCCGGCGGGAACCGACCTAACAGGTTGGTCCCTGATACTTTACAATGGTAGTGGCGGTGCCCCTTATGACACGAAAACTTTGAGCGGAACCATTCCTGACTCAGGAAACGGTTTTGGATTCGTGGTACAGACTTATCCAACAAACGGAATTCAAAATGGAAGCCCTGACGGAATAGCCTTGATCAACAATGGCACTGTCGTCCAGTTTCTCAGCTACGAAGGAACCTTTACTGCAGTAGGAGGTCCCGCAGATGGGCTGATCAGCACCGATATTGGGGTCGAAGAGTCCGGTTCTACCCCCATTGGATTTTCTCTGCAATTGAGCGGAAATGGCAAGGAATATTGGGATTTTGTTTGGCAGGAGGCAGCTACTAATACCTTTGGAGCGATCAATACAGGTCAAACTTTTGTTTCCGAACCTGTCCTGTTTGTCAATGAATTCCATTACGACAATGTGGGCTCCGATGTCAATGAAGGGATAGAGATTGCCGGCACAGCAGGTCTCAACTTGGCTGGATACAGTATTGTCCTATACAACGGAAGCGGTGGAGCACCTTACGGCACGATCAATCTCTCAGGAACCCTTCCTAATCAGGACAATGGTTTCGGGACTTTATTTTTCTTTGCTCCAGGTCTTCAAAACGGATCCCCTGATGGCTTTGCTCTGGTCAATCCGGATAATGAAGTGATCCAGTTTTTGAGCTATGAAGGTACTTTTGTGGCCGTGGGAGGACCTGCAGATGGTCTCCTCAGCGAAGATGTAGGCGTAGCTCAAACCTCCTCTACCCCGGTAGGTACCTCTCTCCAGCTTCAGGGTACTGGCACAAGCTATGCAGATTTCACTTGGTCAGAAAGTATAGCCAATACTTATAATCAAATCAACACCGGTCAAAGCTTTGGCGGTGTGATTGTCGATCCTGAGCCAATCCTGATTTCTATTGCAGCCGCTAGAACCAAGCCTCAGGGTTCCGAAGTATTAGTGAAAGGTATTTTGACAGCAAGTGATCAGTTTGGTGGTCCTGCATTTTTACAGGATGAAACGGGAGGAATTCCAGTTTTTGATGCACAGATTCATGGAGCTGGATTGTACCAGATCGGAGATGAAATTCAAATTTCGGCTAGGATTGGAGCTTTCAACCAGCAAATCCAATTAGGAAACGTAACTGAGATCGAGCTGATCAGTTCCGGTAATCTTATCCTCCCGAGGGTGGTTTCCATCGAGGACATCAATCCAAGTCTGGAAGGCCAGTTTATCCAGATTCCTGCCGCTGCATTTGCCATTCCTAAAGGATTGCTATTCCCTGAAAGCAACTACATCATCACTGACGGTACAGGAAACTTACAGTTAAGAATTGACGGCCAAGTAAACAGCTTGGTTGGTCGGGTAATTCCTACTGAGGCTCAAACTATCACCGGAGTATTGGGAAGCTTCCGGGGCACTTTGCAACTCTTCCCAAGGTTTATTGAAGATTTGCCGGGCACGGCACCTTTCGAACCAGCCGGATCTGATATCCCTGCCACTGAAACTTTGGATGTGATGACTTGGAATATGGAGTTCTTTGGAGCCACGATCAATAATTTCGGCCCCAATGATGTGACACTTCAGGCAGCAAATTCCCTTCAGGTCTTCCAAGCTACCCTTCCGGACGTCATTGCTGTCCAGGAAATCAGTGATGAGGATCTTTTGGCCGACATCGTAGCCCAATTGCCCGGATATGCAGTCATCTGCTCTGAGCGTTTCTCCCGTTCATTTGAAGGACCGGATCCTACCTTCCCTCCTCAGAAGCTTTGTCTGATTTACAATACGGCTGTGATCGAAATTCTCGAAACCAAAGTACTGTTTGAGCAAATCTATGATGAGGCCAGAATGGGCTTGAATAACCTACTCGATGGCTATCCCACCGGAACTGCCTCCTCCTTCTGGTCTAGCGGTCGCCTCCCTTGGTTGATCACTGCTATAGCAGATATCAATGGGGTGAAAGAAAAAATCAACTTCATCAATATCCATGCGAAATCAGGATCATCCAATGAGGATTTGGCCAGAAGAAGGTTTGATAATCAGGCTTTGAAAGACACCTTGGATGCATACTATGGAGACCAAAACATCATTCTGTTGGGAGATTACAACGATGATTTGGACGAATCCATCGGTTCAGGGCCTAGCACCTATGAGTTGTTTATCAATGATCCGGATTTTAATGGAATCACGATTTCTCTCAGCGAGGCAGGACTCCGGTCATTTATTTTCAATGACAATATGATTGACCATATCACAATCTCCAATGAATTGTACGACAACTATTTGGAAGGTTCTGAAACCCTGTTCATTCCATTCAATCTGATTCCAAACTACGCCAACACTACCTCGGATCACCTCCCGGTATCTGCCCGATTGATCGCAGGATCGCCTTTGGTTTCCGATGCAGGAGAAGGTGGGGTGGTTTATTTGGGATATCCACCTCAAGAAAGCATCACGCTCCGCGCAGCAGATGCTACCGGCGGAAACGGTACCTACATCTACACTTGGAGTGATGGGCAGGTAGGTCAGGAAATCACCGTATCTCCTACTGAAACGACCACCTACACCCTCACCGTGACAGATGAAGCAGGAAATGTGTTTACCGACGAGGTGACTGTCTGTGTAGTGGATGTAAGGAGTGGCAGAAAAGGAGACCAGGTTTTGGTCTGCCTTCCATTGGGCAATTCAGGAAGGTCTCGAACCCTAAGTGTCGCACCTCAGGCTGTACCGGCCTTGATCAGAAATGGAGCTACTTTGGGAGCTTGTGGTACCATTCCCTGCCAGGCCTCGGACAAGGTAGAACCAGAAACTAATTTCAAGTCTGCCAAAATCAGACGATTCTTCCCTAATCCAATGGATTCAGAAATCCATCTGGAATTGGATCAGCCACTTACCGTAACTGTAGCTTATGTCCTTTTCAATCACCGAGGGGAGGCCATCAGTAGCGGAACAGCTGAATTTGTAGAAGGAAAACTGAGTTTACTTTTCCCTGAAAATCAGATGGAAAGAGGCTTGTATTACCTGCACCTGAATCAAGGCCAGGAGACAAAGATTGTTCGGTTATTGAAACGATAAATTCTTGAAAATCAAACTAAAGCCCGGTCAATTGACCGGGCTTTTTTAGTTCTTTTTTGGAGATGGCGTGCTTTTATCCAAAAGCAAATCAATCATTTCCTCTCCTGAGAAAGCGGAAAGACCTGATTGACTAAAACCATTAAAAATTTGCCCTGCTCCTCCAAAAAAGGCATATGGCCACTGTATTCGAAGGTAAAGAGTAGCTTTTGGGGAGCTTTTATCCTCTTCACGTAGTCTTCAACAGACAGATAAGGTGTATGGAGATCATGCCTTCCCATCATAAAAAACACAGGAATCTGAAATTCTTCCGGGATTTCGGCAACGGGTCCTTTCGGAAGAAGTCTTCGGGTGATCCAGGGCATGCTGACATCCAGGCTTTTGATTTCCTGATCGCTGTACTCAGGAGATAGGTTTGGAAGTGAATAATAGAAAAAAAAATACGGCTTGCCGTACCAGCCCCCATTGTAATATCTAGACCATTTCCTGACTGCTATCAATTTCCGCATGGGAGTAGATCCATCCGTTGCAGGATAGGGAGCCAAAGTGCGAAGCTCATTCAGGGCGGTTTCATTTCCATCGACCTCAGCAAGACGCATGACTTGATCGTAGATGACTTTCTCCGGATTGCCTCCTGCCATCTGTCCTACTCCAATGTAGGCATGGAGCTTTTGGGGAATTCTTGCCGCCATTCTAATTCCCAAACTGGACCCATCAGAGTAGCCCATCAGAAAAATCTTATCCTTTTCCAGCTTTTCCCGAAGATAATCCACTAAGACATAGGCATCTTGGATCAGTGTGCGAAAGCTCAATTCATCGGCCAACTGAGTGGTATCGGAGGAAATCCAGTTTTTGCCGCTGCCTCGCTGATCCCAATTGACTACGGTGAAAAAGTCCTCCCAGGATGTCTGATAAGCCCAAGCAGCTGGCATCAGTGGGTTGGCAGGTCCGCCATGCAAAACCAGAAGAACGGGATTGTTCCTGTCTTTTCCCCGGATGCTGATCCATTGCTTGGCTCCGTTCAGTTCTACCTGTTCCAGAGTTTCTATTCCGTTGGGGGTGTGTATTTCCCGTAGGCCCCGGATCCATTCCTTGGATTGACTCAGAGAAGGTTCTTGGGCAAAAACGTCCACAACACTCAAGATGCAAAGAGTGACGAGTTAGAGAATAGGTTTCATAAGGGATAAGGATTGACACAAAGCACTCTGGAATCAGTTTCTTTTGATGAGCCCTAAGTTGAAAAATTTGGTTAAATTTTCTCCCTATCCGCTTTGATAAACTCCTAAACCCAAAGACTTCCTTCTACCATTATGGCAAAATTCCCACCCGGTGCATGGGATCAATTGAGGAACTATTTTTCCAAAATAGCCCCGATCAGTGAAGGGGAGTTTGAAGATCTGAAACCCTCCTTTACCCCTTCCTATTTTCCAAGAAACAGCTTTTTGCTTCGTCAGGGTGAACTATGCCAATCCATGTACTTTGTCGTAAAAGGCTCGTTTCGAATTTTCCATATCAATGACTCCGGACAGGAATTGACCCGCTATTTTGCTTTTGAAAACAAATTCGGAACCAACCTGACCAGTATGATTGAAGGCAGTCCTTCCGTAGAAAATCTTCAGGCCGTAGAGCCCCTGTTTGTTCTTGAGATCAAAAAAGCAACTTTTTTCCAGCTAGTTGAGACCATCTCTCAAGTCAACAAAATCTACCGAAACATCCTTCAGAATGCCTATATCACCTCCCAGCGCCGAATCTATGATCTTCAGGGGATGTCTGCTTTGGATCGCTTGAAGTGGCTTCTTGAGCAATATCCTTTGATACTCAGCCGAATTCCAAGCCGCTTGGTCGCCTCCTATTTGGGCATCAGTCAATACACCCTAAGCAGGCTGAAAAGCGAGCTGTAAAGTCAAAGTCTTGCTGTAGAGCAAAACTTTCTGATCTCCCCCCCTCTACTTTTGGAATGATAAAAATTCATTCCAATGACCTTAAAATCAAAACCTTACTTCCCGTTCAGCTTTCTTCTAATCTTGGGTTTCTTCCTTCTGTCTTCCCAAAAGGCAAAAGCACAGGAAACGGCACCGGCTATTTCTTCCAAACCCATTCCCTCAGGACCACCGATTCCCTTGGAATTGATGTTTGGTCATGAACAGCTCAATTTCCAGCTGATCGTGAAAAAGAAATTTACCCCTACCAGCAAATTTGACCTTTTGGTGATTTCGGTGTTTTCAGAAAACTGGGATAAAAAAAACCCAATCGGCAATTCTGTAATCATTCCTTTTCAGGTTAACTACAGCGTAGGAAAAAAAGGATTTGCTGTAGCAGCGGGTGGAGAAGGCAACTCCGTGGTGGGATTTAGTCCCTTGGTGGGGGTAGAACATAGCTTTGCCAACCGAAAATGGCTAGCCATCACCGTGCTTAATTACCTAATCAACGAGCAGCGGGATTTGAAACTGTTTGGACTCTACGAGTTCAAACCTCCGATCAATGAAACTTGGTCACTTTACAGTCGCGTTCAGTTTGTGTACAATCTGGGTTTGGCAGAGAATCAGCACAATCGGAGTTTTCTTTATCTCCGATTGGGATTGAAAAAGGGACCACTAGGCTTTGGGGTTGGAGCAAACTGGGATCAATACGGACCGGAAAAAATTGCCAAGGACAATTTTGGCCTTTATACGCGCTGGGAGTTTTAAAATAAAAAAAGCTGTCTCCGATGAAATCAGAGACAGCATTTCCTCTGGGTTGACCCGGATTACTTCTTCCCTACTGAAGCATAAGTCTTGGCAAAATCCTGGGCATATTTTCTAAACAGATCTCTTGCCGCTGATTTGTAGGTTTCCTTATTCATTTCTACAATAAAAGGATCAAATTCGATGGTTGGTACACCTATACCAAAGAGTTGTCCAAAAAGACTTCTTCCTTTTTCAGGGTCCTGATAGATTTTTGCATCAAATTCTTTGTCTGCCAAATATTCAACGGTCAATTCCGCTGAAGCATTGTTTGGACCGTTTTTACCCACAAAATCAAAGGTGTTTCGGCTGATATTCATTTTGGGAATTACCTTGGTTTCTGCTGTGGTAACTTTTCTTTTTGAACTCGCCTCCACCGAGGCATCCAGCTCCACCGTGGCAAAATTGATGTCAATGTTCTGTAGAAGCATAATGGCTCCGGTTTCTTTTTGGATGTTTCTGACCATTCCGATGAAAGGTACTCCACCTCTGGCTACGGATTTTTCGTCAAACATGAATACTCCATTTTCCGGGAACATCCTGACTTTGCTTTTGGTATCCTCCTCAGAGTTTTTCTTCCCTTTGTTTTCGGTTTTGTCGGAATACTTTTCAGACATTTTTTGAAAACCTGCCGTATTTACAAACTCCTGAAGCGGAAGTACTTTGATGCCCGCTTTGGAAATTTCTTCTTCCAGAATCAGCTGAAACTCATTAGCCAGTTCCTGGAAGTCAGACAACTGCATATCTGAATTCAGAATGGTAATCGTCTGTGCAGAGGATTTCGCCTCTCCACCATAGCTCCCCCCTTTACTTGCAGCCTCAAAGGTATTTTGGAGCTTGCTCAGCTTACCTTCTGAGACCACCACCTTGGTCTCAACAAATTTATCAAAGCTGACGCTGAGCTGGGGAATGGTCACGATGTCAGTTTCCTGAGATATTTTATTGTAATATCCCTTGGAGCCAAAGCCATAAAACAAGTCCTGAGCCAGCAGGGTCGAGCCTGCAAAAAGGACCATTAAAAGAGTAGAGGTGATTTTTTTCATAATCATTGGATTTGGGATAGTTTTGAAAGAACTGATACAAACTTGCCCTCAAATTCCTAGGTTAGGAATACGTCAAATGACGTATATTCCTTTTGTATCCCCGATCGTATCCCTTGGAAATAGACTTTGTGTGTCTATTTTAAAGCTCCAATTTAAAAATCAAGCCATGGACATTTTTGCTATCGTCACCGTCCTGACCATCTTATCTGCCGTTTTTGCCTACGTCAATACCAAGTTCCTCAAATTACCCTTTACGATTGGACTCATGATTATTGCCATGGGCTTTACCTTGGCAATTATTATTCTGGGACACTTTGAAAACCGGATATTGGTCCAGTCCAAAGAATTGATTGCCTCCATTGACTTCAGAACTCTGTTGTTGGATGTCATGCTGAGCTTTCTGCTTTTTGCCGGAGCTCTTCATACCAAGCTGGAAGATTTAGCCAAACAGAGAGGACCGATCATCCTGTTTGCTACTTTCGGAATCCTTGTTTCCACGTTTATTGTGGGGAGTGCCTTCTACTATGTGGCGATGTGGATGGGTCATCCCATTGATTACATCTACTGTCTTTTGTTTGGAGCCTTGATTTCTCCGACCGATCCTATTGCCGTTTTGGGTATCCTCAAGGATGCTCAGGCTCCAAAAAAGTTGGAGATCAAAATTGTAGGGGAATCCTTGTTCAATGACGGAGTAGGTGTAGTGGTTTTTCTCGTTCTTCTTTCCATTGCTCAGCGGGGAATTGCCTCAGTAGATGCTCAGGATGTGGGATTTTTGTTTTTTGAGGAGGTCTTTGGAGGCTTGACCTTGGGTTTGTTGATGGGCTGGTTAGGTTTCAAAGTAATGAAGAGCATAGACCATTATGAGACAGAAGTATTGATCACGCTCGCTTTGGTCATGGGAATTCATGCTTTGGCAGTATCGCTTCATTTTTCGGGCCCCTTAGCCGTGGTGGTAGCTGGAATCTTCATCGGCAATAAATCCCCTGAAGTAGCCTGGTCTGATAGTACCAAGCTGTATGTGGATAAATTCTGGGAGCTGGTGGACGTCTTCTTGAATGCAATTTTGTTTGTATTGATCGGATTCGAGCTTCTGATCATTACCATCAACGGAGAATATATTTTATTGGGTCTTTTGGCTATCCCAATTACCCTTTTATCCAGATATCTTGCATTGAAAGGCCCCATTTCCCTATTCAGCAAAAAACTGGAATTCATTCCAAAGACCGATCTCATCATGACTTGGGGAGGAATCCGCGGAGGTATTTCCATTGCTTTGGCCCTCTCCTTGCAGCCGGAAATGGAAAGAGAATTGTTTTTGACTGTAACTTACGTGGTCGTGGTTTTCTCCATTATTTTCCAAGGATTGACTATAGGATCGTTGGTGAAAAGAATATTGAATAAGCAGGAATTGAAAAAGGAGAATACCTGAGACCAAATGGCCTGATCTTCAAAATTTCCACCCAAAAAAAAGAGGAGGCCTATTTAGCCTCCTTTCTTTCATTATTTCCGAATGATAAAATAGCAGTTCATCGGATCATGCTCGAGTTTATGCTCCTGAATCCATGAAAATCCGGCTTCCTTGATCATTTCCCGGGCTTTTTCCACTCCCCAAAGCGTCCCCAGCCCCATTCCTCCTTGGGCCAGAGATACCGTCATGCAATGCATGGTGGATAGCGTATAGAGCAGGGGACCAAATGGATGATCCAGATTGTTTCTCACCTCCGAAGAACCGAAAATATCCTGCATCAGAAAGATTCCCTGATCTGTCAGGCATTCGAAAACAGTGCTCAAAACCAAATCTGGCCGGGCTTGATCGTGAATGGCATCGAATGCGGTAATCAGGTCAAACTTTCCCTCAGGCCGATAGGTGGTCAAGTCAGCCAGCTCAAATTGAACATTGGTCAATCCTCTCTGAGCCACCTCTTCTTTGGCTTTTGTAAGAGGGTCGAGACACAAATCAACTCCCCAAAACTTGGAATTGGGAAAATGCTCCGCCAGTTTGATCATTGCTTTTCCTCTGCCGCAACCGATATCCAAGACTTGGATACCTTTTTCAAGTTGGGCTATTAGTCCTGGCTCGATGGGAAGAATTTTATCCAAAATAGGATCCACAATGGTCAGGCTACTATCCTCCGCCATGACTTCATGAAATCGCTCGTAGGAAGAATAAGGAACTCCTCCCCCTTGCCAAAAACAGGAAATTACCTGAGCCTCAACGGAGGCAAGCACCGGAATATATTGGGCATACAAAGCAATGTTATCCCCTCCGGATTTCCTACAGAGGTGTGCTGCATGCTCTTCGGGAAGGTGGAACAGGTCCGAATCGGGAATCGCTTCCACAATTTTCCCCGCTGCCATGGCATACAGCCATTCTCTCACATACCTTTCCTGCAGACCGGAAGTCTTTGCCAAACACTCACTGCTTCCCGTCTTCATTTCGGCGAGAGCATCAAACAACCCGGTCTGATGGCCTATGGAAACCATCAATGCCAAGGCCCCTTGATTAATCATCTGAACCATGGATTCTGCAAATCCCTCTGCTTTTTGGAGATCAATTGAACAGGAATTGCACATGACATCAATTTTTGAGATGGATAAGGACTTCCACTTCCCATATTTCCCGTGGATCTTCCAAAAACTCCAACTCAGCTTTTTTGGAAAGAATCAGCTCGGTGGTATTTAATTTTTTCACTTCAAAATCAAAGAATGAATCGGAGTCTGGATTGGGAATCAGCCGCAAGGTTTGATTCTCATTGATTTCATTCCATTGTCCAAATTCCGTATTCCCACCTTTTTGGACTGAGAAACTCCCATCCGAGAAAAATACCATCCGGGTTTTATCCCAAAAAACCGGACCAATCAGCGTACTTTCCAAGTAAGATTTGGCCTGAAATGAAGCCTCCTCTTCCTGAAATCCTAAAACCTCCCTACCGAATTGACTTAGAGTCATTTCTTCCCCATTGGCATAGATTGCTATAAAATCCTCCGAGACTGGAATCCAAGTACCCACAAAAGGTTTGGAGGCAGGTTGGACATCATCCTGATTTTGGCAGGATAGCACGAGCAGAAGCAGTAAAATCAATACTGCGTCAAAACTAAATTTTGGTTTCATAAATAGTTGGTTTAGACTGCCGTCCTGATTTTCCAAACCAATGCCAAACCAAAAAACCAGCTCCAATAGCAAAAAATAAGCTGTTGAGAAAAAAACATGTCCGAATTCAAGACAGTAATGTTTCAAAAAAAGACAATTTTGATCCGATGCGAAAATATGTGCCCTCCCCCTTTTGGACATGTTGGATAAGGTTTGTAATTAGAAGAGAAATTTCCTAAACCCCACTCTCATGAAAAGCTCAAATTCACTTATTTATATTCTTTTTTTCCTTTCTTTTCTTTCCTGCAGAGAAAGAGACGGAAGCTCTGACAACCGATACGATGAAATAAAAGAGCTCAGTGGCGTTGCCAAGCTCAAAGTAAAAGGCGTATTCAACCTGATGCTAACCCAATCAGACCAAGAATCCATTCAGGTCATCGGGAATCAAAAACTGGTAGAGAAGCTCCAAATCAACCAAAATGGAGACTTGTTGGAATTGACTCTGGAGGATGTCAAAAGCAGTTTTTTTGAAATGGATGAATTGGAAGTCAGATTGTCTATTTCCAATCTGGAATCATTTGAGTTCAATGGAGTGGGAAATGTAGAAACCCAAAATGCATTCCATACCGATCAAACAGCCATCCAAGGGGAAGGAGTCGGCAATCTTGAACTTGAAATCCAGTCCAAACAAATCACTGCGGACCTCAATCTGGTAGGAAGTATGAAGCTGAAAGGAGAATCCGCACTTCTGAATATTACCAATGAGGGGATAGGAAATATCGATGCTTCCCAATTAAATGCTGAAAAAGTCAATTTGATCAGTTCGGGTATTGGCAGGATAGCCGTTCACTGTACGGGAGAGTTGTCCCTGGACGTATCGGGTATCGGAGAGGTCAAATACACCGGAAATCCCACTGTGATTAAGGAGAATGTCAGCGGGATTGGTAAAGTGACCCGTAATTAGGAGGTAATCTGACAGACCGAGTTTTCAGGGATCCAAACTGGGTTCAGCTCTTCGATATTTTCGATAGCAATCCCATCATTGCCCCCCAATATCCCCAATGAATTGCCCTGACAGTCTAAAACAATAATCGCAAAATTGCAGAAGGGACAACAGTTTTGGAAAAAGAAAACAGTTTGTCCCTCAAATCTTCCAGACATCAAGTAGGTATACTCCGAGAGTTCCGAATTTTCTACTTCTTCAATCGCAGCTTTCAGCCAAGGAAGATCTTCTGTTGGATTTTGTGTACCGCAATACAGCAAGGGGTCTGTTTCATTGCAGGATGAAAACAGACAAAAGAAAAACAGAAGGAATAGTAATCGGTTCATGGGACATTTTAAATCAGAAACGAACCCCTTTTTCCTGATGCTACACCCTGTATTTATTAGGTCCACTTTTTTAGCTGCTCATAGACCAAATGCAGCGGAAATCCCATGACTGTAAAATAGGAACCCTGAATGCTTTGAATACCGATAAACCCGATCCATTCCTGGATTCCATAGGCTCCTGCCTTATCAAAAGGTTGGTATTTCCGGATATAATGCCGAATCTCCTCCTCTTCCAAAAACCGGAAAGTGACTTCCGCCTGATCTTCCAAGGTTACACTCCGCTTGTGGTCTCGAAGAGTCACTGCAGTCATCACGGTATGAACCGCTCCCGATAGACTTTTGAGCATATCATAGGCTTCCTCCTCAGATTGGGGCTTGCCAAGGATATGCCCATTCTCGATCACCACCGTATCCGAAGTGATCAAAATTTCATTTTCCTTCACTGTCTCGGGATAGCTTACTGACTTCAATTTGGAAAGGTGAGCCGCTACATACTCAGCAGGCATATCAGCCGGTACACGCTCATCGATATCCAAGGCCTTTACAGTAAAATCCAATTCCAAACCTCTAAGCAACTCCTGCCTACGAGGGGATGCGGAAGCCAAAATCAGGCTTTTCTTCTCAATATTTTTCAAAAAAGGCTTCATAATTCGATTCAAATTCTTCCTGTCGGATACTGGCAAACAACAATCCTCCCAAGGCTTTGGGATAAAAATAGGTAGATTTTTGTGGCATCACAGCACCGGATTTGCATACTTCCAAGACCTGCTCCAGGTCGATTTCCCGGGTGATTACCGCAAAGTCAGCTTTTCCTTCCCTTACTTCTCGAATGCATCTGGAAAAATTCCGCTCAAAAGCCAGATTTTTGGATTTTCTCTGTTCTTCTGTACCCAATCCCAAGATTTGGTTGAAAAGAACTTCATGCAAAATAACCAAATCCAGATTTCTCAGGGTCTCTGGAAGCTCAGGTCTGATTTGGGTCCAAAGGTCCGGCTTGAACTTGATGATCCATGCCTGATCTTTAAGGACTAAGCCAAAGGACCACTTGCGCTGAAAGGTATAGGTGGAAAGCTCCTCCGCATCTCCAAAAGGTCTCATATCAAACCATTTGCTCAGTTCTTTCAACAAATCTTCCTCAGACAAGTCCAGCCCATAATAAAGCCTGTGGGTAGGAAGGATTTTCAGATCATTTCCATGGGCATTGGTGAAATACATCAAATGAAAATCCGAACCTTTCCATTTCAAGTCAGGAAGTATATCCTTCTGTTGCTTTCGGTACTCAATCGCACCTTCGAGTCGGTGATGTCCATCAGCCAGGATGACCTGTTTATCTTTCATGATTTCCAAAAATCTGGAAATCACCCGGGCATCATGGATGACTGCCAATACTTCACGGACTCCCTGATAGTCTTCCACTTCATACAAAGGAGAGGCTATAGCAGCATCCATGTATTTTTCAAGCTCCAGACTTTCATCTTCATAGAGTCCATGAGTAGGACTTGCCTGAATCTGAGTGGCTGCCAAAAGATCAATCCGGTCATTGACTGCAGAGACTATGGTACTTTCATGTCGGAGAATCTGGTTTTCTGACCAGTCATAGGCCTTGATCTGTGCAATAAAGCCCTTTCTGCAACGCATATGCCCCTCACCTGCCAACCTAAAGTATTGGTAATAGACGTAGATTCCCGGCAATTCGTCCTGCTTAAGAATCTCCTCCTTTTTCCATTTTTCCAAAGTTTCCCGAGCCTGTTGGGAGGGGTTTTCCCCTTGGGGTACAGACAGGTGGATGCTATTGAAAGGATGATGATAAAGCATTTCCCGCTGCTTAGCTGATACTACGTCAAAGAGTGGTGCAACCAAATCCTCCAGTGTATTGGCCCATTCTTCACTGTATCTCCATGCCCTGAGAGGTAAAATTTCCGCCATCAGAGTAATCGGTTTTTCCAATTGGTGTTTGGAGTAGGTGAAAGCGGCTTTTTCGGATTGATCCTTTGATCTTCCTGCTCAAAAAAGGCGACAGCCAAGGCGGCCAAGAGCTCTTTTTCCTGAGTGGTAAAAACCGGGTCCAATTTGTCCGGAGTAAAATATCGCTCGACAAACTTGGTGTCAAACTGACCGGAAACAAAGGCTTCATGCTGCAAGGCAAATCGACAAAAGTCCAAGGTGGTTTCAATCCCCGTTATCCGATATTCGTGGATCGCCCGGATCATTCGGTCAATCGCATCCTGTCTGTTTTCCCCGTGCGTGATCAGCTTGGCAATCATCGGATCGTAATAGATGGGAATATCCATCCCTTCTTCAAATCCATCGTCCACACGAATCCCCGGCCCTTGGGGTCTGCGGTAGGTTTTCAGTCTTCCAATATCCGGAAGAAAGTTGTTTTTGGGATCCTCGGCATAGACTCTTACCTCGACGGAGTGTCCATGTATTTTCAAATCTTCTTGAGAAAAAGAAAGAGGCTTTCCTTCGGCAATAAGAATCTGTTCCCGAACCAAATCCTTTCCTGTAATCATCTCGGTCACCGGATGCTCTACTTGAAGACGGGTATTCATTTCCAGGAAATAAAAATTCAACTGATCGTCTACGATAAATTCCACCGTGCCTGCACCGTAATACCGGCAGGCCTTGGCTACACCTACCGCGGACTCTCCCATCGCTTTCCGCATTTCGGGAGTAACAACCGCAGAGGGAGCCTCCTCAATCACCTTTTGGTGCCTACGTTGGATAGAACATTCCCTTTCGAAGAGGTAGACGATATTTCCTTGTTGGTCGCCCAGCACTTGAATTTCAATATGTCGGGGAGAGGTGATAAATTTTTCTATAAAAACCGCTCCATCCCCAAAGGCAGACTGCGCTTCAGAGACTGCTCTTTGCATTTGCTCCTCAAATTCCGACTCGGACTCCACGATCCGCATTCCTTTTCCTCCACCACCAGCAGAAGCTTTGATCAAAATAGGGTAGCCGATCTCTGCAGCTTTCTTTTTGGCAGCGGCAATATCCGAAATGGCTTCTTCCGTACCGGGAACTAAGGGAATGTCGTATTTTGAAACGGCCTGCTTGGCCGCAAGCTTGCTTCCCATCACCTCGATCGACTCTGGGGATGGACCAACAAAAATGATCCCTGCATCGGTCACTTTTCGGGCAAAGTCCGCATTCTCAGAAAGAAAACCATATCCCGGGTGAATGGCATCGACTTGGAGTTCTTTGCAAAACCGGATGATTTCTTCTCCGAGTAAATACGATTGGTTGGAAGGGGGTGGGCCTAGACATATGGCCTCATCGGCAAATTGAACATGGGGGGAAAGCCGGTCAGCCTCCGAATACACGGCCACCGTCGCAATCCCCATCTCCTTGGCAGTACGCATGATCCTCAAGGCAATTTCGCCCCTATTGGCAACCAAAAGTTTATTGATTTTGGGCATAATCTCTACAGTTTTTTGGGTATGGATAATAGTCCGGGAGCGAAATAAGGAAATAATGTTGACTATTGCCGAGGGTTCCGGAGAAATGAAACTGAATTTTGGTTCAAAGGCAATAAGTAATTATTTTTGGCGGGCTTTAAGGAAACCTTACCTTAACCCTGATACACCTAAAAATTCTACAAGCTTTGGATCTATTTGCAAAATTAAAAACGAATATGGGCCCATTGGGCAAACACTCAGGCTTTGCCGACGGGTATTGGTCTTTTCCTAAACTCGAGGGAGAAATTGCTCCCAGAATGAGATTCAAAGGAAAAGAAGTGCTCACTTGGTCCCTAAACAATTATCTAGGTCTTGCCAATCATCCGGAAATCCGAAAAGCAGATGCTGATGCTGCTGCAAAATGGGGGGCTGCCTATCCCATGGGTGCCCGAATGATGTCCGGACAGACCAATCTCCACGAACAATTGGAGGACGAATTGGCAGCCTTCGTAGGCAAAGAAAAATCCTACTTACTGAACTACGGCTATCAGGGCATCATGTCTGTTATTGATGCTATTTTGGACAGAAAAGATGTTGTTGTCTATGATTCTGAGTGCCATGCCTGTATCATCGACGCCTTGAGAATGCACTTGGGAAAAAGATACGTGTTCCCTCACAACGATATTGAAAACTGCGAAAAGCAGTTAGAGCGGGCAACCAAACTGGCCGCCGAGACCGGAGGAGGAATTTTGGTGATCACCGAAGGGGTATTTGGAATGACCGGCGATCAAGGCAAGCTGAAGGAAATCGTAGAATTGAAGAAAAAATTTGATTTCCGACTCTTAGTGGACGATGCCCATGGCTTTGGTACCTTGGGTACCACGGGTGCAGGCGCCGGTGAAGAGCAGGGAGTTCAGGATCAGATTGACCTTTACTTCTCTACTTTTGCCAAGTCCATGGCTTCCATTGGTGCATTTATCGCCGGAGATGCAGATGTGATTCTCTATTTGAGATACAATATGCGTTCTCAGATTTTCGCCAAATCACTTCCCATGCTGCTGGTTGAGGGTGCTCTGAAGCGGTTGGAGTTGATCAGAACCCAACCTCAGCTGAAGGAAAATCTCTGGAAGATAGTCCATGCGCTGAGAAAAGGCCTTCACGAGAATGGATTCAGCACTGGAAAATCCAATTCCCCGGTCACTCCTGTGGTTCTGAATGGCACCGTGGGCGAAGCTGCGGCTCTTTCTATGGATTTAAGAGAAAACTATGGCATCTTCTGTTCAGTAGTAATTTACCCCGTAGTCCCTAAAGGCATGATTATCTTGAGATTAATTCCTACCGCAGTACATACTTTGTCTGATGTAGACGAAACAGTGAAAGCATTTGCAGCTGTAAAAGACAAGCTAGTTTCAGGAGTTTACAAGAATTCTGAATTGGCACTTTCTTTTGGAGAATAAAAAAAAATTCAAAAAAAATGGCCTCAGGGTTGAAATAGTAAGTATTTGGGCTATATTCGATCACAATTAACTTATCATCAACCTAAAAAATAAACTTTTACTATGAGCAGATTTAGTGAAGTAAAAAATCTTGTAATGAACTTGGAAGCTGATTTTGAAAAGTTCTACGAAAAAGGAAATCAGGCTGCTGGAACCAGAGTAAGAAAAGGCATGCAGGAGCTGAAAACTTTGGCGCAGGATATCAGATCCGAAGTACAAAACATGAAAAACGCCGGATGATCTAAGATAATAAAGGTGGCTTCAAGGCCACCTTTATTTGTAAAAAAGGGGCTATAGCCCCTTTTTTAGTTTACACCTACCGCCGCAGCTGCATTCAGGTTACCAAATCCATATTGGGAACTTCTGTTGGGAAACAAATCTGAAGTAGACCGCATTTGATTGAGCACTTGATCTCTGGTCCAGCCCGGATTCTTGGCCCAGACTAAGGCAGCAATTCCTGAGGCCGTTGCTGTTGCTACCGAGGAACCACCCACCGTCGAAGGCTGGTCTCCGCTGTTAGCCACGCTCAGGGGTGTATTGCCACTTCCGGAGCGCTGCATTACTACCGTAAACTCAACCTGACTTCCCGAATGACAAGTGTCACATCGCTGATAGCCTGTGCCTTCTCTGATGCCTGTCACGGCTACGGTTTCATTCATATTTGCCGGAAAGATGACACCAACCCAATTGGTAAAGGAGGTGGAAGTACCCGCTGCCGCAAAAATCAGCTTTCCCCGGTTGAAGGCATAGCGCACGGCATCAGCCACTTTAGAATTGGAAAAAACATCTCCAATAGACATGCTGATAATCCGTACATCCGGTCGGTTGCCCAAGAGAACCAAAGCTTCTGAGACACCATTTTTTTCATCCGAAGAATTGATGATTACATCGCTTGTGCCTCTCACTGAGACTAAATTGGAGTTGTAAGCAACTCCTACCGTATTGCCTACTGTATTTCTTGGTGCTGCAATCACCCCTGACATGGCCGTACCATGTCCACATCGGTCATCCGGTCCATCGTAGCTTTTCCAAAACCAAAATCCGGTCTTGAACGTCCCGAACTTGGCCACATATCTTCCAGAGGACTCTCCTGAATTGAATCCAGAATTGAGCAGGGGCTGATCGGGAGAAAGGCCCGTATCAATTACCCCCACAGTGATTCCTGCACCGGTGCTTTGGCTCCATGCCTGGGCAATTCCCATTTGCTGATAGTTCCACGAGGCTTTGGCATTTGGGGTCACGGCTGTAAAATCTGAAGCCGGAAGTCCTGTATTGGGATGGTTGGAACAGCCGGCATCGCTTTGGATTCGGACGGCTGGACTTTCCCCATTATTGAGTAAGGAATAATCAAACTGATAGCCTACCGGCTCAAAATACCTTACTTCTGGCATCTTTCGGAGGTTTTGCAAAATCTCAAAATCCGCCACCTTCACTTCCAGATAGGGTAATTGCTCATGAATCAAGGCATCCTGATCCCGAAGTCGGAAATTGGGACTCTGATTTTTGGTAAGCGTGGCGGAGATCATTTCCAGAATAGATTCAGAAGCAGCTTCCCAACTGGCCGAGCTGACATCATCCAAACCTATCCGGGCATTGGGATCTTCCATTCCCACCGGCTTGTATCCGATAGTCAAAATAGAATCACCCTGAATCAGGGCGCTGTAGAGTAGCTCATCGCTTTGCTCCATCCAGATAAAATCCCCTTTTTCCTGAAGGGAATTAAGAATAATCCGGTCAATTTCCTTAGATGGGATTATTTTTTGGACTTCTTGTAGATCCTCCGCGAGGGAGACCGAGGGCTGTTCTTCCTGTGTACAGGATAAAACCACAACTGCTAAAAAAAGCAGGCTAAGGTTGATTTTGGATTTCAAAAACATGATAAAAATTTCTGTTTGAGTTTAACATTCAAGAAGTTATCACTTTCTCCTAGTAGAAAAAAATAGTATTTGTGGAAACTTCAAATTCGAAGGCAGGCAGATTGGTTGGTAAGCCTAATCCATTGAAAAAATAAAGTCTATCTCTTTACCAATCGTCATTCAGCGAAAAATCTTATTTCCATCCAATCCAAAAAAAATGAAAGAACAAGGGTAATACGTAGCCCCCTATTCTAATTCATAAAGGGAGGTCAGTAACTGGTGGAGAATAAGGTCTACTTTTGCCAAATCAAACTGACGACCACCTCCATAGACCACTCCCGAACTGATCCCCATCCAAGCAATTTCATTGGTTTTTGAATCTTGGATCAGAAAAATCACCTTTCCGATCATTCCAGAGTTGATAATTTTTCTTCCCCCACCACTTCCGTTTGGAGATCTATTTCCTGAATTATAAACATCATAGAATGGACCAGGGACAGAAGCATCAGTGGACAGGTCATCAGTTTCAATGAAATCCCGAGAAACAACTACTCCCTGAATCAAAAAATCCGGATTTTCTTCAGTTTCATTGAATCCATAGTCGATTAATTTTTCCCTAAAGGCTTGCTTGATCCTATTATTTCTTTTATCAGAATAATCCTCTTCTATCATTTTAAAGGTTTGATATTCTTTAAGCATCTCAGAATTGGAGAGTGTATCCACTCTGAGAGTTTCTGAAACCTTGCAGGATCCCAAAATAAAAATCAAAACGAGTAAGGGAAGGATTTTTTTCATAGTTCTAGGGTCGTAAGGGAAACTATCTACGATACGGATTATTCAATAAGTAGTTCAATATCAACCCTTATTTTAAAAATTCATTCTGAAATAGACGCCTGTAGGCCCCAAACTGATATTCTGGACAAAGCTTGGAAGCTCTTTGGCATGGGTCACATGGAATCCATACATGATCCCATCAAAAACCATCAAAAAAGTACCTTGGAGAATGATGGATTTCCCGAATCCGATCAATCGGTCATTTTCTATTCTCAGGCCTCTTTCTTTCAAATAGAATCCTCCTGCCATATACGCCACATCCAGAGCTGCATTGACTAAAAGAATCTTTTCGACACTTTGCTGTGCTTTGAGCGTCTCCCAAAAATCTGAGCCCGGAGATTCTTTGGTGGCCTGCCAATATCCTAAACCTGCAATGAGCAAGTTGACCGAATTCCAATACAGATTCATCTGATGAAAGGCCTTGGTCTGCCCGGTAGTCTGACTCGCTCCTATCCCACCCCAAATCATATTTCCCACAGCCCATGTGCCCAAAATCATCATGCCCTGCTGATTGTATTCCAGGCGGGTTTGATTAAACTCGGTAAGCCAGGGAAGCTCTTGTCCCAAAGCCAAAGAAGCCGTGGTAAATAAAAGAATCAAACAAAGGACAAAAGGAGAGATAGTTTGCTTTTTCATGAGCTTTTAACCTGTAGATGCAGACTAAGTTTAAGAAAAATAAGCAGTCCAAAGCATTCTACAGCCAAAAAACACCATCACCAATCCGACTCCCTTATTCAACAGGGCTATCAATCGAGGAGTCACAAACCGGGATAGCTGTTTGGCAATGAAAGCTTTAATCAAATCAATCAAAAAAACCGTCCCCAAAATCCCCAAATAATACAGGCTTATTTGAGAACCAGTCCAGCCTTGCTTCAAAGAGACCAAACTGGCGATGGAAATCCAAAATAGGAGGACAAAGGGATTGACTCCATTGATGCTAAATCCCTTGGCAAATGCATTTCTCTTTTTGGGAACTGGAAGGTTTATTCCTCCAGTATTGGGCCGATTCACCTGTTTTTTGACCAAAGAACTAATCCCGAATCCAACCAGAATCAATCCTCCACCATATCCCAGTATTTTCTCGAAAAGCACCGTATTGGCCAAGAAAGCCACACCAAAATAAGTCAATAGCACATACATGGCATCACTACACAGGATTCCCAAAGCCAATACCATCGCGTAGCGAAACCCGTGTTGAAGGCTATTGGTAATCAGAGTAAAAAAAACAGGACCAACAATGACACTCAAAAGCAGGCCCATGCTGACTCCTTCCAGCCAAGCATTACCCATGGAGGTAACCGTTTTGAATCAGGTAATCCTCCCAAGACTTTGCCTTTTCTCCTTTTAATACTCTGGGAAATTTATTTTGTCCTCCTTCTTTTCCCTGAGCTTTCATCCAATCGTAAAAGACGGAGGAAGGTAAAACCTCAACCAAAACTTCCTTCAAGGCATGTCTTCGCTCCACTGCATAGTCGTCATTGAGTTGGCAAAGATGCCCGTCCAGCTTTTCCCGGAAAAGTTGGGAATCCACCACATCATCAGAACCGATAAACCATCGATGGGCAAAAAGATTACCGGAAGGTATACCCAATACGGTGAATTCACGAACCCGAATATTCAGGTCTTCTGCCACCATCTCTATGGCCTTGTTCATGTTGTCCACAGAAAGATGCTCTCCGCAGAGGCTTAAAAAATGCTTCGTCCGTCCGGTAATGATGATTTCGGATTCTTCCTTGGAAACAAATCGGATCACATCCCCGATCAGATATCGCCAAGCTCCGGCACAGGTAGTGATGAGAAGTGCGTAATCTTTACCCTCCTCGATCTCATCAATTTTCAAAGTTTCTGCAGTGGGAAGAATATCCCCATTTGCGTCAAAGTTGGCCTCGGAAAACGGAACAAACTCATGGAAAATACCATTATTCAGGACCAAGCGCATGGATTTGCGATTGGGTAAAGCCTGAAAGGCCAAAAATCCTTCCGAGGCCAGGTAGGTTTCCATGTAAGTCAGAGGTTTTCCAAGCAGGCTTTCAAATCCTTTCCTGTAGGGTTCAAATGAAACACCCCCATGAACGAAAATCCGGAGATTAGGCCAAATCTCATGGATATCCTGCACCTGATAGCGCTCAATGATTTTTTCCAACAAAATCTGCAACCAAGCCGGCACACCTACTATGATCCCTATGTCCCACTTGGGGGCATTTTCCACTATCTGATCTAGCTTGTTTCCCCAATTTCGGTTGCGGGAAATTTTCTTTCCGGGTTTGTAAAATCTTTGAAACCAAATGGGAAGGTTGCCCGCAGTAATTCCACTGAGATCACCGGAGAAATACGTACCATTAAACTCCAAATCTGTACTGCCTCCCAGCATCAGTATCCCCTTGGTATAAAGAGATGCCGGAAAATCATACTTGGACAGACTCAAAATCTGCCTAACTCCGGTCCTCCGGATGGCCTTGACCATGGATTTGGTAATGGGGATATATTTTGAGGATGCACCGGAAGTCCCCGAACTCAGGGCAAAATACTTGACCTGCCCCGGCCAAGTGATGTTCTTTTTTCCCTCCTGTAGCAAATGCCAAAACTCGGCATGAATGGAATTGTAGTCATAAATAGGAACCTGAGCCTTATACCGATTGTAGAATTCATCAGGCCCTTTTTTCAACCCTTTCAAAATCCCATGAAAATCGTACTTCTTGCCGATAGCAGTTCGTTCCGCTTTGAGTAAAAGTTTTCGAAGTTGTTCCTTCTGAAGATCAAGAGGTTGAGTGACTTCCTGCTCCAAACTTTCCCGGAGTCGAATGCCCTTTTTGAGCAAATTGCTGAGGATTGCCATATCTTTGTTTTGGCCTGTGAATGTAAAAATGAACGCCTAAAAATAGAAAATGGATATCAAAGCCAATTTAGAAGCCGTCAAAAAATCATTTATCAACCCTGCCTGCCAGTTGATTGCTGTCAGTAAAACCAAGCCAATAGAAAACCTCCGCGCAGCTTACACCGCTGGAATTCGGGATTTTGGGGAAAATAAAGTCCAGGAAATCCAGGCAAAACAGCCGGAAATGCCAGCCGATACCCGATGGCACATGATCGGACATTTGCAAAGCAACAAGGTCAAATACATTGCTCCCTACATACACCTAATTCATGGTGTAGACTCTTTCAAACTCTTGAAAGAAATCAACAAGCAGGGCAAAAAGATCGATCGGGTGATTCCCGTCTTGTTGCAAATTCATATTGCTGAGGAAGAAAGCAAATTCGGATTTGACCGGGCTGAACTTGAAGAAATGCTGAGCTCGGAAGAGTTTGCTCAATTGACCCATGTTCAAATCAAAGGATTGATGGGCATGGCCACCTTTACCGAGAATCAAAATCAAATCAGAAAGGAATTCCGAGGTCTCAAAACTCTTTTCGATGAATTGAAAAACCGAAACCTCTCTCCTTTCGTCCAAATGGAACAATTGTCTATGGGCATGAGCGGAGACTATCAGATCGCTCAGGAAGAGGGAAGCACAATGGTGAGAATCGGATCGGCGATATTTGGAGCAAGAAACTATTCGGGAATATGAAAGGAACTCAAATCTTAATTTCAGCAGGTATTTTGGGTGCCTTGGCCGTCGGAATAGGAGCTTTTGGAGCCCATGGATTGGAACCGCTACTGATCAAAAATGGAAGATTGGAAACCTTCGAAACTGCGGTGAGCTATCACTTCTACCATGTATTGGCACTTTTCGGAATCAGCCTACTTTCCCTGATCAAACCCGATTGGAAATACCTCAGCTTTTCGGCTTGGTGCATGGTTCTTGGAATTCTGATTTTCTCCGGATCCCTTTACGTCCTCTCTCTGACCGGAATCACTTGGCTCGGGGCTATCACCCCAATCGGAGGAGTAGGATTTATCTTAGGTTGGCTGGGTCTTGTTTATTCTGCCTTCAAAAACTCGTAGCCCATTGAGAATCAATACACTTTTATTCCTCGCTTGGCTGGTCATCACCAACCCAGCATCAGCACAGCTGAGTAGGGCCCAATTTTCCTCTTTGGAAAATATCCTTGGAGAAAAAAGTACATTTTCCAGCCACATGACTGGCTTTGTCCTTTTCGACTTGGATTCCCAGCGAGTGGTCTATGAGAAAAACAGTCAACTCAACTTCATTCCTGCCTCTACCACCAAGCTCTTTACCCTCTTTGCTGCGGTGGCTATTTTGCAGGACAGTACGCAAACGTTGAGATATCTTCCGGCTGGGGATACACTGAAAATTTGGGGAGCCGGGGATCCCAGCTGGAAGTATCAGGATTTTCTTCAACCCAATTTTGAAAAAATCTGGAAAAACTACCGGGTAATCCAATTTTCGGATGCCAATCAAATCAGTCCCGCCTTCGGTTACGGCTGGCAATGGGACGATTATTATTTCGATTATTCGGCAGAAAGAAGTCCTTTGCCTATCTATGGTAATCTCTTAGAAGTAAAAAAGGTCGGGAATCGGGCAGAGGTCTTTCCTTCCCGGTTTCAAAAATCCATTGTGACCACAACCCTTCCTATCAAGGAATTGGAAAGGGACTTCCACAGTAATTCTTTCTCCTACAATCCCAATACATTTCAGGGAAGAGAACGCTACATTCCGCTTTTGACCTCAGGTCAGCTCACTTCTGAACTCGCCCAAGAATTGACCGGAAAAATCTGGATTTACAAAAAAGAGGCCATGCCGGATAACACCTCCCTTTTCCGTGGTGCCCCACTTTTTCCCCTACTTCGGGAAATGATGCTCGAGAGCGATAATTTCATTGCTGAGCAGCTGTTATGGATGGTTTCGGATCGGCTATTTCAGACTTTGGATACAGAACGAGCCATCGAATACGTTCAAAAGACTTTTTTCTTTGACCTGCCTGACCAGCCCAAATGGGTGGATGGAAGTGGACTTTCACGTCATAACCTGTTCACACCTCGATCCATGGTGGTCCTGATTGATAAGTTGTATCGCATCGTTCCGGAAGATCAGCTCAATGCCTTATTGCCAACCGGAGGAAAAACCGGAACGCTCAAAAACACTTTTCAGGCTGCCCAGCCTTACATTTTTGCCAAAAGCGGAAGCATGAGCAATCTCTACAGCCTCGCCGGTTTGGTGCGTACCAAAAGCGGGAAGACCTATGCTTTCGCATTTATGAATTCCAATTTTCTATCCAGACCCTCAGCCATTCGTGCAGAGGTGGAAAAGGTAATGGCCACGGTAAGGGATATACTTTAAGATTGTAAGCTTGGAATGGGAAAGTGAAATGTTTTGTCCGGTGTCGGATGTCAGATGACCGAAGAGTGGGGAGAAAGGAGTTGGAAAGTGGTAAAGTCCGTCCGGTATCCGATGTCCGATGTCGGATTAGTGGGGAGAAAGGAGTTTGAGGCTGGATGAAGGGTAGTTAAGAAAACCAAAAGAACCCTAATGAGGCTGTTTCTTAATTTGTTTCGTTGTCAGCCTGAGTAAAAAAAGTCTTTGAAAATATATAAAAGGGGATGACAGGGTAATCCTAAATGGATTCTTCTGTTATCATTTCACAATTGAAAACAATTTTTAACGAAAACTTATTTAGTAAGGGCGCGGTGGGCTGACGCAGCAGCGGGCCAGCGTCCGGCCATGTGCGGTTGGAGCTTTGCTGCGTCTTGAACTTTTGGTTCTTTTGGTTCAAGCCAAAAGAACAAAGAAAAAGAAAATGATTGATTAAGGCTATAGACGCTTGATTTAGCAACAACTTATTTTCCAAATCAAAAAATTAAATTCCGAAATTTCAATTATCTCGAAATTTAATTTATTCTGTCATTGGTAGCGGAATCAAAGGCCGTTTCCAGCTTTCTATACAACATTTCGAGACTCCCGTCTCTCAAGTACTTAATGTGACAAACTTTAATTTTGAGAAAGCTTTTTTAAAAAAAAATTTTCCAAAACTGTAAGGAAAAGAAAAGGCCTTGGTCTAAAGAAGAAAAAAACAAACCATGAAAAAGTTATTTCTTCTTTACCTGCTGATTTTTGGATCCTTGACTACTGGTCAATCCCAAGGTTTGCAAAGCCAAATCGTGGGAAAAGGTCCCAAACTGATATTGATTCCCGGCTTGGCCTCTTCAGGAGCAGTGTGGGATGAGACCGTAGCCGAACTTGCCAAAAGCTACGAATGCCACATACTTACCCTACCCGGATTTGGAACCAATCCAGCAATTGAAATGCCTGAGGGTTTTTTACATACCATGGAAGAACTTCTCCTAGATTATATTTTGGAACAAAAAGAAAAAGTCACGCTAATCGGACACAGCTTGGGCGGATTTCTCTCGCTCAGGCTCTCCCGGAGTCTCCCAGACCACATTCGGCAAACCATTATCGTCGACTCCTTTCCCTTTTACTCCGCTGCCTTTAATCCTGCTGCCACCGAAGAAAACATGGTCGATATGGCTTCCCAAATGAAGCAACTCATACTTTCCCAAAGTCAGGAACAATACCTCGCCCAGCAAAAAACCACCATGCCCATGATGACCATCAACGAGCAGAAGCTTCCACTCGCAGTAGAGTGGTCCATACAAAGCGACCGAAATACCACTGCGGAAGCATTCTACGAGTTGATGACTACCGACTTCAGAGATGAACTGGCGGAAGTAAAAACTCCCATTTTGGTTTTGGGAGCTTGGGCTTCGGGCAAAAATTATGGATTGACCGAAGAAAGTGTGAAAAAAACCTTCGGGGATCAATACCGATTGGCTGAAAACGTCCAAATTGAAATGGCTCCCACTGCGCATCACTTTATCATGTGGGACAATCCGGAATGGTTTATGGAAAAAATAACCGCATTTCTCCAATGAGAAGCCAAAAAGAACTGGACTTTGAATCGTTATACCAAAGCCACAAGGATAAAATCTACCGACTTTGTTTGGGGTTTGTTCGCGAAAAAGAACTAGCCAATGACCTATTCCAAGAAATTTTGATCAAAATTTGGAGGCATCTCGAAAGCTTCAAAGGCGAAAGTGACATCAGCACCTGGATTTACCGAATAGCCTACAATACGGCCCTTACTTTCACCACCAAAGAAAAGAAAAAGGCTGAAAAGCAAACCGAACTGCCGGAATCATTGGACCTGGCCGAACCGGAAAACTTCTCCAAGGAACAGGAAATCCAACTGCAGCAACTTTACCGGGCCATATCGGAACTCAATGAATTGGACCGAATCATTGCCACCCTGCTGCTGGAAGGGACACCTTACAAAAGCATCGGAGAGATCACGGGCATTTCCGAAAACTACGTGGCCGTAAAAGTCAACCGCATCAAAGCGGCCCTCACTCAAAAACTCAATCCGCAACCTCATGGAAACTAATTTCAACGATATACAGCAACTCTGGCAAAGCCAAAAAGCCAATAATTTTGACCTCAGTGGACTGATTCAGCAAATGAAAGCCACCGAAAAGAAGCAAAAAGCCGAATGGATGATCGCATGGATATGCACTCCGATTACCATGGTTATTTTGACTTTTGTACTTCCACTCAAAGACAGTCCCTTGGGAGTAATCACCCTGTTGATTATCGGTTTTGGAATGGGTTGGGTGATTTGGCTGAATAGTAAATCCC
The DNA here is from genome assembly GCF_036245625.1 of Algoriphagus confluentis. Taxonomy (NCBI): domain Bacteria; kingdom Pseudomonadati; phylum Bacteroidota; class Cytophagia; order Cytophagales; family Cyclobacteriaceae; genus Algoriphagus; species Algoriphagus confluentis. Next base: position 158,906 of record NZ_BTPD01000001.1, read on the forward strand.
TTCTGAAAAAGGTGGAAAATTCCGATCTCTACAATCAGCGGGATTACCTGGAGGAACAGCTCCAGAAACTCAAATTTCGCGGAAAAATCATCCAAAAGCATATGATTACCTATGGAATTCTCTTGACTATCGCCATCAATCTGGGGTATTTGGCAGTTTTGGCGCCGCTATCCTTACCTTACAGAATATTTGCTCATGTTGGGGCCACGCTTTTTATCGCAGGGATCATGTGGATTACTTTGAGAAAAAAGAGGAAAAAATTTGAAGCCGAATCCCAACCTGTGATCAGGCAATTGGAAAAACTCCTCGATGAACTGGAAAAATGAGCAAAACCCTGTCAATTGGCAGGGTTTTTCTTTGATGTCCTTAGGAAAAAGAAAGTAATTTGACCAAAAATAAATCCAAAATGGACAAACGCACTTTTCTCAAATCATTTGGCATGGCTGCGGCATCCGCTTCACTCCTGGGCTTTGATTTCAAAAAAACCAAACTACCCAACCTACTATTGCCTAAAGGCATTCAGAAAGGAGATACTGTAGGCATCATCTCCCCTGCAGCGGCCACCGCAAATCGCATGGAATTCACTTATGCAAAAGAAGCCATGGAAGGACTCGGGCTTAAAGTCAAATTAGGAGAAAACCTGAAAAACCGTTTTGGACATCTGGCTGGAACCGACGAGGAGCGCGCAGCAGACCTCAATGCCATGTTTGCCGATCCGAAAGTCAAAGCCGTTATTTGTATCCGCGGAGGTTCAGGAGCTGCACGGATTCTTCCCTTAATCGATTATGAATTAGTGAAAAAGAACCCCAAACCGCTCTTGGGCTATTCGGATATCACCGCACTTCACTGCGCCTTGCAAAGTCAGGCCGGACTGATCACCTTTCATGGACCTAATGGCTCCGGCAGCTGGAACAGCTTCAATGTGCGACAATTTGAAAAGGTGTTTTTCAACCGGGAAAAAGTAAGCTATGTCAACGAGGGAAGTAAAGGCGATGAGCTGGTACAAAAGTCCAATCGAATCCAAACTTTGAAAGGAGGCACAGCAGAAGGCAAACTCTTGGGAGGGAATCTGACTGTATTAACAGCTTTATCAGGAACTCCTTATTACCCTGATTTTCAGAACTCTATTTTATTCATAGAGGACATTGGAGAAGATCCTTATCGGATAGATCGGATGATGAGTACCCTTCAGCTCAATGGCACACTTTCCCAAATCAAGGGATTTGTATTCGGCCAATGCACCGATTGCGATCCGGGAGGAGGCTATGGGAGTTTGACAGTAGATCAGATTCTGGATCAATACGTTTTGCCTCTGAATATCCCTGCTTATTCCGGAGCGATGATTGGACATGTACCCAGGCAATTTATTCTTCCTGTAGGAGCACGAGTCAAACTCAATGCCGATGAAGGGAGCCTGACTTTACTAGAATCCGTATTTGCTTGATCATTAAAGAAACCTTATCCATCTTGAATCCTAAGTTGAAATTGACATGTTTCCCCATCTTATTTCCATTGTTTTCTCCTTATTCCTTTTCCTTCAGTGCAAAACCGATGAACCCATGGAACTGAAAACTCTAAGCTATCTCGCATTGGGTGACTCCTACACGATCGGTGAAGGAGTGGAAGAAAACGAACGCTATCCCATGCAATTGGTCAGCCGACTGAATTCCCTCGGAGGTCAGTATTTCTTTCCGCCCAAAATCATTGCCAAGACAGGTTGGACTGTGGATGAACTGGAAGCGGGAATCCAAGCTGCGGACACCTCCCCGGAAGGATATGACCTAGTCACACTTCTCATAGGAGTGAACAATCAATACCGGGGAAGACCGGTCGAGGTCTACGAAAAAGACTTTGAAGCCATACTTCAGCGCGCGATAGCTTTTGCCCGGGGGAAAAACGATCATGTCGTGGTGCTTTCCATTCCGGATTGGGGAGTGACTGGTTTTGCTAAAGCCAGAAATACTGATCAGGAAAAAGTAGCTGCAGAAATCGACGCCTATAATGCTGCCAAAAAAGCCATCTGTAGCCAATATGGAGTGGTCTTCGTTGATATCACTGATGAGTACCGGGAAATCGGGGGATTACCGGAAATGATGGCCGGCGATCGCCTACACCCTTCCGGATTGGTCTATACCCAGTGGACCGAAAAACTTTTGGAAGAAGTCAAAAAAATCAATTTCTAAGCCCATGAAGACCTTTCTGATTCTCTCTCAATTGATCCTCGTTGCTATGGCTTCATGTACCAGTAAGGAAAAAGAAGAAGTTGAAAATCAAGTCCCAACAGAAACTTGGTGGATCAACTCTGCCAAAGTGGACTGCATGGGAGTAGGTCCGATGACCTGCTTTCAAATCCAGAAATCAGAAACCCTAGATCATCGAAATTGGGAATTGTTTTATAATGAAATCGAAGGCTTCACCTACGAACCCGGAAACATCTACCGAGTCAAAGTAGAAATCACAGAGAAGCCCAAGCCTGTGCCTGCCGATGCTTCTTCGCTAAGCTATAAGCTGCTTGAAGTCCTCAGTAAGGAACCCGATCAGCGACTTGCCCTGACCAATATCTGGAAAGTGGTTTCTGTGGGTCGATTTCAAGACCCTAAATCATTCAAATCCGGAAATCCGCTCACTTTTGAGCTGAATGTGAGCTCAGGGACTTATTTCGGAGAAATGGGCTGCAATACCGTGCGGGGAAGTCTGGAGGTATTGGACCATTCATCAGTCTTTTTTGGTCCGGGGGCGACCACGATGATGGCTTGTCCGGATATGGAGGTGGAAATTGACATGAGAAAAGCCCTGGAGAAAATCAGAAAGTACAAGTTTGACAAAGGCCTACTCTACTTAATGGATGAGGAGGAAAAGACCCTGATGATGCTTCAGGGGGTGGATTAAACCATTCATAATTTAATTGAATTCCCTGCACGATTTATCCCGATTGTTGGCAGGGAATTTTTATTTTCACGCAGTCAAATAGAGACCTGAATTTTTGAACCTGAATCCATGAAAATCATCTGCATCGGCCGAAATTATGCCGCCCATATCGAAGAACTCAAAAACGAAAAACCCGGAAAACCTGTCGTCTTTCTCAAGCCAGATACCGCAGTGCTGAAAGGTGGAGCTCCTTTTTTTCACCCCGATTTTTCTGAAAATATCCATCACGAAGTCGAACTTGTCCTCAAAATCTCCAAGGAAGGCAAATACATTCAGCCTCAATTTGCACACCGCTATTTCGAAGAAATCGGATTGGGAATTGACTTTACAGCCCGGGATCTTCAAGATCAATGCAAAGCCAAAGGCCTGCCTTGGGAAATCGCCAAGGCTTTCAACGGTTCGGCCCCAATCGGCGACTTCAAACCGGTTTCAGATTTTGTCGACCTCAAAGACATCGACTTTCATTTGGAAATTAACGGAGAACTCAAGCAGAAAGGAAACACCAGCTTGATGCTGTTTGACTTCGCCACCATTATTTCCTATGTCTCCCAGTTTTTCACTCTAAAGAAGGGAGATTTGATCTACACCGGAACCCCGGCTGGAGTAGGTCCCGTAAAAATCGGAGATCACCTGACTGGATTTATAGGAAATGAAAAAATGCTCGATTTTGAAGTTAAGTAAGCTTTTTTTGAATAAACGTCATTGCGAACGCAGTGAAGCAATCTTTGAATTGATGTCTAGAAAGCTGATTTTCCTCGTTTTTGTACTCAGCCTTTCCACTCCTTTCACTGGTTTTTCCCAACAGATTGAGAAAGGCTATTTCCGCTCCCCGGTAAAGCCTGGAGGGAGAAACTACCTTTCCGGTAACTATTCCGAACTCCGTCCCAATCACTTCCATGCGGGTTTGGACTTTAAGTTTGGAGGTGCCGAGGGAGAGCCGATTTATGCTGCGGCAGATGGTTGGGTTCATCGGATCAAAATCTCCTCTTTCGGCTACGGAAATGTCATCTATCTCAAGCACCCCAGCGGACATATTACACTGTATGGGCATTTGAGGAATTTTGTCCCCAAGTTGCATGACTGGATGGTGGCCAAAATGTATGAGGCAGAGCAAAACGAGCTGGAAGTCTATCCGGCTGTAGGTGAAATCTCCGTAAAAAAAGGGGAATTGATCGCTTATGGAGGAAATACCGGAAGCTCCGGCGGCCCTCACCTTCACTTTGAAATCCGGGACAGCTTGGATCGAGCCATGGATCCGCTTTTGGCTGGATTCTCTGAAATCTTGGATACAACCCCTCCTACTCCCCAAAAAATAGCCATTGTGCCGCTGGAGCTGGATAGCCGCGTCAATGGGAAATATCAAAGAATCGAGCTTACCCCAGTTCTCTCTGGTTCGGAATACCGGATTCCCGAGACCATTCGAGTGACGGGCCGAGTAGGACTGGAAATGCAAAGCTATGACCGACTGGACGGAGCCAGCAACCAAAACGGATTCCCACTTTTCGAAGTGGCGGATGACTCAGGCTCGCTTTTTTCTCTTTTGGTGGACAAAATAGACTACAATTTCACCCGGCAATTTTTATTGCACACCCATCAAAATCGCTTTACCAAACTGTATTTCCAGCCTGAGCTGAAGTATGATTACCTCAGCCCTGCCGATCCGGCGACAGGCGTATTTGAAGTAGCTTCCGGAGAAAAGAAAAATCTCCAAATTCGGCTGAAAGACGCTTATCAAAATACCAGAATTGTCAAATTGACGCTCACCGGTGCAGATTTGGATTCGACCATTGCCGACGGAGCGGCTCCTTCCACTCCTCAGGTCAGCTACTTCCGAAATGTGATGAAAATCAAAGTTCGTCAAAGTGACAAGGGTGGATTAGCAAGGTATTTTATCGGGAACAAATCCTACGAAATCCTCCCGGCCTATCAGGATGCACAAAGCCGAACTTACCTTTGGGACCTGAGATTCGGGATTCCTGAAAAAATTGACCTGTGTTCAGAGATTTACATTCCGGATTTGGTCGGGCATATTCCCTTGGGTCAGGAGTTTCTATTGGCTACGCCAAAGCTTACTGTGAAAACTGAAGAAAACAGCCTTCTCCAAGATTTATACCTCAGGGCGTCTCATTCCGGACCTGCAAATGCTCCGATACTGAGGCTTCAAGAAACGACCGAATACCTTTGGAACCCAATCGAATTGCTGTGGGATGTGAGCGGATACACCGGAGACAAAACCAAAACCCACGTTTACCTCCGCTCTCCCAATGGTTCCCGATCCTTTGCAGGAGGAGAATGGGAAGCCGGTCAAATCCGCTTCAAAACCAGAAATTTTGGTAGTTTTGTTTTGGCTGAGGATAAGGTAAATCCGACGATTACTCCTATCCGGGTCAATGGGCAAGGCATGAGATTTACCATCAAAGACAACCTGTCCGGAATCCGAAGTTTTGAGGCTTGGGTTGATGGCAAATGGGTACTAATGCGCTACGAACACAAACAGGCCGTCATTTGGTCTGAAACAAAAGATAAACAACCGCTGAAAGGGGCAGTTTTACTAAAAGTCACCGATATGGCAGGGAATGTTGCCGAGTATCGATCGACGATTCCTTAAATCTTTGTTCCATTCAAAAATCAAAATTTTATGTCACTAGAAGCAGGCCAAATGGCCCCAGATTTCGAAGCAAAAATTGAAACAGGCGAAACCATCAAGCTTTCCGATTACCGAGGCAAGAAAGTGGTCCTTTACTTTTATCCAAAAGATGCCACTCCGGGCTGCACTGCTCAAGCGTGTAACCTCAGGGACAACTACGATGCCCTACTGAAAGCAGGCTATGTAGTCTTGGGAATCAGTTCGGATGATGAAAAATCCCACAAGAAATTTATAGAAAAGCAAAACCTCCCCTTCCCTTTGATCGCGGATACAGATCTGAAGGTGCACGAGGCTTATGGTACTTGGGTGGAAAAATCCATGTACGGACGTAAGTATATGGGCACCGCCAGAACTACCTTCGTGATTGATGAGCAGGGAAAAATTGCTGAGGTGATCGCCAAAGTCGACACCAAAAACCACACTGCTCAAATCCTAAAATAAACCCCCAGTTAATGGAAAAACAATCAATTGAACAACTCCAAAAAATCTGTACTCAGCTGCGCAGGGACGTACTGAGAATGGTACATGCCGTTCAGTCAGGACACCCCGGTGCACCGCTTGGATGCGCCGAGTTCTTTGTAGCTCTCTACTTTGATCAGCTTCACCACAATCCTGATTTCCAAATGAACGGAAAGGGTGAAGATCTTTTCTTCCTTTCCAACGGTCACCTTTCTGCAGGATGGTATTCCGTTCTCGCAAGAAGCGGGTATTTCCCGGTTGAGGAACTGAAAACTTTCAGAAAGATCAATTCTCGACTTCAGGGTCACCCTGCTACCCACGAGCATCTCCCCGGTATCCGGGTAGCCTCAGGCTCCTTGGGACAGGGACTTTCCGTAGCCCTGGGTGCAGCTCAGGCCAAAAAACTCAACGGAGACGACAAGCTCGTGTACATTCTGATGGGTGACGGCGAACTTCAGGAAGGCCAAGTATGGGAAGCCGCGATGTATGCGGCACACTATGGAGTGGACAATTTGATTGCCACGGTAGATTACAACGGTCAGCAAATTGACGGTCCGACCACCAAAGTCATGGACCTGAAAAATCTGAAAGCCAAATGGGAAGCATTTGGTTGGGAAGTCAATGAAATCAAGGAGGGAAATGATATGAAAGCGGTTTTGGAAGGCTTGGAAAAGGCAAAGTCCCTGACTGGAAAAGGAAAGCCGGTGATGAATCTGCTTTATACCGAAATGGGCTATGGTGTGGACTTCATGGTGGGCACGCACAAATGGCACGGTTCCCCTCCAAACGACGAGCAATTGGCCAAGGCCTTGGGTCAATTGGAAGAAACCCTCGGTGATTATTGATTTCCTATCCCAAAAGACAAGAAGATGAGCTTAGACTTAAAATTTACCTATACAGAAAAAAAAGATACCCGTTCCGGTTTTGGTGACGGTTTCCTCGAAGCAGGAAGAAAAAACCCCAATGTGGTCGGCCTTTGTGCGGACTTGATCGGTTCCCTGAAAATGGGCGATTTCCAGAAGGAATTTCCGGATCGCTTTTTCCAGACTGGAATTGCCGAAGCGAATATGATTGGCTTGGCAGCGGGGATGACCTTGGGAGGAAAAATTCCTTTCGCAGGCACTTTCGCCAACTTTGCCACTGGTCGGGTATATGATCAAATCCGCCAATCCATAGCCTATTCCGACAAAAACGTGAAAATCTGTGCTTCTCACGCAGGTTTGACGCTTGGAGAAGACGGGGCGACTCATCAGATTTTGGAGGATTTGGGCATGATGAAAATGCTCCCGCATATGACCGTAATCAACCCTTGCGACTACAACCAAACCAAGGCCGCGACCTTAGCAATTGCGGAACATGAAGGTCCGGTGTATTTGAGATTTGGACGACCAAGCTGGCCTATCTTCACGCCTGCAGATCAGAAGTTTGAGATCGGGAAAGCCTGGAAAATGATCGACGGAAAAGATGTGACCATCTTCGCAACCGGACACTTGGTATGGGAAGCAGTGGTAGCAGAAGCCATGCTTCGCGAAGAAGGAATCCATGCCGAGGTCATCAACATTCACACGATCAAACCTTTGGATGAAGAAGCGATCTTGGAATCGGTGAAAAAGACCGGTTGCGCGGTATCAGCCGAAGAGCATCAGATCAACGGTGGCTTGGGAGACAGCATTGCTCAAACTTTGGCTCGTCACAACCCCGCTCCTTTGGAGTATGTGGGTGTAAATGACAGCTTTGGCGAGTCCGGCACTCCAACTCAATTGCTTGAAAAGTATGGCCTGAATGCCGAAAATATCGTGAAGGCCGTTAAAAGAGCTTTGGCGAGGAAGTAACCTATGAGTGCGCCGCGGCGTACTCGAAGGTTTTTCTTTTTCACCGCAAAGAGCGCAGAGAAACGCAAAGGCCTTCTTGCAAAATAAATGATGTCCTGCTTCTCCTGAAGCAGGATTTTCTTTTTTATAACCAATTCCTAATTTTGGAAAAGCTGGTGGATATTCCAGAGCATATTGACCCCCTAATTCCGGAATAATTTTGGAAGGAGAAAGTGTCTTCAGGCGGATGTTGACCTCCCAAAGCGGGATTTCCGTTAGGATTCCGGAGCATGTTGCCCCCCCCTAGGCGTAGTATCTTCTCAGCACCTCTGAAGTTCAGTTTGGTGCTGGGTGAAGTTTGCAAATTCACCCTTATATTTTTACCATCCCGATAGTTCGGGATGCAATTGGCTCATTTTGGTACCTTCCTTTTTCTAAAGCAAATTACAAATTTGGTTTGATAGAAAGATTGGATCGAGCGTCAGAAAAAGCTTTTGTAAAGCTTTTTAGCGAGAGGCCGGTTTTCAGGGCAGGCAATCTACACCTAGACCTAATCATATTCTTTCTACTCCCAGAGGAGGCCAAAAAGTCTGTGGTTTTTTCTTTTTACCCCTTTTTTCTTTGTAAATTTTAATGACACTGAAATATTATAGAAATGCCAAACTACGAACCCACTCTCGTCGAAATTCTCGAAAAACTCCGAAAAGAAGGCTACACCGAAGATTTCAATATCCGATTTGACAGTTTGATCTGCGGTGATATCTGCCTGCTCCCGTCTCAATTTGAAGTAGATGAGACCTTTCGATTCGAAGGAAACACGAATCCCTCCGATGAAGCAATATTATATGCCATATCATCTCTGGATGGAAAAATCAAGGGAGTTGTCGTCAATTCCTATGGAGTCTATTCCGATGATATGACAGACGATTTGATGGAAAAATTTAAGTAGGTTTTTCTATTTTCGGGCATGGAACAACCGCTTTTTCTCACCGATAACCTCTTCTTAAAACGCATTCAAACGGAAGACCAACCCCTGCTTTTTACGCTCATGGATGAGGTATACAAGACCCCCTATCGATACGTTTGGGAAGATGGAGGAGATTGGTATGTCAACCTGATTTACAATCGGCATACCTTGAGAAAAGAACTTTCCCGGGAGAGAACCCACTATTTCTTTGTGGAATGGAAAGAAAGAAAAGTCGGCATTTTGAAATACGATTATCCTTTTTCTCCCAGAGAAGTGGACATTCCCAATGCGATGAAGCTTCATCGGCTTTACCTTCATCCCGATGCTTATGGGCAAGGGATTGCACAAGAATTGATGAATTACTGCGAAAGGGAAGCCAAAGAAAAGAGTTTGGCGGCCATTTGGCTGGAATGCATGGATTGTCAGCCCCAAGCCAAACGCTTTTATGAAAAAATGGGCTTTGAGAAGGTCTTGGCCTATACGCTTGATTTTGAGCGGATTTTTCCGGAATACCGGGAGATTTTAATTATGAAGAAAGACCTATCCTAAAGCCAAGGGATTTCCTGCATTTTTTTATCTTGAGCTAAAGTAATTTAAACTAAGTCTTATGAATCGGATTTTTCAAATGTGGGCCTTTTTCTTTGTTGCCCTTATTTCGGCTTCCTGCCAAAAAGCTAGCACTACCCAAAGCAGCTACCTTTCTTCCAGTCTGAATCCCTTGGCTAGTCTGCCTACAAATAGCCAAAATGAATCGAAGGAACAGGTAGGAGTTTATTTTATGCCGTCTTGGAATACATCCCCTGACCCCAATGTGGATCGGGACAGCTTTTGGTCCTGCCTTCAGGATCCAAAAAACTGCGCTAGCCTTCAGAATACAGGAATTTGGGGACCCAAAGGAAGAGTTTACAATGCGAGATACCCCTACGAAGGACCCTATCTGGATCGCAAACCGATCAAAGAACTGAAAGGATTCTACAAACGAACCGATCCTGAAGTGGCACGAAAGCAACTTCAGTACATGAAGGAATATGGAATCGACTTCTTCGCTTACGATTGGTTTTTTGGAAGGCACTATTACTACCACCTGTACTTTGGTCCCCAATCCAAAATCTACTACCCTCAAGGCTGGAAGATCGACACCAATCGGGACGGAAGAGTGGCGGTGCCCGGTTTGGTAGAATGGGGCGACCAATTGGAAGTCCTTTTGGCAGAAAATGCCAAGCTTCCCAAAGAGCAGCAGATGAAGTTTGCAATCAACTGGTGTGACGACAGTCATGAGCGGTGGATGCTGTGGCTGAAAGTAGGCGCTCCGGATGAATTGGCCCGAAAAGCGAATTACGAGGGCGAAAAGCCGGATAAAGAATTGTATCTGAAAGTCCACGAAAAAATCACCCAACTCTGGATCGATCAGTATTTCAGTCGGGGAGATTACCTCAGAGATGAAGATGGCAGACCCATAGTCTATTTCTACTTCCCTCAGGATGCCGAGTCGAGAGCTGCTTTTTATGGCTTGGGTCTAAAAGATCTCTTGGACCTTTCCCAAGCTGTAGCCAAAAAAGCCAAGCTTCCGGGAATTAAATTCATCGCGGTGACCGCAGGCCCTATGCTGGAGCGAGAGCGAAGCTATGGACTTCCTACCCTTTGGAAAGCCAAAAACCCCATACGCCCTTGGGAAGGTGGAGAATACCAAAAAAAGATGTTGCTCCAAGAATATGTTCCAAGACTAAAATCCATGGGCTTTGAAGGAATGACTGCCTATGTATATCACAACTTTTTGGAAAAAGACAACCGCTCCTACTCCGATATGCGGGAGACCTACCGGGGACATTGGAAGATGTGGAGTGAGAAATTTGCAGCTGATCCTGATTTTGAATATCAGGTTCCGGTAGCCATGGGTTGGGATATGCGGCCCGCGGGAGGTACTTGGCCTCAGCAAAGCGGATTCCCTTCCGAGCCCTACAAGGATAAGGTGCACAGTGATAAATCCAGCTTCACGGCCAAATTGAAAGAAGCCCAGCAAGTTTCCAGAAAATACCGCCCTACCAATGGAAACACGGTCATGATTTGCTGTTGGAACGAGTATCTAGAAGGCAATTACATTGAACCCACCGAAGGGCACGGATTTGATTATTTGGAAGCCATCCGGGAGGTTTTTGAAAAGTGATTATTTAATATTGGATTATTCGCAATGATACCAGTAGATCAAAATAGCCTCGACACTTCGACAAGCTCAGTGACCGGGCTCGGCCTCCGGGTTTGGAGGTAATTATGGAAGGGGAGAAAAAAGGGGATGCGCCCCTTTTTTCTCCCCTCTCCAACCTAGAAAACAAACGGTCACCGAGCGATGCCAAGGTGAAACCATATAAAATTCGGTAACTGGCAGGATTGCGGAAAATCTGAATTTAAAACTTGCTTTATTGAAAAATTACTCCAAAAATCTCCCCTTATTCCTTCCCTTTTCTGTTCAATTTTCTTCCAAGTCTTCTTTATTCCGGGGATTTTAACTAAATCAGACTGGCCAAGCTGCCCAAAATCCATGAGAAATCAACTGCTACTTCTATTTGCCCTGCTTTGCCTGCCACTCACCAGTATGGGACAGCAGGAAAAAACAGCAGTGGAAAGCGAAACCTTACGCTATCTCCGGGCCATGGAAACCAAGGACTGGAACACGCTGATCAATATGGTCAATCCCAAGTATTTTCTACAGGTCCCCAAGGAGCTCCTTCTGCAGGTTTACAGGCAGATGGACAATCAGCAAGGCCTTCAGATCACCTTTATTGAGCCGAGGATTACGAGTATCAAAAAGGAATTGATCCATGCAGATACCAGCTACATCCCTATAGACTATTCCCTGATTATGCAGATTCGTCCTGCACCTGAACTATTTGATTCAGAAAGGGAAATCCGCGAATTATTCCAGGGTTTTCAGCAGAATTACCAAGGTCAGGAAGTGGCTTTTGACCGGGATTCAGGGCTTTTTTACATTGATTTGAAAAATACCCTCATAGCTTCCAGTTCCGGAGATCAGGTTTTCTTTTTGGAATATCATGCCAAGGATCCTTTTTTGGAGAAAGTTCTCCCCTTACAGGTCCTTGATCGCCTGAAATTGGGTTGGAATTAATCCCTGAAGAACACTGGGACAAGCTGTGCGAATAGTAAGAAATTAAAAATTTTCATTCCTAATGCAGGCTCTAGTACAGCATGTGGTGGTTTTAAGGGCTTTCTCTTTCAGCTTTTCAGAAATGGGAGAACAAAATTCATTTTTTCTTTATAGGAAAATCAAGACTAAGACCATCGTATGGCATTATTCATTTCCATCCATCTTAAAAGGAATATTTATACTTCCTTTGGTTTCTGCTTAAGACATCCAAAAACAGATAAAACATAGGTCCTCGGCTCACATCAACTTGGGTATTGTTTGATCTGGTATTGAATTGGTAGATATACCCTAATTCTACCCGAGTCCAATCCCAAAATCTATATCCAAGTCCGACAAAATTCCGGTTTTGGGAGAGATAATTTGTTCCATAGTCTCTTCCAAACTCCACATGAACTTCATGGTAATTGGAAATATACAAAGTATTGTTTTTGTAAAAGTAATCCGTGTTCAAAGGAGTTCTAAGTCTGATTCGATATCTAAATCTAAAATTGTGTTGGACTCCCTCCGGATTGTCTATTCCCCTCCACCTTGACTCGAACCTCAGACGATGGGTGAAATTAAACCTTCCATAATTGGCATAATTATTTATTTGCAAAGTGGTCCTCAACTCTCTTTCAAAAGGCCGATCCAAATCTGACTCCAAGGGGAATCTAGGGGCAGAATTGAAAATACCTATTGGGTTCAGGCTGACTCGGGTCAGTTTGGTAAATTGGTAGGCTATCCAAGGTCTGACACTGTAACGCAAAGGATTTGACCAAAAATCATTTTCTCCAAGTTCACTTTGTCTTCTGTAGACCACATCAAGTTCCCAAGCCCACTTGGTAGAATCATTGAAAAAATCAGCTAGATACCATTTGGTATAGAGAATTCGATTATCCAAATTTTCAGCTTCCTGAGCTGATGAAATGAATGGCAACACTATCAAGGTAAAAATCAATAAACACTTTCTCATAGCTCCAATAATCTTTCAATTCTGTTGGCCACCCGTTCTCTTCTCAAAGCCTTATTCAATTGTTGTACATTTTGTGAGTCCTGATTTTTTACCAAAAATTCAATTCGTTCATTGAGCCGCACAATCTTGTCTAGCTCGGCTTCAATCTGCTCACAGCTCTTTGCATTAAGCAATTGGTTGGCATACTGCCTTAGCAGGATAGTGGAAGCATGTTCCACACCTTCTAAAATCGGCGTTTCCAATTTTCTGAAATCGAATGGATTGTCACGATAAACAGTAAATAGGCTGTCACTCCAATATTTTTGCATGGTACTCACCTTGTCGAGATAAAATTTATTGGAATCAAGAAATGAGTAATAGCAAATAAGGGAACTTCCTAAAGTGATCATTTCTTCCTGCGGAAGCGAGTTATTGATATACTTATTGTTCATCTCTGTCAAAAACCGCTCATTCAGACTATGGTATACCCTGTAGGAGAAAGAAGTTTTTGACAAATCCTCTTCGGTCAACTGTAAATTTTGGGGATATTTATTTTTAAGGTTCAATTCCAGGGAAGAAATTACCCGGTCCAAACTATCAATTTTCTCTTGATTTTCGTAAATGGTAAGAGATTGGGAAAGTTTTTGGATAGTAGCAGTTGTTTTTTCGTCCAAAGCCCCAATATAATTTCCAATTTGAAAGATCAAGCTATCTGAATTTACGATCCTCCGGTCAATGCGGAAGGGTAATGCGAGCGTATCTTCGCCGAAATTATAGTGAATGGTATCGATCTCACTTAAGCCAGGAATCCCATCCGAATAATATTTATCTATTGACCGATTGTCGAAATAACCCGAGTTAATTTTATCCAATACTTGCTGAATGGTATCGGTTTTACTCTTTATATGAATCAACACCTGATACTGCTGGAATAAGGTGTCTGAATTATTTTTTCTTAATACAATATTTGGTTTGTTAATGTTCTCAACAATCTTTTCACTGAGCATCTTATTTTCCTTCGAATATTTAAGGGCGAGTGAATCTTCTACAGATTTAGAAGGAAAATGAAACCTATTGGTGAACTTCAATATACTTCTTTTCTGATTTTCTTTAGAATTGTTGTTATGAATAGAATCGAATAGGTACAAGTATTTTTCAAGGACATCATTGCCGGGAAGTTGCTCTGTCACTCTTTTGTCTGTCTGCTGATATCCTATATTAAATTTTAATCCAAAAAAATCATCAGAAATTTCGAAATCCAAATTTTCTTCATTTCTTTCAAGTTGGGAAAGCATTTGTTTTACATCATCATAAAGGATAGTCAGGAGCAGTTCATCAGTAGCTGGATTTCTTTTTTCAAGCTCCAATAAGAATCCATTTTGATATTTCCTTGTCTCCAAAACAGGAAGACCATCCACGCTATAAATCAGGTATAAGGTATTGTTTAAATAACCCCTATTATCCGTTTCACCTTTGATCTCGACTCCATCAAATACTATCTCAAAACCACCAACTAGGGTGTCGTTTACATATTCGATTTCTGCCAGAATACTTGGATTTTCAAACCGTCCATTGGAAATATTTCTTTGAGAAAAGGTTGAACTTCCATTAAAATTTCCATCAGAGTAACTGATTTTAAACTCCTCCTCGATTCCATTCAGCTTATGTTGCAGGGCGGCGTTCAACGTACGCTTTACACTTAAATCATCCAGTATATAGGTATTGTACTTATAATTCCAGACTCCGTTTTTTTCATTCTTTAAGTAAGTACCGTTGATTAACAAATCCTTCAAAACAACAATATCCTTATCAACTAGGGGAATTAATTCGGAAGTGAACAAGTAATTTCCATCTCTGAATTGAACATTATCATTCTCGACAAGAGTTATTTTTTCACTGCCTGAATAAATTCCAAACGAAGTGGTTTCATCTAGCTTTGTTTGAGCTTGGACAGTGAAAAAGACAAAAATTGACACGACACTTAGACAATATTTTTTTATTTTCATTCTGATCATTTTTTCATACTTCTGAATAAGAAATACCCTACTTCAAAATTAAATGAGCTAATCATCCCTTGATCTTTATTATCAAACTTTACAAATCCTGAGTAGGAACGAAGTCTGAATAAAACTCTCTTATACTCTGCACTCAATCCAAAATGCCACCCAAAATCTCCTGAATGAAAATCACTGCTTTCATAAATAAATGCATCGGGATTTTGATTCAACACAGCATCGTAATCACCATTGATTTTTGAATTGAGCCGGAAAGCAATCACTGCCCCGAAAAAAATCCGAAAATCAAGATCTCTCATAATCGGCAATTCAATGGCAGCAGTAATCGGGAGGTCCAGGTAAAAGTTACTTACATCGATTCCAGGTTGATTTTTCAAATACGAAAAATTCCTTTGACTGAAATTAAACCCCGAGCTTAAGAACACTTTCCCTTTCAGGGGAAAGTATTGCTCCAGGCCAAATGAAAAGCCTGGCCGATAAGATAAATCCCTAAAACTGTTACTATAATAAATTCCCGAGGAATTAACTCCTCCGATCAGGTAGGTGTCATCGAGTATAAATGACAAGCTGGATTTGTTCAGGGAAGAAAAAGTCAAACTGTCGGATCCATTTTCCTGAGCATGCAAAGTATTTATTGCCAAAAAAAACACCGCCAAAATCAATATTTTCCTTGATCCCCTTGAATCCAAACAGGCAAAACCATCGTCCATGGATTTCTTACATGGAGATGCAAGGCTCAAAATTCTCATAGTAATAGCAATTTTTTTGTTTGGTGGAAGTGATCTTTTGTGCTGGGAAGTGCATGCTTCATTCGATTCAGCCTCTTTTCGAATGGATTGGGGGATTGGATATCCGTTGGCTGATGAGAAAGCAGATCTGAATCAATTGTATTTGAATGCAAAATAAGTTGGTCAGGTGCAGATTCAAAAGTCTCTGAAATGGCCAAAGAATTCTGCAGGAAGGATACTGAATCTTTTCCGGTAGTTAAACTACCAAGAACAGGCTTTCCGAAAAAAAACAAGTGAAGGTTTTCAATAGTCTGGAGTTCTTTCTTGGGTGGAAAAGTGGATTTGGCAAAGCGCCAAGGCAACCCATGGGGAAGATCTACCAATTCTGCATTTTTATCAAGTGAAGAAAATTGATCAATTTGACTCATAAGGGATTGAATCAGGTGCTATCCTAGGTTAGGACCGCCTGGGTGGTTCAATTATTTGGGTGAAGCTGCTGAAAGAAAGTTGGCAATAGAAATACCATTTAACTTAATGCTATCATTTGAATTTGCCCTTAGGCAGAAAGTCCAAACCAAGTGCTGAGGAAAACTCTTTAGATCAATCCATATCCGAAGATCAGAAGAATTAGCATTACCCGATGGACAAACCGAATCAACGTTCGAAACAACACGTTGGGTAAGGTATTGATTTTCAGGTATTTTGAAAAAGGACTCCTCCTGTGCCTTGTATTTGCACGTATATTTCAGACGTAGAGAGTCCGTAAAGAGTTCATTTTGAAGGCTAAAAAACCATTTTTGATCGAGCCTTGTGGGAAAAAAATTATGGAAGTAATACCCTCGGTTTGGAAGTGGAAGATGCACAAGTTGGTGAGCGGATACCTCCCCTACATCCTGCAAAAAATCTGAATATTGGTGCTTTTCTGGTTTGGAGTGGGAATCTTCATTCCCTTTGATCCACCTACTTTCCTGTTGCAATGACCCAAAGGATGTAAAAAATAGAAATAGCAGAGAAATTAGTTTTAATTTCATCCCACCCCTTTTTCTAAAACCTTGCCAAATCTACTCTTTGAATGATTTCAAATCCTAAAGTCCACAGTATAATCATCGGAGGATTGCAAAAAAACAAGGGATGAAATAGGAATAGCTAGATCATACCCAAAAATAGATATACTAAGTACAGGCTTTGAAGAATATTTATATTAGCCATATTTTTGGAAAAACGGATTTAAAACCTGACAAGATGAAGTAAAAAAGGCGCAATTCAACAAACTGCGCCTTTTTGACCGGATAGAAAATCCTCACCGATCGATTGATAAACCAACTTTTACCATTATTTCTTTACTTTCATCCATCTCCTGATCAATTCGGTCAAAACCAATGAACCTGCAATCAGAATAAAGGCTAATTTCATTCAAGCTTGATTTGATTAATATTTCGGTAATATTAAATTGAACTTAGCATAACATTCCAAGAAAGTATGTTAAGTTTTTGGCAAAACTTAAAAACTTAACATTAAATCTTTAGGATTTTTTACCTAATCGCCCCATTTGATTGGAATTGGTCTACGGAATTTGGATTTTTATTACAAATTAACTTTTAAGCATATGATCGATCAATTATTGAAAATGGCTGACGGACCCTTGCAGGACCTGCTTTCTCAGTCAGGAATGAACAGCACCCCCGGTGCTTCAAGAGCCATTGAGGACACCTTAGGCTCTCTTTTGAAAAACAAAACTCAATCAGGTGATGTCTCTGCCATCA
Source organism: Algoriphagus confluentis (assembly GCF_036245625.1). NCBI lineage: Bacteria > Pseudomonadati > Bacteroidota > Cytophagia > Cytophagales > Cyclobacteriaceae > Algoriphagus > Algoriphagus confluentis. The sequence goes on from NZ_BTPD01000001.1 coordinate 176,315, forward strand.
AAGAGATGTTTTCGGGAAATGATACGGATCCCCAGAGTCCTGTGATTCAAAATCTTGCAGGTGATTTGTCCTCTGGACTGATGGACAAACTTGGTATCAGTAGTGACCAGGCCATAAATCTGGCCAAAACCGCCTTACCTATGCTGATGAACTTCTTCAACCAAAGAGTAAATGACGCGCCTCAAGCTAACGAGGACATCATGAACTCGGTGGTCAAAGCCCTTCAAGGCGGACCGGGGACTGGAGGAGCAGACATTCTGGGTTCTCTACTCGGAGGAGGAAAAGACCGAGGTATGGACCTTGGAGGACTGATGAATATGGGTAAAGGGTTATTTAAATAATGGATTGTCCGAAATCCTGCCGGTTTGGATCTTTCCTTCTGTAGATGGGACCCAAGATCGAAGCGACTTTAGCTCTAAAGTTTATTTGCAATTTCCCATTGTTTTAAACCGCCAAGTTACAAATCGGCCAACCTTGTTAATGAACAGCAAGCTGATTTCCCCATCTCTCTGCGACTAATCTGAGCCGAATCTCCTAAGCAGAGAATGAGCGTATTCCTCGCTTTGGGTTTCGGCTTTCATTTGACGTTTGAACCAATTCTTTTGAAAATGATGGCAACACCGCCTATATTCCGAATCCAACCTTGACCTTATGTCCTATTTAGACCAAATCACCTCTCCTACTCTTCTTATTGACGAAAAAATCACTCGAACCAACATCAAACGAATGGCTGACAAGGCAGCTGCTCAGGGAAAGAAACTGGTGCCCCATTGGAAAACAGCCCAATCCAATCAAATAGGAAATTGGGCAAAAGACTACGGGATCAGAGAAGTCACCGCCTCTTCCATCAAGCTTGCCGAATATCTCTGCGGTCAAGGTTGGGATACCATCCATATAGCCTTTCCATTCAATATCCGGGAAATCAAAAAACTGGATACTTTGGCTGTCAATCAATCACTTTCAGTCCAGATTGTCAGTCCGGTAACTGCTCAAAAACTAGCAGATCAACTTACCCAACCTGTGGGTTTTTTTATTGAAATCGACGCTGGATATGGAAGAACGGGAGTTCATGTATCAGACTTTGGCACTATTGAGGAAATCTTGAGAATAGCCAAATCCACCGATAAGTTGAAGTTTCGGGGATTTTATCTCCACCCGGGCCATACCTACTATACTCCTGACAAGAAAAAGATTTACCAACAGAGTATAGACGCGCTGATTATGCTCAAAACCAAATACAGCAGCGAATTTCCGGACTTGGTCACCCGACTGGGAGATACTCCGGGTTGTGCAGTCATGGAGGAATTTGGAGATGTGGATGAACTTGGGCCGGGGAATTTTGTCTTTTTTGACCTCATGCAAGCGGAACTGGGTAGCTGCTCCAAGGAAGATATCGCTGTGTGTTTAGCTGTGCCTGTGGTGGATATTAATCGGGAAAGAGGGGAAATATTGGTTCATGGAGGTGGAGTGCATCTCGCCAAAGATGTCTTATTGGATTCTTCAGGCAATAAAAATTTTGGAGAAGTGGTCTCACTTCTTGAAAAGGGATGGTCCCTTCTGCCTGAACGGTCTTACCTGAAAAGTATTTCCCAAGAACACGGGATCGTTAAGGCATCTTCTACCCTCTTGAATCAGGTTCAGATTGGGGATTTGATAGGAATTTTACCTATCCACTCCTGCATGACTGCCGATTGCATGGGAGGCTATCTGAGCTTGGATGGCAAATGGATTGACCATGCGGAAGGCTGCCAATAATTCTTTTATTTTGGCTAATATGAACATTGACATCATTACTTCTGGATTGTAATCCTTATTTTAGAATCTCTTTAAAAGTTTTAACTATGAAAAATTTAAAAACTCTCTCCCTCTTACTTTTCCTTTTCGGAGTAGTAATCTCAGCTCAAGCTCAGGTTCCAAAAATCCCCAATGTAGGTGGAGCTGACCTCTCCAAGCAGGTTCTTGGCATCTTAGATAATACCTCAGGTCTTAATCTGACCGGTGACCAAACCACCAAGCTCAAAGCCAACAACAAGTCCTTTGTGGACCAATTGTTCAAAATCACCGGTGGATCCGGATCGGATGATCAGAAAAAAGCGAGTATTCTAGACTTGAAAAATAAGCGCATGGGATTCCTTACCAATCTTTTGGGAAGTGGCTTGGCAGATAAATACTTGGGCAGCGTCCTCAAAGGGATCAACCCACTCAAATCCAAACTTGGGCTGGCGGCCTTAGCCTTCTAGCCCTAACCAAATCAAAAACTCCGGGCACAACCCGGAGTTTTTTTTGATTAATTGGATTTCTCTTTGGCCTTTTCGGCCTTTTTTTGGGCCTTTTCCTGCTTTTTGAAATATTTTCTGAACAGAAAATTGGACCGCATCGCCTCCATATTGGTATTGAAGCTCTCCGTACTCTGCTCCAGATTGATCATGGTCTGAATCAAAGTTTCCCGAAATAGAGAATCCTTCATCAACATTCCGACCGTCCCCTGCCCCTCTTGCACATCTTTGAGCAGAAGCCTGACTTGCTGAAGTGCCTGATTGGCTTCTTGGGTGGTAGATTCCATTTGCGTGATTGTACGTTCGACACTTTCAGTCAGTAAGGAATCTGAAATCAATGCAGAGGTCAATCCATCTCCACTTTCAATCTCCTGCAATAGTTCTTTTCCTGCCTTTGCCATTTCAGCGGCATTGCTTCCGGCCTGAGTAAATGAACGAACGGCATTCTTCACCTCGGAAATTAAGAGTGAATCAGAAATGAATTTCCAAAGCACCTCATTCTCATTGAGTTTGTCAGTAATTTCAGATAGGTTCATCAAGGTTCTTTCCAGATAATCACCCGAATCATTGAGCTTTTTGAGCATATCTTCTGTGCCCACCTGATCCAAAGGATAGAGGACTACCCCTTCCTCGATTGGATTTCCGTGACCTTCCTGAGGATGGATATGAATGATTTTGTTTCCCATCAGTCCATCCGTGTTGATCGTCGTTCGGGAATTGTCCATAATATAGGGAGCCATGGTTTTCTTGATCAACAGCCGAACTCGAATCAGCTCGGGATCCTGCATTTCGATATCCGCCACGGTACCTACATTCATTCCTTTGTAGCGGACATTATTGCCCGGTAAGAGGCCATTTACATCTTTTAGCTCCACGTAGACATTCATGGATGCGCCGAGAATATTCTGATTTCTTCCGATCATGTAGAGGGAAAAAACCAAAAACAACAGCCCGGCAATGACGATTATTCCCAATTTGGTATTGTCTATTTTTTTATCGCTTTTCATAGTCCTTCAAAGAAATCCCTGACTTTGGGATCGGTGTGTTTCAATAGATTTTCAAATTGATCTTCCGCATAATTTTTCCCATCAATCAGCATGATGATCCGGTTTCCTGTCATTTTGATACAATTCATATCATGGGATATGATAATGGCCGCCGTATTGTACTTGGCCTGTATACTGTTCATCAACTCGCTGATTTCTCTGGCCGTAATGGGATCAAGGCCGGTAGTAGGCTCATCGTAGAGAATGATTTTAGGCTTGAGAATCAGCGTCCTAGCTAGGGCAATTCGCTTTCTCATCCCTCCGGAAAGCTCCGCAGGCATCATATCGATCGTATGGGCTAGTCCCACATCCTCCAAAGCTTCTTTTACAGCAGTTTCTGCATTAGCTGCCCGTTCTTCTTTAGACCAGTGTCTTCTGAGAGGAAACATCAGATTTTGCCTGACTGTCATCGAATCATAGAGCGCATTGCTTTGGAAGAGAAAACCCACGTCCGCTCGGAGTCTATCCATCTCATCCTGATCCAATTCGCTGATATCCTGATCCAAAACGATTATCCCTCCAGAGTCCGGTTCAATAAGCCGGATAATGCATTTGATCAATACTGATTTTCCGGAACCGGATTTTCCAAGAATCACTAAATTTTCCCCTTTAAAAAGAGAAAGAGAAAAGTCCCGGAGAACATGATTTTCCCCAAAGGATTTATTGAGATCTTTTACTTCAATTATAGCTTTTTCCTTCTCCATAGGACTCATGTCAATCCCAATACATCAGCAATCTGCACCGCAATCAAATCCAGAATAAATACCATCAAAGAAGCTACGATCACGGCAGTGGTAGCTGATCTTCCTACTCCTTCGGTACCCTTCTGGGAAGTATATCCCTTATAGCAACCCACAATACCTATGGCAAATCCAAAGAAGATCGTCTTGACTATGGCCGGGATAAAATCCCCATAAATGAGCACCTTATACGCCTGATACCAAAACAAAGACCAAGAAACGTCCCCTTTCAGATTGGCTCCCAAATACCCACCATAGAGGGAAATCGCTATAGCTAAGCTAGACAGAATGGGGACCATCACCGTGGAAGCTAAAACCCGGGTCACCACGAGATACTTGAATGGATTGGTACCGGAGACTTCCATGGCATCTATCTGCTCAGTCACCCGCATGGATCCCAACTCCGCCCCGATTCCTGAACCGATTTTGCCCGCACAGATCAAAGCTGTAATGACAGGAGCAATCTCCCTGACCAAGGAAACAGAAACCATCGAGGGCAAGAGGGATTCTGCTCCAAACTCCACCAAAGTAGGTCTTGACTGAATCGTCAATACCAAACCCATGATAAATGCGGTGATCCCAACCAGCGTAAAGGTTTTGTAACCAATCCAGTAGCATTGGTTAATCAATTCCTCCCATTCCTGCTTGGGCTTGGAGACTTCCTTGAAGAATCGGGCTGTAAATCGCGCGATTTCTCCTACCTCTTTGAAAAAAGCATTTTCCTTGTTTGCCACGCCAATTCGCTTTTTAGATCTAAGACAAGTTGGCTAGATTGCCGGAGAATAATCCCAAAGAAGATCACCCAATTCCCTGATATAAATCAGTAAATCATGAGCTCAATTCTAAATTTTCTCAGTGGCCTACTAATACTATTGGCACTGGAATTTCAATGGCTACGGATAAATTCTGACCCGATCAAAGTGGAAATGAAGACCAATTACGGCACTATGGTCCTACTCCTTTACGACGAGACTCCCATTCATCGGGACAACTTTATCAAACTGGTCAATGAAGGAATTTATGACAGCTTGCTCTTTCATCGGGTTATCGAAGGATTTATGATCCAGACAGGTGATACCCAAAGTAAAAGTGCGAATTCTACAGCCCGATTGGGCAGTTCGGACCTACCCTACACGCTCCCGGCGGAAATCAGACCGGAGTATTTTCACAAGAAAGGAGCGATCGGAGCTGCACGTACCAATAATCCGCAAAGAGTCTCCAGCAGTACTCAGTTTTACATTGTCCAGGGAAAAATCCAAAATGACAGTCTTCTTCGGCATAATCAGGGAAGAATCAATCAGTTTTTGTCCAGGCACTATGCAGTCAATGATCCGAAAAACAAACCGCTCTTGGATTCTCTAGAGCAGGCAAGAGCTCAGCGTGATTCGCTCCTTGCGGTTCAGTTACAGGCAAAATGGAATCAAATCGCAGAGAATTACCAAGAATTTGAAGCCTATCAAATCCCTGACCCGCACCAAGAAATCTATCGCAAACTGGGGGGAAGCCCACATTTGGATCAAAGCTATACGGTATTTGGGGAGGTCATTTCGGGAATGGAAGTAATCGACTCCATCGCATCCGTTCCGACCAATCGGCAGGATCGGCCCCTTTCCGAGGTAAGGATCCTTCAGATGAAAATCTTGGATTGATTTCCACACTTTTTTCTGAATTCAAGTCCAGATTAGAGAAGAAATCTTAATTAACCGAATTTCTTACAAAACAGAATTTTAATCTTTATTCAAGAAAATTATCTTCATTTGATTATATAATTTATCTAAAAAATTGAAAGTAAACAGAATTTTATTTTAAAAATAAGTAAAATTAATTAACCCGGAAGTTCTCTTTTCGTTAAGGTAGTTAGTATTACTAACCAACTATTTCAAACAGAATTAAACCATGAAAATCATCCGAAACGAAATGCTGAAAAAAATAGGGTTTGCGCTATTGGTTTTGGGAATGAGCTTAGGAACTAGCCAGAATACCTTTGCCAATCAACCCAACAACCAACCCGAATCAGTAGAAATCAAGCTGGAAATTGAGGGATTGGATAAGAAATTCCCCACCATAATCCTGGTTGATAAAGAGCTGAAAGTAAAAGCCGAATTCTATGGAGAAAGAGAAGAGATCCAAAAGGAATTTGGAGTCCTACTGGAGAAAACAGAGCTTCTGCTTGAACACAACAATCACAAGATATACCTGATTACCAGATAACAAAAAGCCTTCCTGAGATGCAGGAAGGCTTTTTTTCATACCTCCATTTTCTTCCATTTTCCCTGACGGAAAAAGTAATAAGAAACCAAAGCATGGAAAGAATGACAAAATGCGATAGCTATGAATATTCCCAGATATTTCATTCCCATAGGAAAAGCCAGAAAATAAGCCAAAGGCACTTCCATCCCCAAAAGTACCCCCGTATTGATCCAAGCGGGGGTTTTGGTATCTCCAGCTCCGTTAAATGCCTGAGTGAGTACCATCCCAACCGCAAAGAAAATGTAACCCAATGCGATGACCCAAAGCCCTTGGGCTGCAACATCTCTTACCTCAGGAATATCTGTGAAAATCTCCGCCAACTGCTTGCTGAAGAGGAGGTATATCCCCGTGACAGAGGCCATGAAGATGACATTGTACCTTGTGGTCAACCAAACGGCCTGCTCGGCCCGCAGCATCTTTTTGGCACCCAAATTTTGCCCGACTAACGTAGCTGCTGCTCCGGAAAGTCCCCAGGCCGGCAAAATGGTAAAAATCAACACCCGAAAGGCAATGGTATACCCCGCCAAAGCTGCCGAACCAAATTCTGCGTTCATCCGGGTTAAAGCTACCCAGGAAAGAGAATCAATGAGAAATTGCCCCATCCCGCCCAAGGACAGATCGATGATCTTACGGATGGTCTCCCACTTCACTCTCAGGTTTTCCCGGACGATTTTGAGTCGATGCTTTCCATTGAAAAGGTGATATAATTGATAGACCACCCCTACACTTCGCCCCAAGGTAGTGGCAATCGCTGCTCCATCCAGTCCAAATCCATCCCAACTACCCAGACCAAAAATAAAAAGGGGGTCCAACACGATATTCAGCCCATTGGCGATCCAAAGCGAGCGCATCGCATGATGCGCCTGACCTGCTCCCCTGAAGGCTCCGTTGATCAAGAAAAGCAACATGATGGCTGTATTCCCTGCGAAAACAATCCTCGCGTAGTTGGTTCCGGATTTTACTACGGCTTCCTCCGCTCCCATCAGGGTCAATAAATCAGACGCAAAGATCCAGCCTCCTATTCCCAAAAAGACGGAAATCACACCTCCGACAATCAAAAGCTGAAAAGTGGCAGAGCCCGCCTCATGATACTCTTTTTCCCCAAATCGTCTGGATACCAAGGCAGTACCTGCCATACTGATTCCAAATCCAATAGCATAGGTCAATACGATCACAGATTCGGTCAGCCCGACCGTAGCAATGGCAAACTCTCCCAGTTTGGCTACAAAGAAAATATCCACCACTGCAAAGGCCGACTCCATCATCATCTCCAAAATCATGGGTATGGCAAGTATGAAAATTGCTGTGCGAAGGGAAAGACGGGTAAAATCCTGCTCCTTGCCCAAAATCGCGTCTTTAAAAAGCTGCCAGTTCATTCAGTCAAAAATTAAAATAGGATTTAGAGATTTTGTATGATTTGATTTAGAGTGACTTGCTTTTGATCAAAGAGCACAAAGGAAACAAAAAAACCGCGAAAACGCGGTTTTATGAGTTTAGGATTAGGTTAGTTTTTCAGTTTATCCATTTTCACCCACTTTTTCGATGTGGGCTTCTTTGATTTTCCTGCGGAGGATTTTCCCTACGTTGGACTTAGGCAGCTCATCCGTAAAGTAAACCTCCTTAGGAACTTTGTAATTGGTTAGCGAACCTTTGCAATGAGCAATCACCTTCTCTGCAGTTAAGGAACCGTCTTTTTGAACCACATAGGCCACGACCTTCTCTGTTGACTTAGGGTCAGGCATTCCAATTACCCCTACTTCTAATACTCCAGGACAAGAGGCTACGGCATCTTCCACTTCATTGGGATATACATTGAAACCTGACACAAGGATCATCTCTTTCTTACGGTCCACGATTTTGACAAAGCCATCCTCATCCATCACCCCGATGTCTCCGGATTTGAACCACTCTCCGTGCATAACATTGGCGGTTTCCTCAGGACGATTCCAATAACCTTTCATGACCTGAGGTCCTTTGATGAGGATCTCTCCACGCTCTCCGATTGACAAAGGATTGCCCTGATCATCGGCGATCATCACTTCTGTATTGGGAAGTGGTACTCCGATGGTTCCGATTCGCTCGGTACCGTCGATGGGATTACAGGTCGCTACGGGAGAAGTTTCTGTCAAACCGTAGCCCTCAGCCAGAGGAACTCCGGTGATGCTTTTCCACTTCTCAGCAGTAGCCCGCTGTACTGCCATTCCTCCCCCTACTGCAATTTTCAATCCGGAGAAGTCCAAACCTTTGAAAGACTCCTGATTGAGAAGTCCATTGAATAAGGTATTGACTCCGGTGATGACAGTAAATCGTTTTTTAGCTAAATCACCGATAAAGGCCTTCATATCTCTTGGATTGGTAATCAGCACATTATGCGCTCCAATTTTCAGCATGGCCAAGCAATTCACAGTCAAAGCAAAGATGTGATACAAAGGCAAAGCCGTAATCACGATTTCTTCTCTTTCTTTGAGTTGAGGTTTCATCCAGGCGGAAATCTGCTGCATATTGGCGACGATATTTCCATGGGTTAATTCCGCTCCTTTGGAGACTCCTGTTGTACCTCCGGTATATTGCAAAAAGGCAGGTTGTGCCAAGGTACAGGTAGCCGGTTTGAAAGTAAATCCGGAACCTTTGGATATAGCCTGCTTGAAGGTGACTGAGTTTTTGAGGGAAAATGGAGGCACCATTTTTTTCACATATTTCACTACCAGATTGACGATAGTCCCTTTCAGTCCTCCCAATAGATCTCCCAATTCGGTGACGATTATATGTTTGGCAGAGATTTCATTTTGGATTTTCTCCAGGTTGGCTGCAAAATTGGCCACTATCACGATCACATCAGCTCCTGAGTCGTTAAACTGATGCTTCATCTCAGAAGGAGTGTAAAGCGGATTGGTATTCACTACCACCATTCCTGCTCTCAATACACCAAACATGACTACTGGATATTGCAGGATATTGGGCATTTGAATCGCCACTCGGGAGCCTTTATCCAGCTTCAGTACCTGAGTCAGGTAATTGGCAAATTGGGCGCTCAATTGGTCGAGTTGATCAAATGTCATGGTTTTGCCCATGCATTCATAGGCAATAGCTGAACCATATTTCTTTACACTTTCTTCAAACAGCTCCGTGACACTGGAATAGGCCTGATAATTGACTTCCTTATCCACGGCGGCGGGGTATTGCTTTAGCCAAGGGTAATCGCTCATTGGTTTGGGTGGGTTTTGGGTTTTTTCGAGGATCAATTACTTAAAAATCCACTGTATCGCCAAGTGTTTGAATTTTACTTGAGGATTTTTCTTGCAATGAGTTCTTTCATGATTTCATTGGTCCCTGCATAAATTCTTTGGACCCGAGCATCTGCCCATCCTCTGGCCACAGGATATTCCCACATGTAGCCATAACCTCCATGAAGCTGCACACATTCATCGGCCACCTTGCATTGTAGCTCGGTCATATTGTATTTGGCCGCTGAGGCCATGGCAGAATCCAGCTTGCCTTCATTGTGCAGCTGAACCAAATAATCGCAATAGATTCTGCCCTGCTCTAGGGCTGCTGTCATCTCAGCCAGTTTAAATCGGGTATTTTGGAAGTCAGAAATACTTTTACCAAAGGCTTTTCTCTGCTTCACATAGTCCAAAGTGGAAAGAAGCATAAATTCTCCCAATGCCACTGCAGACAAAGCCACGACCAGCCGCTCTTGTGCAAGCTCGGTCATGAGGTACTTAAAGCCGTCACCTACTTTCCCAAGGAGATTCTCTTTGGGGACTACTACATCTTCAAAAAACAACTCGCAGGTATCCTGAGCATGAAGTCCCACTTTTTCGAAAGGAACTCCCTTGGAAAATCCCTTCATATTCCGGTCTACCAAAAACAAGCTGATGCCTTTAGCTCCTTTGGAAGGGTCAGTTTTGGCTGCAACGACCACGACGTCAGAAAGATATCCATTGGTGATAAAGGTCTTGGAGCCATTGATCAGGTAATGATCTCCCCTATCCTCAGCTGTAGACCGCATGCCCTGAAGATCGGAACCAGCCCCGGGTTCGGTCATGGCCACAGCACCGATGTATTCCCCGGTAATCATTTTGGGTATGTACTTCTTCTTGGCTTCCTCAGTCGCATAGTGAAGAATGTAAGGCATCACGATATCACTGTGCAAAGGATAGCCAATCGCCGGGCCGGAGCAACCGCTCAACCCGATTTCTTCAATCAAAATGGCATGGTAACGGAAATCCTGAATATTCATTCCGCCCAGTTCTTCTGGGGCCTGCATGCCCAAAAAGCCATTCTCACCAAATTTCAACCAGGATTCCCGGCTCACCATTTTGTCTTTTTCCCACTGGGCATTGTTGGGGACAATTTCTCTGGCGATAAAATCTCTGACACTTTGCCTGAACAGGTCGTGCTCTTCTGTAAAAAGGGATCTGTGTAGTCCGAACATATTTGGGTTTAGTTTTTCTGTTTTCAAAAATAAGGTTTTTGTAAAAGGACATACTTGCCGTTCCTCAGACAATTGCCAAGAAATTGAAGAATTTGCCTCGAAATGAAGCCAAAGCATTTACTTTTGAAGGCTTTCTGTAAAACTATGCTAGAATTATCCGAAAAAAGCTCTCTGGAAGAAATCCAAAAGCTCAGCTTCTGGAAGCAAGGAGAAAAGGTAGCCCAAATCAGTATCGCCGGCCCTGGAAACATGAATTTGGTGCTCCGTGTAAAAACAGATCAACGATCTGTGATCCTCAAGCAGTCCAAACCTTTCGTCAAGAAATTTCCTCAAATCCCTGCACCGATTGATCGAATCCAAGTTGAGTATCAATTCTATCAAATCCTCAATCAATCGCAGACCATGCGGGAATTTGTCCCTCTAATTTTAGGCTTTGATCCGGAAAATCATCTGCTTCTCACCGAAGATTTGGGTGTAGGCAAGGATTTTACAGAGATCTATTCAGGAAAGAAAAAGCTCCGGCTGGAGGAAGTGGGCCAGCTTGTCCGATTTCTGAATACCCTCCATGAGCTTTCGGTAACAGACTTTCCGGACAATCTCCCCATGAGAAGACTGAATCATGAGCACATTTTCAATTTTCCCTTTCGGGAGGAAAACGGCTTCGATCTAGATACCATTCAGCCCGGACTTCAGGCCTTAAGCATGAAAATAAAACAGGATGAAGTATTAAAAGAGAAAGTAGCCGAGCTGGGTGAAAGGTATCTATCCTCTGGTAAAACACTGCTTCACGGCGACTTCTATCCCGGAAGCTGGCTTCAGGTCGACTCAGCAATCAAGATTATTGATCCGGAATTTGGCTTTTTGGGAGATCGGGAATTTGATCTCGGGGTCTTTTTGGCACATATGGATTTGGGATTGCAGGGTGAGGAGATTCTTAGTCGGATTGTGGATCAATACGCTCATCCCCTGGATCATCACTTGCTGAATCAATGCCGGGGTGTAGAAATCCTCCGTCGCCTGATTGGCATTGCTCAGCTTCCGCTTCAGTTGAATCTGGAACAAAAAGAAGAGCTTCTCAAATTTGCTAAACACTTGATATTGAATTGATATGAGGCATTTTCACTTACTTTTTTTCGGATTATTATTTCTCCTCTTTTCCTGTACCAATCAGGATGTGGTAAAGGAAATACCTGCTTTTTCCTCCGAAATTCAAACTGAATCAGGCCTTACCGAAGCAGAACTCTACGATAAAATACTGGGTATGCTGGTAGGTTCGGCCATTGGGGATGCGATGGGTGCACCTACCGAAATGTGGAGCAGGGAGAGCATTAATCTGGAATACGGCTACGTGGAAAGTCTCGACTCCATGATTCGGGAAGTATCTCCCGAGGGAACATGGATAGCAAATCTGCCCGCAGGCGGAACCACAGACGATACCCGATGGAAAATATTAACTACAGAATATTTGCTCACTCAAAAACCGGGAGAATTGGAAGCCAAAGAGTTTGCAGGGCATATTCTGAAAACCTATGAGCAAAGCCTGAAGAAATTCCAGAAACTCGAGACTTCCGACCCGGAACCTTACGAACAGGTCATGTTGGAGGTCAATTGGCTTTCGGAGTGGGCAAAAGTGAGTCGACCCTATCTAGATGATAACCTGACTGGCTATGCGGATTCCCTTTCCAAATTTTACGGAGGAGAAATGGTCTGTGCGGGATTATTGTACGCCCCGGCCTTAGGTGTGTTTTTCCCGGGAAATCCGGAAAAAGCCTATCAGGAGGGATTTCAGCTTACATTTTTTGATTTGGGCTATGCAAGAGATATTTCTGCCTTGGCCATGGCCATGACCTCGGCAGGAATGAAGCCCAAAGCAACCAAGCAGGATTTGCTGGCTTCCCTACGCTTGGATCCTGAGGGTTATTTTCAGAGCAGGTTGGTGGGAAGGACATCGTACCGGATTCTCAGAGATGCACTTTTCATCAATCAGGAAGCCAAAAAACTGGACAGCCTACCCAGCGCTATGAAATCGGGCAGTCCGGCACTTGAATTTGCTTTTTCCCAACTCGATCAAAAGCAGCAAGACATGCCTTTTCATGCCGGGGAAATCTACCTTCAATCCCTCACTGCAATGATTTATGCAGATTTTGATTTCAAAAACTCTCTGATTTTCCTGACCAATTATGGAAGGGATAACGATACCACGGCGGCTTTGGTTGGTGGAATATTGGGTACCTGGTACGGCTTTAAGGCTCTTCCTGAGAAGGAAAAGAATCAGGTTTTGGAAATCAGCAAGAACGAGCTGGGAATTGACTTGGTCGAGTCCGCCCAAAACCTCACGAAACATTTGCTCAAAAAATAACCCCGGCTCTTCAACAAGAACCGGGGTCGCTACAATAGGTGGTTTAGCGATTACTCAAAGTGAAGAGACTTCATCTGTCCCCTGGAATCCATCACCTCAAAATAGACATCCTGAGCTTCCAAACCTTTGAGCGCGTAGTCCTTCTTGAAAGCATCTTTCACTGCCAAGTCTTCTGAATAAATGATTTGATTGGATCCTTTCTCTCGGATTTGAACTTTCACCCCTTCTTCGGTAATTCCGATCACGGTCAAGTTTATGGTGCTTCTGTCAGTGACCTTGCCATAGGCCGTCAATGGGGAAGCTACTGCCTGAAAAGGTCGTTCAAAAGTATTGACCTTGTACTCCACTGCTTCAGAATCGGACTCAATTTTGATGGTAAATTCTCCACAAGGCAACTCAGACAGGTTGTAAGGAATGACCACATCCTGATCTTGTACCTTGACCTTTTTCTGATGAAGCTTTTTGCCGGAATGATCATAAAGGGCAATTTTTGCTTCCCCTACTCCCTCTTTTAGGAGTACGTTTACTTTCTTGAAATTGGCTTTGACATCCGAGTCGGCTTTCAAATCATCGGAGGCAAACGAAGCGAGGCTGCTTAAAGTCAATGTGCCTGCAAGTGCGAATGTGAATAAGGTTTTCATAATGTTTTGTTGGTTTAGAGTTGTTAGCCTTACTGCGAACGGAATACCAAATGCCAACATGCCCCATTTGAACAACCATCTGAAAGCATCGGAATTAAGATTTTTTTAAAAAACCTATTCCATGAGCCGCTAATTCCTTTTTCAAAAATTCATCAAAAAATGATCGTCTTTGGGAAAACCCTCGTTCGACTGTCACATTTCCGTACAATTTTGACCAAAACCAGAGAAAATCCATGTTACATCTTATTGTTCAGGTTAAGAGAAATTAATTTTCAAAAAGTTTATAACCTACTGAAATAAAATGCATTGACACAAAAAAACCTGTACGCATGCGTACAGGTTTTGTCCGAAAGGAATCAAAATCTCCAAGGGAACCTTCTCGTCAAAAGGCATAACCAAATCCGAATCCTGCATAAAGCGGCCAGAAACCATTGTTGTTGAAGATAGGAGTCAATGCGACTCTCCAGGTAAATCCTCCATCTATTGGCACTCTTCGGTAGCCGAAGTTTAGGGTTCCCATGACACTTGGAGAACCATCCACATCCAAAATGTAATTATAGTTGCTGGTCTCCTGCACCGTGCTGGTACAGATGTAGCGTCCATTGGAATCAAAATATCCATTGGAACAATAAGAATAGGTGTATTCATCAAATGCGAAAAAAGTGGCTCCAAAGCCCAATTCAAAATAATGAGGACCTCTGCCGTAAAGTTTGTTTACCATTACTGGCAAAGAGAAGAAAGAATCCCCATCTATGGTATATCCACCAAATCCAACACGCATTCCCCAAGTATCAATTCTGCTTTTGTCAAAGCGAAAATCATAATTGAAGGAGTACGGTAAGCCGGCGCCACCCAGCTCCAAATACATGGATTGGTACGGAACTTTGGTTTCAATGCTGTATAGGTCTTGGGCCTGAGAAATAGTGGTTGAGGCCAAAAAGAAAAATAGAAGTAGTTTTTTCATAATTAATCCTGAGGTTTTGTTTTCGACGTTAAAACTAGGGAATCCGCTACATTTACACGTACAAAGTAGGTGCTGCAAACAATTTTTTTTCAAAAAATCTGATGAATTAATTTCTTAAAAGATCTGAAAAAGAACCTGAAGCTCACTGATCCTCATTCAATTGCTTAATTTTAAGATATGAAAATCAAAAATTGGTCAAGGGTCCTGAATTCAAAAAAGTCAACAGCTACCTGCTGCTTGGGACTCGCCTATTTATTGATCCTGATCACTTCTTCCTGCGTAGATACCCCCGACTTGAATGACCTTTGCCCCAACCCGGTAGAAGCCGACGCGCTAAGTATCAAGGAGGTTTTTTACAGTCCCTACCTCAATCAGCGCTATGCCAGCTCCTCAGACACCGTTTCGATAGAGCAGTTTAGATTTAATTTTGAACTGGAAATTCTGAGAAAAGAAAATCCTTCAGGAGGGAGCTTACCCGGTCAGGCCTATGCCTTGAGCTGTTTAGAAACATTTACCCTTCGCAATATTTCCAACATTTCGGTTGTTTTAACTGCACCTTTTGCTGGACTTCCCATCGGAACGGATATCGGGTATCTTCTGCAAACCCCAGAAGGTAAAAAAATAGCTGACCTGAGAACTTTTGATGGGATTTCCGTTTACTTTGGCAGCAGATTGACTATCACCCCTGAAAACTATTCCCAGTTGAAAACAAGAACCTTTTTGTTTTTGAGAAATGGTGACCGCTCATTCATCGACTCTACTTCTCCCTACTTAAAGATCAATTGACATGCTCAGAAAAATTTTTTTAGGCGTTTTTGCCACTGCTATGGTCCTAGTCATTGTCTATATGCTGGGACCAAAGACCAATAAAGAGGAGCTGATCATCCATTTTCCTGAAGTCCCTACCCGATTGTCAGAATTGGAACAATACCTTCATCATCGAGAGGATACCGTGATTGGATTGAAACAGGGTAATGAAGCTTATATCCAATGGGCAGACAGTCTCAACAAGAGAAAAACTCCCTACGCTATCGTTTACATTCACGGCTTTGGGGCGGGTCCTATGGAAGGAGATCCAGTCCATCGATTTCTTGGGGAGCATTTTGGGGCCAATGTTTTTGTGACCCGTCTTCCCGACCATGGTATTCGCCGGGCCAACGGCATGGAATACGTGACTGCCCAAAAGCTGGCAGATGCCGCCGGAGAGGCCTTTCAAATAGGAAAAAGCTTGGGAGATTCGGTCATTGTAGTGGGAACTTCCATGGGAGGCACCTTAACTTTGCTTTTGGCAAGTCAGCAGCCTGAGCTAGCGGCCGTCGTTCTTTTTTCGCCAGCCATCCGGGACAACGGGGAGCGACTTTCTTATTTATTCAATCCCTGGGCTAAGGTATTTATGAAAAGTGCCATGACTGAGAATGGCGTCGTGGACATGAAGAGAACCGGAGAAAAGGCTCAATTTTGGTCCGAAATCCAACATTTCAATGCTTACGAAAGTTTGGGCGTGCTCATGTACAGTGCGATGAATCCGGAGACTTTTGCCAAAATCAGGCAGCCGCTCTTTCTTGGCTACTATTTCAAAAATGATCAGGAGCAAGATCGGGTCGTCTCTGTACCGAAAATGCTGGAGATGTACGCTCAGGTAGGGACTCCGGAAAACCTTAAACGGGAACAGGCTTTTCCCAAATCTGGGGATCATGTGATCGCGAGTACCATCACCTCCCACGACTGGCAGGGAGTGCTGTTTGCCAGTATAGATTTCTTGGAAAATGTGGTCGGGGTCCAGCCCAACCCCAAGTATCAAGAGCAGGTAGAGGAAATGGCAAGAGCCAAGAATTTGGTAGAGAGTCTTGACCAGTAACAAAAAGAGGCTGTCTCAAATATCGTTTCGTTGTCAGCCTGAGCACTTGAGAGACGGGAGTCTCGAAATCGAAAGCCATTTCCAGATATCTGGAACATATTTCCACTTTGCTCCATGTGACAAACTATACTTTTGAGACAGCCTCATTATTTGTTGGCACTAATGCCTATCAGATAAATCGATTGATGAGATTCTCAAAATACTCCTGCTTACCGGAAATCTGCTTGGGTTCGCCTGTTTCCAAAGCATGGGCACGAAGATCTTCCAGAGTCAGCTGCCCTGCCTCAAAGGATTTCCCTTTGCCGGAATCGAAGCTGGCATATCTGTTTTTTCTCCGCTCGAGGTAATCTGACTTTTCCAGGATTTCGGAGGCGATAATCATTGACCGGGCAAACGCATCCATACTTCCGACATGCGCAAGGAAGAGATCCTCAGGATCCGTGGAGTTGCGTCTCACCTTGGCATCAAAGTTCACTCCTCCGCCCTGCAGACCACCTGCCGCCAAGATCACTAGCATGGATTCGGCTAGTTCTTGAAGGTTGATCGCAAATTGATCCGTATCCCAGCCATTTTGATAATCTCCTCTATTGGCATCGATAGAGCCCAAAAACCCTCCATCCGCTGCGACTTGCAATTCATGCTGGAAGGTATGTCCAGCCAGAGTGGCATGGTTCACTTCGATATTCAATTTGAAATCCTTATCCAATCCATAGTGCCGCAGGAAGCCAATCACCGTCTCAGAGTCATAATCATACTGGTGCTTGGTTGGCTCCATAGGTTTGGGCTCAATAAAGAAGGTACCCTTAAATCCATTTTTTCGGGCATAGTCCTTGGCCATGGTAAGGAAGCGTGCCAGGTGATCTTTCTCCCGCTTCATATCGGTGTTTAAAAGGGACATATAGCCTTCTCTTCCACCCCAGAAGACATAATTTTCACCGCCCAGTTTAATAGTGGCATCCAGTGCATTCTTTACCTGAGTACCGGCAAAAGCCAGCACATCGAAATTAGGATTGGTGGAAGCCCCATTCATGTAGCGGGGATTGCTGAAGACATTGGCCGTACCCCAAAGCAACTTGATCCCGGAGGCTTTCTGATGCTGCAGCGCATAATCGGTAATGATTCCCATTCTTCGCTCATATTCAGTAAGGCTAGGGCCTTCATCGATCAGATCGATATCATGGAAGCAATAGTAATCCACGCCGATTTTGGAAATGAACTCAAATGCAGCATCCATTTTGTCTTTTGCCCGCTGCACCGGATCCGGATCTGCATCCCAAGGATGGACAATCGTGCCTGGTCCGAAAGGATCTCCTCCTGTACCACAGAAGGAATGCCAATAGGCAATGGCAAATTTGAAATGCTCCTTCATGGTTTTTCCGGCTACCACGCGGTTTTCATCATAATAGCGAAATGCCAAAGGATTATCGCTTTCCTTTCCTTCAAATTGGATTTTGCCGATGTTGGGAAAATAAGTTTTAGCCATAAGATTTAGATTATTTTGGTAATAGGTTTATAAATAGGTTGTGTTTGAGTTTTATCGATCAATTTCTGAGGAGTTCATTTAGACGTTTTTCCCATTGCTGATAAGCTTCCTCATAGGGTTCAAAGAAGTTTACGTTAGGCTCCAGGGTCTCCAACAAGCTTAAGCCTTGGAAAGCTTCCGCTTCAGAAGCAAAAATCCCTGCTCCAATCCCTGCCCCTCTTGCTGCCCCCTGTGCTCCATCTGTATCATAAAGCTCAAGAGACACGCGATTCATGTGCACAAAGGTTTTGCGGAACAATGGGCTTAGGAACATATTGGCATGCCCGGCTTTTACCGTCTGAAGATTCATTCCCATATCTTTCATGATTCGGAATCCATAGGTCAAGGCACATACAATCCCTTCTTGGGCTGCTCGTACCACATGGCTTTTATCATGCTTTAGAAGATCAAGCCCAACAAGATGTGCGCCTACGGGACGATTTTGCATGATTCTTTCTACTCCGTTGCCAAAGGGAATAAAGACTAGGCCCTCAGAACCGATCAGGGCACTGCTGCCTATTCGGTTCATTTCATCATAGGTAAGCCTGCTGCCTCCCATGAGCTTTTTCAGCCATGAATTCAGAATTCCAGTACCATTTACACAAAGTAATACCCCATAGGAAGGGTTTTTCTCTGAATGGTTGACATGGACAAAGGTATTTACCCGGGATTTGGGATCATAAAGAGGCTGATCGCAGACTCCATAAACAGTCCCTGAAGTGCCAGCCGTAGTGGCTAATTCTCCGGGTTTGAGTACCTGAAGGGAAAAAGCATTGTTGGGTTGATCCCCTGCCCGATAGGCTATGGGAACCCCTTCATCGAGACCGGTTTCTTTCGCGGCTTTTTTGCTGACTTTTCCTTGAATGGAAAAAGAAGGAACGGCCTTGGGAATCCAATGTTCTGGGATTTCCATTTGCTTGAGCAGCTTTTTACTCAGCCCATTGGATTTGAAATCCCAAAAGATACCTTCGGATAGTCCCGTCTCAGAGGTCAATATCTCTCCGCTCAACTTCATGGCAATGAAATCACCCGGAAGCATGATTTTGTCGATTTGAGCCGCCACCTCAGGCTGATTCTCGATCACCCACCGGAGTTTGGAAGCTGTGAAATTCCCCGGGGAATTTAGCAAGTGAGGTAGACAATAGCCTTCACCCAAAGCCTGGAAAGCTTTTTCCCCTAGGGACACCGCTCGGCTGTCACACCAGATGATTGCTGGCCTGAGGACTTTTTGATCTTTGTCCACACAGACCAAGCCATGCATCTGATAGGCAATCCCTATGCCTTTGAGCTCTCCTTTTTTCACTCCTGCTTTCTTCAGGACAAAGGCCGTCGTTTCTTTGACATAGTTCCACCACATTTCCGGGTCTTGCTCAGCCCAGCCGTTTTCAGGAGACGAAATTGGCATTTCCTCCTCCGGATAAGCTTTGGAAGCAATGGATTTGCCGGAGTCAGCGTCAAGTAAGGAAGCTTTCACCGAACTGCTTCCCAAATCAAGTCCTAACAGTAATTTTCTCATGGCTTACCAAAAAATAGTGTAGAGACCTGCAATAATCCCGGCAATCAATATTGCTCCTATTTTGAATTGGGTACTGGTCCTGAACAAGTCTCTGTTGACCTCTATGCTGTTTGGATGATCTTTTCCTTTCCCTTCAACCAGGGAAATCACCACCATCAAGGTAGACAATATCAGGAATACCACTCCCATCCGATCAAGGAAAGGAAGATTGGGGAAAACTGCTTTTAATACCACTGAAAGCGGGATACTTAAGGAAGCTCCCACAAGGGCGGCATTGGAAGTGGTTTTTTTCCAGAATACACCGAAAAAGAATATCGCAAACACTCCCGGGCTGATGAACCCGGTATATTCCTGAATGAACTGAAATGCCTGGTCCAACTGCCCCAACGCTGGAGCAACGATCGATGCAATGGCAAAAGCAACCAAAGCGGTAATCCTACCTACAGTCACCTGCTTGGTTTCAGAGGCATTTTTCCCAAAGTACTTGGTATAAATGTCCATGGTGAAAATCGTGGAAGTACTATTGGCCATGGAAGCCAAAGAAGAAACAATTGCGGCAGTTAATGCAGCAAAAGCCAAGCCTTTCAAGCCAACAGGAAGCAACTGAAGTAAGGTAGGATAAGCCCGGTCAGATTTTACCAGTCCGGTAGCCGGGTCAGTCATGGATTGGATAAATGTGGTGTCTCCTCCATTTTTCACGATTACCCAAGCGGCAATCCCCGGGATCACCACGATCAAAGGCATCAAAAGCTTCAGAAATCCTGCAAAAATCATCCCCTTTTGGGCTTCATCCAAACTTTTGGCTGCCAAGGCCCTCTGTGTGATGTATTGGTTGAACCCCCAATAGCTGAGGTTGGTAATCCACATTCCTCCGACCAAAACGGAAAGTCCGGGAAGCTCTAGGTAAGCGTCTTTGGTTCCTCCTTTTCCATCGGGAATCATCATTTCACCTTTCGAAAGAATCATGGAAAAGTGACCGGGGACTTCCTTCCTTAATAATCCAAGACCTTCCCATGCGTCCCCATTTCCGACCATACTCAAGGCGATATAAGTCGTAGCTAATCCACCCGCAATAAGGAAAACAACCTGAACCACATCTGTCCAAGCTACAGCCTTCAATCCGCCGTAAATGGAGTACACCATGGCAAAAAGTGCCAATCCCACAATTCCAGTAAATAAAGGCACATCCAAAATGGTGTTGAGGGTCAAGGCCCCGAGATAAAGTACAGAAGTCAAATTGACAAAGACATACAGCAAAAGCCAAAAGACAGCCATTGTGGTCCTCACCCGGGTATCGTACCGATCCAGGAGAAATCCCGGCATCGTATAAATGCCCTTTTTAATATATACGGGAAGAAAAAAGATAGCCACCACCAGAAGAGTCGCAGCCGCCATCCACTCGTAGGTGGATATGGCAAGACCCAGGGCAAAGCCCGAGCCCGACATACCGATAAATTGCTCAGCTGAGATGTTGGAAGCAATCAGAGAGGCACCTACTGCCCACCAAGGAAGGGCTTTGGAGGCTAAAAAATAATCTGAGGAGTTTTTGACATGGCCTTTTTTCTCACGGGAGACAAAAAGGCCCATTCCGATAATCAACAGGCAGTAGCCTACGAATACGGCTAGGTCAATGGGTTCAAGGAGCATAGGATTGGGTTAGGTTGAGAGTTTTGGGTAATGAGAATCAGGATTAGTTCAAATTTTATTTATTAAGGTCGATAAATATAAAAGGTTTGATGCAAACGTCTGCAGAGATTTCTTTGAGTCTCGTTTAATTTTATCGAAAATCTACAGTTCATCCCCTTTTTCTCTCATAAATAGTGGAAAAGTGGCGAAATCCATCAATAATTCCGACCTCCACAGAACAAAATCAGTAAAACGTCAACGTTCCATCCATCTCCCGACTCCGGTCTTAGGTATTTGGTCTTCCTCCTTCCTGATCAAATGAATGTACGGGCTTCGACTTCAAGACTCCCGTCTCTCAGGTGCTCTGCCTGACAGTGATCATCAGTCATCCGACATCGGACTCCTCCTCGTTTTCCATCCCATTCCCCAAAACCTGTTTCATATCCGCTCATCTTTATGTTCATATTCGCACACTTTTCTGATCTGTTCTACCGACCATTGAATAGACTGATTCTAGAAAGCGTGGATTTTTGACTGAATATGCCGTTTAAGGAAATATTTTTTTAATCTTCGGGACGAAATCAGGCTTAGCATTAATATTGACTGAAAAAAGCCCATGGCCAATAAAAGTAGTGTGTTTGATATGATCGGTCCGGTAATGATCGGTCCTTCCTCCTCCCATACAGCCGGAGTAGTACGGATAGCCCGTTCAGCCATACGCATTCTTGGTGGGATTCCAGACGAGGCAGATATCACTTTCTACAATTCCTTTGCACGTACCTATGAGGGGCACGGTAGTGACCGCGCTATTTTGGGAGGCTTGATGGATTTCAAAACCGATGATTCCCAAATCAAAAATGCAATCGAACTGAGCAAAGAAAAAGGCCTCAAATACAAGTTTAAGTCAATCGGCAATTCCTCAGTTCACCATCCGAATACGATCAAGCTCAACCTGAAAAAAGGAGAGAAAATCATAGAGGTGGTAGGTGAAAGTCTGGGCGGCGGAGTCATCAATATTGCCGAAGTGGATGGCTTTGTGGCTAATTTTTCTGCACAATCCCATACCCTTATCATCAAAGCAAAAGATACCGCCGGAGCTATCGCTTTTATTGCCAGTGTGATCGCTCAGGAGGGTTCGAATATCGCCACTATGTCCGTTTCCAGAAAAGGAAAACATGATACCGCCTGCCATGTTATTGAAATGGATTCTGGAATTAGACCGATCACTACCCAATATTTACAGTCTATACCATGGATCAAGGAGTTGATATACATTCCTGATATTGATCTCTAAAACCCATTAAATTCCCAACTTAAACCAACTATCCATCCGAATGAAAAAGTTGTTTCTATTCTTTTATCTATCTCTGGGGACCTTCTTTACAGTATTGGCCCAAGCAGAATTGCCTTCAGGTCCTTATGATCTCCAGACCTGTGTGGACATCGCCTTGGAAAACAACCTAACCTTGCAGCGAACCCGACTTAATCAGGAAATTACAGAAGCTACTTTGCTTCAGAGTCAAGGCCAAAGAATACCCAGCTTTTCCATGGGTGCCAGCTCGGGGTATAGATGGGGTCGTTCTATCAACCCGGTAACCAACCTCTTTGAAAACAACCGAATAGGCAACATCAACCTGTTTGCCAATTCCAATGTGACCGTCTTTGGAGGGATGAGAATCAACAACACCGTAGCACAAGCCCGAAAAGATCTGGAGTCTGGGGAGTTTAATCTTCAGGCGACTACCAATCAGGTGACCTTGGATATCATCAACCAATTTATCAATGTGGTTTTCAACAGGGAACAAGTGAAAATCGCCGAAAACCAGTTGAAATCTACTTCAGAGCAATTGGAAAGAACCACTAAACTGGTCAATGCAGGCTCACTCCCCATCTCCGATCAATTGGATCTTCAGTCTCAAAATGCTACCAATCAGCTGGAGGTAATCAATGCCAAAAACAATTTAAGACAAGCCAAACTTGCGCTTGCACAGGCGATGCAAATTCCTTTCTCAGAAGATTTTGATGTAATCGAGCCGGAGTTTGAAGTGACTTCCTACGATTTGGAAACCAATGACCCTGCTAAAATTTATGAAATCGCAATCAACATCATGCCGGAGATCAAAGCCAGCGAGGCAAGTATCGAAAGTGCAGAATACGGAGTGAAAATTGCCAAAGGGGCGTTTTACCCTACCTTGGGCCTCGGAGCAAACGTATTCTCCAACTACGTGGATCAGCCGGGTTTTGGCCAGACTGAAATTCCCAGCTTTGGCACCCAAGTAGAGCGAAACCTCTCCCAATCAGCCAATTTGCAGTTGAATATCCCTATTTTTACCAACTTCAGTAACCGGGCAGCGGTACAGCGGGCAAGAGCTCAAAAAGCTTTGGCAGAAGTAGACAATCAGCAGGCCAAAAACCAACTCCGTCAGGATATCGAGACGGCTTACAATCAAGCCCTAGCTGCCGAACAATCTTACGAAGCTTCTCTGGTCCGGGTAAAAAGTCTGGAGGAAACCTTCCGGATAGCACAGCAAAGATTTGACTTGGGAGCCATCAACTCGGTTGATTTCCAAGTGGCCCAAAACAACCTCTTCAATGCTCAAGCTGATTTGCTTAATGCCAAATACACCTACATTTTCAGAATAAAAGTACTTGATTTCTATATCGGTAACCCCATTAACTTAAACTAAACCATGGCTAATAAAAAGTCCAACAAACTATTGTATTACCTCCTCGGAGCTGTTGTCCTGATTATCCTTTTTGCGGTCATCGGACGGACCGCCGGATGGATTGGCGGAGAAAAAGTGACCGAGGTGGAATTTGCTACTGCAAAAAAGACCACCATTGTGGAAAAAGTAAGTGCATCAGGAGAAATTCAACCCGAAGTGGAGGTCAAACTTTCCCCCGACGTAGCCGGTGAAATCATCGAGCTCAATGTACAGGAAGGGGATTCTGTGGAAGCAGGAAAACTTTTGGTCAAAATCCGCCCTGACAACTTCGTTTCCGCACTCGAGAGAAGCCGTGCCAATCTCAATCAGCAAATGGCTAACATGGCCCAAACCAAAGC
Organism: Algoriphagus confluentis; assembly: GCF_036245625.1. Taxonomy (NCBI): domain Bacteria; kingdom Pseudomonadati; phylum Bacteroidota; class Cytophagia; order Cytophagales; family Cyclobacteriaceae; genus Algoriphagus; species Algoriphagus confluentis. The sequence goes on from NZ_BTPD01000001.1 coordinate 200,615, forward strand.
TACCCTACAGCGCTCCGAAGCACAATACACTCAAGCTGAGCTCAACTTCAACAGGCAAAAATCCCTGTACGAATCCAAAGCCATTTCTGATGCGGATTTTGAAACGGCTCAGGCCAACTTCCTTTCTGCCAAAAACGATTTGGAGGCTGCCAAGCAAAATGTGGTTGCCGCAGAATTCATCATTAAAAGCTCTCAAGCCTCTGTCAACGAAGCTGCAGAAAACCTGAGGCTGACCAATGTCAATTCTCCGGTATCCGGTATTGTCTCCAGCCTTCTAGTGGAAAAAGGGGAACGGGTAGTAGGTACTCAGCAAATGGCCGGCACCGAGATGATGACCATCGCCGACCTCTCCAAAATGGAAGTGCGCGTGGATGTCAATGAAAACGACATCATCCGATTGTCCTTGGGAGACACAACGATTATCGATGTAGACGCTTACTCTTCTACAGGCAAGAAATTTAAGGGAATCGTCACCAGCATTGCCAATACCGCAAATACCAAAGCTTCTGCGGACGCAGTGACCGAATTCAAGGTAAAAATCCGAATCCTCAACAGCTCCTACCAAGATTTGGTAAAAACAGGAAACCGATATCCCTTCCGTCCCGGCATGACGGCTTCTGTTGAGATTTTGACTACTTCAAAGGACAATATCCTTTCCATTCCTTTGGCCTCTGTGACTACACGAGACAACGTACTGGATACCTTAGCCGGAGGAACCACCAAAGTGAAGGAATTGGTGTTCGTGCATGAAAATGGAAAAGCCGTGCAGCGGGTGGTTAAAACAGGAATCTCCGATTACGAAAACATAGAAATTCTAGAAGGAATCAAAGACGGAGAAGAAGTTATCTCTGGTCCATATTTCATCGTAAGCAAGCAGCTGAAAGATGGAGATTTGGTCAAAAAGATGAATGGTGCTCCGGTAGCCAAAGAGGAATAAAACCAACCTTGAACAATCAAAGCCCCCAAGATGAAAAAGATTCTTCTGGGGGCTTTTGTTTTTGGGTCTGATCAGTCCAAAGTCAATCGAACGCCGAGAAATCCCCGCATTCCCTGATTGGGAGCAAACATGTAGGTAGGGTCAAAGGTCAGTGCGTTTGGGTTGTCAGGAGTAGAGACAGCCTGCCCTGTCTCATCAAATACCACTTCTCGATCAAATGGATCAAAAGGTCTTGCAATACTATTTGCCGGAGGAGTGTAATTCAACAGATTTTTCACCCCACCATAAATCTCCCACTTTCTGCCCAGACTTTTGGTGACTTGAATATTCTGCAAACTCCACCAAGGAGAATACTCCGAGCGATCATCCAGTTCTCCCAATAGTGGAAGCCGCATTGGTCCATAAATGTTGCCGGTATAATCCACGGTGAGCTCCAAGGGATGAAAATGATAGCCAATCGTCCACACTCCGGAGAATCGCTCTGTAAGCAATTGCCTTTCCCTAACCCCTCCTTCGGTAAAAGAGACATCCATTAGGGTCACACCAGTAAGGATTTTCAGACCATTGGCCCAAAGCCCATCAAAGCTCAAACTTATCCCTTGACTTCTGGAAGTTCCGTCCAGATTGGCATAGATGATCTGATTGGGATTGGTATCATAGTCAGGGATAATCTTGTTAGAGAATTGGGTAAAAAAGGCAGAAGCATCCCAGCTGAAGTAGTTCCCTTGATCGGTATAGATCTTTTTGACCAGATTGGTATTGATATTCCAGCTTCTCTCTGGATCCAAATCCTCTTCAAAAACTACCTGACGAGCTCCAGTCAACGCCGCGTGGTCTTCCGTGAAGACATTGGCCACCCGGAAGCCATTTCCGATGGAAGTCCTCCAGATCAGGGATTGGTCCTTCGAGCTCAGTTTGTAATTGATCCGAGGAGACCAAATCCCTCCATGTACCGAATTATAGTCATATCGCAATCCCGCCAAGAGACTTTGATTGGATTTGAATTTGAACTCATTTTGGACAAAAAATCCCGGCAGATGAATCTGAACCGGATTATTTCCCTGTCCGCCTGATTCTGCTGTAGCCGGAGTATTGTCGTCATAATAGGTGTACCGATAAGCCAATCCTGTGAGCAATTGATTTTTTCCAAGGGTCTTATTCCAGGTCAGCTGTCCAAAACCAATCCGCTGATCGGCCAAGTAAAACATATCCCCGTAATAAGAATCCTGCTTATGCCCATTGGCTGAAATTTGGAGGTTGATTTCTTCTTTTACGGGCAGTTGATAATTCCCGAAAAGCTCCCATCTCCGGGTTCGGATACTTTCCCCATAGATTTCATCTCCACCTCGAAAAGCTGGTGTCCAATTGAGCTCTCCTCCCCATCGGTCCTCCTGAATGTACCTTCCGGCCAGAGAAAGCATTTTTCCGTTTCGCTGCTGAATCTGAAATTTTTGAAAGAGAGAAAATCGCTCCTGCAAAGTCAAATCCGTCAAACCATCCCCGTTGTTATCGATCGGATTGTCGTAGTAGAAGGCGTTGATGCCTGTTAAAGATTGAACGCTTTCACCCAATGAAGATCGAATCCCTAAATCCAGATTCAGTTCACCCCAAGTAGTTCCCATCACATCAGCCGAAACCAAAGGAGCATTTTCAGGCCGTTTGGTGATAATATTAATCAGCCCTGCAACTGCTTCCGAGCCATAAAGAGTGGATGCGGGCCCCTTCACCACCTCAATTCGATCAATCAGGCTTTGGGGAATTCCTGAGAGTCCATACACCGTCCCCAGACCGCTGACTAAGGGCATCCCGTCAATCAGAATCATGGTGTACGGACCTTCCAGCCCATTGATCTGAATATCTCCCGTGTAGCAGATACTGCAATTAACTTGTGGCCTAACTCCATTGATATTTTGGAAGGATTCGAAAAGGGAAGGACTTCGATTGGCTTGAAAAAAGGAGCTTTTATACACCTCCACAGGCACGGGACTGTCCTTTCTCGAAATCTCCTGTAGGGTACCACTGACCACCACCTCGTCCAACAGGGCCTCCACACCCTCTACATTGATGTCCAGTTCGAATGACTCTTTAGTGATTTCAACGATCTCTTCAAAAGCTTTCTTTCCCAAGTAACTTACCTGAATGCTGTATCGACCAACTTGGGTCAATTGCAAAGAATACCTTCCCTCCTCGTCCGTCACAGTTCCCTTACCTGTATCCTTTATGACTACAGTAGCATAAGGCAAGGGTTTTCCATCGGAATAAATCTTACCCGAAAGCAATGCTTCCTGCGCCAAAAGCCCTTTGGAAAGCAAAAAGATGAATCCTATCAGAAATGCCAGCTTTTTCATTGGTTTAGTTTTTTTCAAAAATGCAACATTATTGCATTTAAAGTAATTTTATCTCAAAATTTATATTTAGAAGAACAAAATTAGATACTTAGATTAATCTAACAAATTTGTTTTTAAGATAAATTTTCGATTTTTGGACAAAATCCCAATACATGGCATCTTCGACCGAAGAGAATTACCTCAAATCCCTTTTTAATCTGGCCAATGAGCAAGGAGAAGTGAGTATCTCTGACTTGGCACAAAACCTCCATGTATCCATGCCTACAGCCAACAGCATGGTCAAAAACCTACAAAAGCAAGGCTGGGTTGGCTATGAAAAATACAAGCCTGTAATACTCACCCAAGAGGGAAAAAAGGCAGCGGCTTTGGTTATCCGAAAGCATCGATTGACAGAAATGTTTTTGGTCAAAAAGATGGGCTTTGGCTGGGAAGAAGTGCACGAAGTAGCCGAACAGATTGAGCATATTCATGCCCCAAAATTCTTCGAGCGAATGGATGAGATGCTTGGATTTCCGACTATCGACCCTCATGGATCACCGATTCCGGATGCTCAGGGCCGTATTCAGGAGTTTTCCTATCTCCCGCTTTCATCCTGCAAAGTTGGACAGGAGGTACAGTTGACAGCACTTACCAATTCCTCCACCGAATTTTTGGAGTTTTTGAACGGGCGCGCTTTAAGACTGGGGCTAAATCTAAAAATCCACTCCAGAGAGGCCTATGACCAAAGTATGGTCGTCAGCTATGATGATCATCCTTCCGAGACCCTCAGCGAAAAAGTCTGCGAGCGATTGCTGGTGAGGGTAATCGGGAAATAAAAGGATCAAAATTGAAGTTTTAACTAGTTTATTTTTTAATACAAACACCTTTTTTAACTAAAAACACTCTTAGGAAAAGTGCTCAGAAAATATTCTAAATAGTTCAGATCAAGTAATAAAAAACTCTGGCCAACTGGAGTTTGTTTTTCTATCTGAGAAACAATGTCTTGTTTTGAATACGTTTCTCCATTTAATGACGACACCATCAAATCCTCTTCAGAGCATTGATAGCGTTTAATTGCTAATAGGATTCGGTCACTCTTTTCCAATCGGGAAATTGGATAGATCCTTTGCTCACCGTTTGCGACTTTGTCGTAATAGATAAATTCACCTGATTGTGGATTATAGCTTAGAGGTTTTCGTTTAGCCTCAGCAGCGATAGGCGGGAGGGTTATCTTTTCCATAGATTTAAAGCTAAAAAATAGCAGTTGTTCATTCTAAAACAACTGCTATTTAATTCATTAAAAACGTCTCATCGCATAGTCAGCAAATGACATATTGTAGAACAGATAAGGAAGAATCTTGGCAGTTTTGCTACCCCAAGCACTTCCGGACATAGCAGAACGCATTAAATCACGGTCTTGCATGAGCAAAGCAGCTGTAGTCGTTCCGGGAACCAATGCCATGCCTATATTAAACTGGGCAACGGTATCGGCTACTGCCTGTTGAACAGTACGGCCGAGGGCCAAACTAATGTCATATTGGGAATCAGCCTTCCAAAATAGTGTTGAGTTTGACCAAGTAAATGTGAAGTTCTCGCTATACCCCATATAGGAAACTGCCCCTTTGGTGACTGTATTTGGGCCCAAATCTCTTCCTGTTCGGCAGCTCAAAAGGTGAATAGAGCTATGGTTAACTTCTTCAGAATCATACGAACCAACTCGCATCAAACTCGAATTGCTATGGCCGGTATAATTATCATAATTGCCGTGCCCAATGCCACTTATATACACCACACGGGATTCCTTGGCTCTTGCTGCAAAATTCGTTCGGTTGTTATTTACTCCTGTTAACTTAATTACTTCAAACCCCCGACTTTCAAAGACAGGATGTACGTTGTTTATCCTATAGTTCGCTGCTTCTAGGGTAACATTGTCGGTCGTATTTTCAGAGAACAAAACTTTATTTGTAAAAAGAACCCACCTATTTTTTGGAATTATTTTCCATTCAGTCGGTACTGCGGGTAATGCTACCGCTTTTGGCATTACGAAGCGTTTGGTTGCTACCGAAACTTTACCCAACATTTGATTTAGCGTGAATTCCGCATACTTCACCTCAGCGTCAGCAATCTGCTTTCCAAAAGAGGTCTGCCTTTCTATGTGCGATATGATCTCGGCTTTGTTGTAAATACCTGCATTGATCACCCCTATTTTCAAGTCAGGTTCCAACTTAATTCGCTGAATTGCCATCTTTACCTTATTATCTAATGAGGTAAGATCAAGTCCGAACTTTGGAGGAATTTTACCTGACAAAACCTCCTTAGCATACATTAGCGAACCATCACCACGAACTCCAATTGATTTTTCTGCTGCAAACTCCGGTAAGGTAAGTTTGCCAAGTTTGATTGTTTTCATTTTGGCGCTGTATTAAAATTTATTGCCTACTGTTAGCGGTTTCGGCTATCCGTGTCAAACTAGAGTAGATAATCGTATTTATTTAAAAATTAATCAGTTACGCGAAAATTAAGTTACTCAGAACATTAATAAATTTAGAAAAATTTTAAAATATCCAATTTAAATCATCTGATTATTATGATTTGTATTGTGGAAATTTCTACAATTAAAAATTATTCATTTCGGTGAAAATAGTTGTATTAATCTATTTTTATTGTTTACAAAAGCCTCTATATGGCTCTATTTAAAAAACAAAATTAAGATCTACGGGAAAAAATAGTTCGGGTATACACAATAACGGATGTTTGACTTTGGCAAGCGTTATCTGATGCGGATATTCGTTCACGGTTCAAGTTCCATAAAGCCTGAACCGGTCCTCAAACCACTTTTTTTTCGGTAACGTCCAAGAGTTCAGGCAAGCCTACAGATTTGGACTAATTAGACAGGCTCCAGATTTTCCTGATTTTTTACATTTTCGGTAAATGAAAAACATCCTCCAAGGAGTAGTTTCAATCCATCCAAGAATCCAATCTCCTATGAGCTATCGCAACGCCCTTCTATTCCTCTTCACCGGACTCCTTCTTCCATTTCTGTCCTTTTCCCAGGACCGAGTCACCGGAAAAACCTTCACCACAAGATCAGAGGTCATTGCCCAAAATGGCATGGCTGCTACTGCCCAGCCTTTGGCAACCCAAGTGGCCTTGGATATCCTGAAAAAAGGAGGAACAGCCATGGACGCAGCCATCGCTGCCAATGCCATGCTGGGACTCGTGGAACCGAACGGTTGCGGAATTGGTGGGGATGTTTTTGCCATCATCTGGGATGCCAAAACCCAAAAACTCTATGGTTTCAACGGCAGCGGTCGGGCACCAGAACTCCTGACCATGGACGTTTTCAAAGAAAAAGGATTGAGAAATGTGCCCTTGTTGGGTCCGCTCCCTGTATCAGTGCCAGGATGTGTAGATGGCTGGTTTGAGATGCACGGGAGATTCGGAAAACTCCCCATGGCTGAAATCCTCCAACCGGCTATTGACTACGCCAATAACGGCTTTCCAGTCACCGAGGTGATTGCTTGGCAGATGAGCGGTATGGTAGACCAAATGAAGGACATTCCCGGATTTCGTCAGACCTATATGCCCAATGGGCAAACCACACCGAAGAAAGGTGAAGTCTTCAAAAATCCGGATTTGGGCAGAACCTATTCCCTGATCGCAAAGGAAGGCCGCTCGGCTTTCTATGAGGGAGAAATCGCCCGAACCATCGACCGATTTATGAAAGAAAATGGAGGCTATCTCCGTTACGAAGACCTGCAAAAGCATAGATCGGAATGGGTGGAGCCAGTCTATACCAATTACCGGGGCTATGATGTGTGGGAACTCCCGCCCAACGGACAAGGCATCGCCGTCCTACAAATGCTGAATATTCTCGAAGGTTTCGATATCAAATCCATGGGTTTTGGAAGTGTAGAATACCTACACGTACTGACCGAAGCGAAAAAATTGGCTTTTGAGGACCGGGCCAAATTCTACGCCGATCCGGAATTCAATCAAATTCCGGTGGAGACCCTGATTTCCAAGGAATATGCTGCAGAGCGTCGCAAATTGATTGATCTCAACAAGGCTGCCCTCTCCTATCCTGCCGGAGAAATCGAAAAAGGAAACACCACCTATCTCACTGTGGCGGACAAGGATGGAAATATGGTGTCCTTTATTCAGAGCATTTACGATGAGTTTGGATCAGGCATGGTCCCTGATGGATTGGGCTTTGTGCTGCAAAACCGCGGTCAGCAGTTCAATGTCCAGGATCCCGATCATTGGAATTCACTAGCCAAAGGCAAGCGTCCATTTCATACGATTATTCCCGCATTTGTCACGAAAGACGGTAAGCCTTACATCAGTTTTGGATTGATGGGCGGCTCGGTACAGCCTCAGGGTCATACTCAGATCGTAGTCAATCTGATTGACTTCGGCATGAATCTGCAGGAGGCTGGAGATGCTCCACGAATGCGACACAATGGAAGTTCCGAACCTACTGGTTCTAAAATGACCAATGGAGGTTCCCTGAATCTGGAAAGCGGGTTTTCCTACGAAGTCATCCGCCAATTGGAGGAAATGGGCCATCGGGTCGAGTTTAGTGTAGGGCCCTATGGAGGCTATCAGGCTATCCTCTTCGATGCCATCAACAAAGTCTACATCGGCGCCTCTGAATCCCGGAAGGACGGGCAAGCAGCGGGGTATTAAGTTTCTTTAGGCTCCTCTGGATTTTAAACCCTGAAATAGGTACTCAAGGTTACTAACTTCGAGGAAGTTATTTACAACTTTGTATGAAAGCTTGGAAAGTTTGAATGAGAGCACTATGAATTGTAGTTAGCATTTGGTAATATCGTTTTTATACTTGACTAGAAATTTATTGAAGTATAACCAAAAATCACTTCTTTTCAGAGCTATCAGAAATGACTTATATTGACTGTGTATGAATAGCCTCCAAGAATTTTATAATACTCTGGATGTGTCTGACTTTGATAAGTCAAACGAAGGAGAAATATGCGACAGATTAAAACAACTAACCAACCTTCTTTCTTCTAAAAAAAGCAAAGATGCTGGGCTTTCTGAGCTTGAAAGAGAAGCTTTTTCTATTCAAAAATCATTTGATTACAAAAACGAACCCGGGAATGGGAAAGTTGCAGGCCTCAGCTGGCAATTCAGTGGGACACAGACACTAGAAAACGGAGAGGTTATTCCTTTCTATTGGCCCAATGTAGCTGCTTATTCCATTAACGAATTCAACTATTTCGAGGAAAGATTTAGAAATTGCAGGAACCAATATGCCAAAGCCGAGTATGGGTTACTAGTTTATTTTGGTAAAATGACTGATTTTTCAAATCATAAAACTTTTAAGAGCCATTTATATCAAAATTTATTTGATCTAGCCAAAAGATATTTTGAGAAGGTTAATTCACAGGAAAATCCAAAGGGTTATACTTTATATTTTTTCGATTCAGTCGAAAAAGCTCTAAAAATTGCTATCGAAGCAAAGCTTGAAGGCGAATTAAAACAAATACTAAATTACGTTTTAAACAGGCTTTATGATTGGGATATAAGAAAACCGGGGACATTGAGAGTCGTTTCAGACCTGGTTGGAATAATTGTTCAAAACATAAATTGGTTTAAAAAAGCTGAATCCGACTTTGACAAGGTGATCGAAAAATGCTTTGAAGCAGCCGAACACCTAAAAAACCACAATAAATGGGGATCTATTTCTGTATTGAGCTTATGTATTAGTCTCCAAAAGAAGTTGCAAAAACCAACAGAAAGTTATATAGCAAAAAAAGCCAACCTTTATGAGGAATTAGCTGACGAAGCCGAAAAGGCAGGGAATAACTCTGCTGTGTCCCTTGTTGAGGATTCGATTCGGCTATTCAAGCAGGTAAAGTCCAAATCAGACTTGGATAGACTTCAACGGAAATATGCACACCTAAGAGGGAAATTTAAGCTCGGCAAATTCAGTCAGGAACTTGAAAGTGAAGCGACCCGCGACCTTTTGAGAAGGATCAAAGAATCTGTCTCCATATCCAATGAACAGGAGATCATAGGATTGTTAATCAGGTGTCCCTGGTACCCTTCATTGGAAATGGCACGCCAAATGTCAGAGGAGAGTGCAAACAAGAGTGTTTTTCTGACGCTTATACCGACTGTTGTACTGGATAAGTTTGGAAATACTATTGAACGGTTTACTTCAGACGCGGAGAAAATCGAACACAACTTTTTATCAACCTATGGATTCAACTTCCAAATTGGGACCCAGACCTTGGTTAGGTTTTTTTGGGAGGCTTTTCATGCAAAAAAATTAAGCTTCGAATCGATCCTGGGCCATCTGGAATCGACTTGGTTAAACGAAGAAATAGAAAGAAACTATTATGGTCAGGCGGCGAAGATCAAGCCACTTGATATTTTAAAACCGCCGATCAAGTATTTCTTTGTTGAGTTGGAAAGGTACCGATTAGATAATTCTTACAACCCGGATATAGTAACGGTTATCGACAGCTTGACTTTGAAAATTGAAGGATTGATTCGATACTTCGTCGAAAGGCTTGGAATCCCAACATTCAAGTTTAAAGATTCAATTGCAATAGAAAAGCTTTTGGACGACCTATTGGCAGATTTAGCACACATGCCGGAAGGAAATCCAGATCAAAAGACAAATTTCGATGAAGATGATCGATTCTTGATCAAATATGTAATGACATCAAAATCAGGATACAATCTACGCAATAAGGTAGCACATTGCTTATTGGATGTGGATGAATATAGTTTGGGTTTTGTTATAGTTTTACTTTGCATAATTCTTAAATTAACAAAGTATAAGTTCATCAAGAGGGATTGAAACCATGGAAGCAGAAGCAATCGTCAATGAACCAGTTACACCTTACGTTAAAAAATCCTGGTTTGCAACTGGTTTAGCTATTGATATTAATTCTAATGTGATTAGGATTGATGAATCTACAATGTATGTTAAGCCAAATTCCCTAAATATGGAGTTTCTAAAGCCTCACAACCAAAAGAGTAAGGTGTCCGCGCTTAGAGGGAAAATGAAAAAACTGACAGAGGAACAAATAGATAGAAGAATAGAAGAGCTAAGAAGTGAATGGAAAGGGGATTTTTGATCGACACCAGCGCTGCAATTAAATTTTTAAACGAATCGTTTCCAATTGAATCACTTCATTTTCTTGATAGGATATTGGATCGGGAATGTATTATTTCCTGCATTACCCAAATCGAACTCTTGGTCTGGGAACAAAATGCTCAAGAAGCTAATATTTTGAATGATTTTGTTTCAGCCGCCGAAGTTCTTGGGATTGATCATTCCGTGATTAAGACGACAATCGAAATACGTAAAAGATTCAAAATCAAAATCCCAGATGCTCTGATTGCCGCTACGGCGATTGCGAATGATTTAACTCTAATTGGGGACAATGATAAAGACTTCCGGAGAGTAGAAGCATTAGGATTAAGGTACCTTAATCCCAAGACTGATTTTCAATCATGACCCGTCTCACCTAAATTCAAATGAATTCTTTTCAGGTAACCTTTTCTAGTATTTGGGATAATTGTATTTGTTTGAGAAGAGTGTAAGCTCCTCCATATTTGCAATTTGAAGGTCCTATCTCCGGATTTTAAATCCGAGGGTAAAGTTCGCCTCTTCAGGGCTCTTCACTGCATTCCGATTGGACCTAGCCCTAAATTGAATTTGGGGCTAGGAACAACCGCCCTTCAGGGCTGAAAATAAAACCCAGAATTCAAGATACTTGATTTGCCTTTTTCGGCGGAAAGGCTTGGTTTTTTTTAATTAATCAATAGTCCAAGTCAGGAGACTTGAATCATTCTAAATCCTTGGTCCCAAACAACTTGCCGGTCTTCAAAAGCAGACAGGCTTGACCCATTAAATGACCTAAAGGAAAACGAAAAACAAAATTTTTCAATTTCACCTAAATATTCCCTAACTTATTTTCGTTTAAAAACCTACACGAACTTCCACTCCATGAAAATCCGGTCATTTTTTTTCGCAAGTTTGGTAAGTCTGAGCTTGATTTCCTGCCAACCTGAGGAAGAGGAACTCTTTTATGAATCCTGTGAGGGCTTTGATTTTTCCATCCCCGCCCGTGATTGGATGTTGCTCACTCCCGGACCTGAATATTCCGTCCGCAGTGGGCAAAAAACCAGAAAAATTGAGTCAAATTATACCATTACCGAACCCTACACCGTGGAGTCCGATCCGGAACAGGTTCAATTAGGCCAAAGCAGGTGTGGAGGGGTTTATCTGGCCACCCATCGAGCAGAAGACCATGCCTTCAGTTTTTCCAATAAAGTCGGCTATGGAAAAACATCCGGATTGGGATTGATGGAAGTATATTTTCTACAAATGGGCTTTCGGATGGAGATTGTCAATGACACACTCGTCGGCAAAAGAATTAACCCTACCGTCGAAGACTCTGAGGATTATCTTTATGAAAATTTTCCCACCCTTCGGATCGGAGAAAAACAATACAACAACGTATTCAAAATCAGTCAATTCAATCCTTCTGCACAGCCCCAGGAAATCTACCTGGCTAAGCGCTTGGGATTGGTGGCATTTACCATGAGAGACAGTCTGTGGATTATAGAATAAATTCTAATTTTAACCAGCAGGCTTATCTTTCAATCAACTTCAAATCCATGAGGCCTTACTCCAAAGTCCTTGTTTCCATTTTTCTGCTGGCCTTCTCGGGATGTATTTCAGAGAAAGACAAACTAGTGGTCAAAAACTGTGAGGCCTTTGACTTCAGCATTCAGGAGAGTAATTGGATCCTTTTTCCAGAAGGAAGATCTTATTCTTTTCGAAGCGGGGATAAGATCCTGAGGCTCAATTCGGAATACAACATCTCCGAGCCCTACACCTTGGAATATGAAAGAAGGTCAATTTTTGCTCTTTTCCCGGATGGTCAGGTAAGGGATTGCTTTGCCAGCTACACTTCTAGCCATACCACTGAAGACCGATCCTTGGTAATACTCAACACAATTGGCTATCAAAATTCCAAGGAGCAGCCTTCCATCAGTGTCTTGTTTGATTCCACTGCGGTGCAAATGAGGATTGTCAATGACACTTTGGTTGGAAACCGAACCCGTCATACCAAATGGGATTTCGAAGAATTAACCTATGAAAACATCACTTCCCTGACACTGGGAGGAATGGTTTATAATGACATTTTCAAGATCAGCCAAGCCAATCCGAATGTCCAGCCTCAGGAAATCTACTTAGCCAAGCGTCTGGGATTGATTGCTTTTGTGAAAAATGACAGTTTGTGGATTCGGGAATAAGTCGGTTCCCATTGATCGAGGCATAAACTTGCCACCTTTGGTTCAAGTCTCCTGACCTGCCTTTGTCGGCAGACAGGTCTGAAAACTGCAAAGAAAATATAGTCCAAGCCTGAAGAATTGAACTAGCCCGAGACTAAAGAATTACCCCAAACTCTTCTGCCAGTTCCAGCTGTCCCGCATGGAGTCTTCCAGGGAGTATTGGGGATACCAGCCCAGGACCTGATTGATTTTGGTGGTGTCAGCCCAGGTTTTGACGACATCTCCTGGTCTGCGTGGACCAATCACGTAGTTGAGCTTCTGCCCGGATACCTTTTCAAAGGCGTGGATGACCTCCAACACGGTATTTCCCCTGCCCGAGCCCACATTGAAAACCTCGTAAAAATCCAATTCCTGCTTTCCAAGAAAGCTTAAAGCCTTGACATGGGCATCCGCCAAATCCATCACGTGGATATAATCTCTGACGCAGCTGCCATCCGGTGTATCGTAATCATTTCCAAACACAGTCAGCTTTTCCCGAATTCCTGCGGCAGTTTGGGTGATAAACGGAACCAAATTTTGAGGTACTCCAAGGGGCAATTCTCCGATTTTAGCCGAAGGATGAGCCCCCACGGGATTGAAATAGCGCAGGGAAATCACCCGCACACCCGCCTTGCTTTTTACAAAATCCACCAAAATATCCTCACAGATCTTCTTGGTATTGCCATAGGGGCTTTCTGCCTCCTGACGGGGTGTGGCTTCTGTCACCGGCAACACTTCCGGCTGTCCATAGACCGTACAGGAAGAGGAAAAGACCAGGTCAAGAATTCGGTGGTCTTTCATCCAATCCAACAGCACTAAAAGTGAACCGACATTATTCCGGTAATATTTCAGGGGTTTTTGGGTACTTTCTCCCACGGCTTTGAAAGCCGCAAAATGAATCACCCCCTCAATTTGATGGTCTGCCGCTATCTGATCCAATAATTCTCTGGAATTGCAGTCTCCCTTATAAAAACTGAAGCGCTTGCCCGTAATCTCCTCCAGTCGATCAATTACTTTCTCCTGAGTATTTGATAAATCATCGATAATTACAGGCTCCATTCCCGCACTCCAAAGCTCCACTGCGGTATGGGAACCGATATACCCGGCTCCTCCGGTGATCAAAATTTTCTTCATCTGATGTAAAAGTGAATTCTTGGCAAAACTATCCCAAATACTCCCAAATCAAAGAAGAAAAGTTATCGGATTAAGGTAAAAACTCCCTTTTTCTCCTCTGTGACCTGCTCTCCTTGCCACTGATAGCTAAATCGGATCAAGTAGGAGAAAGATCCTGGAGGCGTCTCCGTACCATCCAAAAGTCCATCCCAAGGTTCTCTTCCCTGATAAACCAATCCACCCCATTTATCCCAAATAAAAAGATCATAGTCAATGCTACAGTTTGAAACCGGCCCGAAGCGTTCACGCTCCGGATCAAAACCTGTCGGCATTCTGACCTGTGCTTTAGCCTGATTGACTTGGGCTTTTCCGGTAAGCACACATCCCTGCGCGTCCGTAATAGTATAGCCAAACTCCCCAAATGGAAGCTCGACCTGTCTATTGCCTGTCTGTCCATTGTCCCATATTACTTCATAAGGACCGGTTCCACCACTGATCTGCAATTCCAATTCTCCATCCAAACTCCCCTCACAACCCGGATTATTGACCAAAGCCAAAACAGTTAGCTCCTCGGGAGACTCGATTTCTACGGAAACCGGGATTTGACATCCCCGTTGGTCTTCGATAAGAAGCTCATTTTCTCCAGCTTCCAAGCCCAAAACCCGAAGGACATTTCCATCCCAAATGGATTCCAAGCCGATGGCCTGATAAGGAGGCGTGCCTCCTGTCAAACGGATTTCTATAGACCCATCATTTCCTCCAAAACAAGAAACCGGAATCGCCTCAGGCTGACCCTGAATCTCCAATGGCTTAGCATTTTCCAATGTGATGGTAATCAGCTCCTCGGCACATCCTGTTCGGTCCCGTACCCAAACGGCATAGGTTCCGCTAGGAAGTCCCTGAGCCAAAGAAGCATTCAGCTTAGGATTGTGAGACCATTCGAAATCATACACTCCAGAACCTCCTTGAGGATTAATCTGAATCCTGCCGTTGGATTCACCCGGACACGCCGGAGTCAAAATCTCTGGTTCTTCTAGCCGAAATTCCGGATAAATCACCACATCAAGCACTTCAGAAACTCCGAAACAGGTGGAATTGGACGTACTTTTCTCCTCATAAAAAATCGACTTTGTTGGGGCACTTAGATCCCAAGCCACGCTCACCTGTGAAGTCCCCTGACCCGAGGTCAATATTCCTCCGCTGAGGGTCCAGGTGTAGATTCTATTATCATTTGGAAAAGGAACCTCATAAATCAACTCCGTCTCTCCCCCACAGAGTCCCGAGTCGCCTTTAGGCAAGGAAGGCTCGATCGCCTCTGTGATCTCCACGTCCAGCTGTTGAACTTCTCCAGGACAGCCCTGATCGGTAAATGGAATTGCTTTGATAAAGGCAGAATTGGAAGGAGCTCCCCATTTGACTTTTACAGAGGTGAGGGACTCTTCCAAAATCTCCCCTCCTGCTATTTCCCAGACTACCCGATGGACATTTAACGTATCGGTCAAAACATAAACCTGTTCGTCCAAAAGAGGACAAACTGACTCCGGCCCGGAGATTTGGGCAGAGATGTCCTTCACTTCGACCTCAAAGCGGAAAGTTTCCTGCTCATCGCAATCACCCGAACCTGAAGTGGCAAATACCTCCACCAGGTAGTTGCCCGGTTGGGTGAAGGTATGGCTGACTTCCTGCCCTTGCTTCAGGGATGAGCTATCTCCGAAATTCCACTCGAATTCGGTGAAAATGGGATTCTCAGGCAGAATCTTCCAAGTTCCCTCCTGATTCAGACAACCTACCCGATCTCCCTCCACTTCAAAAGCATAGTTAGTCTCCGTCTCAAACTGGATACTTTCCATTCCCAAACCGATTGGATATCCGTAAGATTCGACCTGACCCGAACCATAGACATAGCCAATAAACCCTTCCGGGTTACTCAGGATATGCGGCCCCTCACTTACTTCCAGCTGCAGATAGTCAAAATCCGCTCCGGGTACAGGTCGAAACAGGCTCCCAATATTTTGCCCATCCAACCTGGTCTTGGATGCTGAGCCCTTGTTTACCAGCACATTGATATAATGCTTGAGTGAAATATTGAACCGCCCATAAAGCTTTCCTGTGGAAAAAGGCGCTTCCCGGATCATCTGATTGGTAGGCGAATAGGCAAAAAGTGTGGGGTCGCCAAGAGAGGCCACAAAAAATTCATTGCAAAAACCGCTTTTGGAAAGCACCGCCATGGAGGTGGGTTTGGAAGTCTCGATATGGACCACTTGCGTCTTGTCAAACTCCAGTTGGGTATATTTTCTGGCATTGAGACGGGTTTCCAGTTTTCCGTTGACATAGACTTCGGTATTGTCTTCCAAGGCCAAGATTTTGACAAATTCCCCCGAGGTCCTGTCTTTCAATGGGATATGGACAAAGGACTTTCCCCAAGTATTGGTAGGATAAGCCTGATGAAAAAGATGATCCCCTGTGGTCCCGCAAATTCCCGAACTGGACATTCGGTTACCCCCGAAAACAGCTACCTTCTTGCAATTGGTGTCGTTGTCATTGAGTACCCGAACAATGGTACCCGTCAAATCTGCATCGGCTTTGATTTGATAGGCATCGCCTTGATTGAGCGTGATTTTCAAAGAATAATTGATCGGAATTCCGGTTTGGGTGCGGGCTGAGGGGATGATTTCCACTTCGGTATTGTCCTCTGTTCCCAAGACCAAAAGGGAACTCTCCAAGGTGGTATGATTGAGCGAGGAACCGGTAATCAGTGCCCTTTCGTGATGGGACATGACCAGATAGTCCAGTCCAAGGGATTCTTTGGGAAGCACCACCGTACCATCCGTGCTGTAGGAGCGGCCATTTAAGGCGTGAACGGCGATTTCCCCGGAAGATACGATATGGACAAATCGCTTTTCCACCCTTCCGGAAGCCGAAAGAAGCAGTCCTTCCGAATTGGCATCAAACTCCCGGACAAACTGCTGCCCTTTTTCGATTTCAAAGGGAATGCTTTGACGGGGTGTGGTGATGGTACCAATAGCCCGTTCATTGGCAGTAAGGATAATCAGCGCTTTTTCAGGAGCGGTGTTGACTGAGTCGAGAGGCCGTCCATTTTCCAAAAAACCCACAAAAAATTCTTTTCCAAGGGTATTTACTTGGGAAAAACAAAGGGAAGGCAAAAGCACCAACAGCAAGACCAGTAATCCTCCAAGGCCACTTATTTTCTGTTCCTTTCTCATCTCCCTCCACTTTTACAGCTTCTATCTAACCAGAAAAAACGACCCCTGCAACTCCTTGTTTTGAGGAGTTCCTTCAAGTGAAAAGGAATAAATAGCCCGATAGGTATATGTGCCCGTGGGCACTTCTTCGCCCTGATAAGTTCCGTCCCAGCCTGTGTTTCCAAAATAGATCAATTGTCCCCAGCGATTGTAGATAAACAACTGAAAATCTGTCTCACAGTTTGAAACTCCCTCATAAAGCCCAGGGGTCTGTCTCGGGTCAAATCCGGTTGGCATCCGTACTTGAGGTGCGGCCTCTGAAACAACTCCCCGACCCAGACTTACGCATCCATTGGTATCAGTCACTTCCAAATCATAGCTGCCTGCACTCAACCCATCGACCAAGGAACCTGATCTGGCAAGCGTATTCCATTGAAATACAAAAGGACCGTTTCCTCCTGAAGGCAAAGCCAAAAGAGCCCCTTCAGACCCTCCGGGACAGGCAGGCCTTTCCAATCGTACATCCACTTGCAAAGCTGGAGGCGAATCAATGTCAAAACTGACTGGAATGCTGCATCCATTGGCATCGATCACTTCCCACTGATATGTTCCTTGGGGCAACTGATCCAATTTTAACCGACCGGAAAACACATTTTGTCCATTAAAATCTACTGTATATGGAGCCACACCTCCTGCTATCTCCAATTCCAGCTCACCATCCGCTTTTCCAAAGCAGGAAGTCGCTACAGGGGAAACAGATACTAAGCTCAGGGCTTCGGGTTCTACTATTTCAATACCCTCCACCGTTCTGAGGCAACCCCTCTCATCTCTAATCTCAACAGTATAAACTCCGGCCAAAAGCTGATTGGCATTGGGAGAATTCAGGCCAGAATCATGTGACCATGAATAGGTATAGCTTCCCGTCCCGCCTGATATTTCCAGACGGATAGAACCGGAGCTATCACCATTACAACCTACATTCTGTACATTTTGAATCCTTGTGGTAAACTCAGGAGCTATACTCACCCGATGAACAGGAGCTTTTCCCTCACAGGAATTATCGATCAAGCTGAAAGCTACGTACTCGATTTCGCCCTCGATCCCCGGTTGATCCCAAATCACTTCCACACGAGAAGTACCTTGTCCAGAGACGACTTGACCTCCTGTGACTGTCCATTCATAGCCTCTGGAACTACTTGAGTTTGGAGCCTCGTAGAAATAAGGAATACTTGGGTCAAAGCAAATCTCCTCAGCCCCTTCGGCCTCTGTCACTTCAATTCGCTGATTGATGACTACCGGCCATTCAATCGATTCACCGGGACAACCATTGGGAGAGAAGGGAATCAACCGAATTCGTGCAGCATCATTGGCACTCCCCCATTTGACCAAAACTGAATCCCCATAATCCTGCAGAATTTCTCCTCCCTCTATTTCAAAAATACCCCGGGCTACATTCTCTTTTCCCTGGATACGGTACATCACCTCTTCCACCTCAGGACAGACCGATTGCTCACCCAAAATTTCAGCCTTGGTTTCAAAAACCTCCACTTCAAACACCACCTCTTCCTGCTCGTCACAGGAATTAGGGCTCAAAGCAGCGGTAACCGTCACTTCGTAAACTCCCGGCTGGGAAAAAGTATGTGGCACCTGCTTACCCACCTCCGGATCTGATCCGTCTCCAAAATCCCAGACAAAATAGCTGAAATCAGGATTGTCAGGATTGATATCCCAAACTCCCTCCACGTTGAGGCAAGCCACTTTTTCTCCCACGACATCAAATCCATACTCCGTCTCTGTCTGAAAATTGAGATTGTCCAATGCAGCACCTGCGGCATACCCATAAGATTCCAATTCCCCAAATCCATAAACAAAGGCATTAAATCCTGAGGGATTATTCAATCGGTGCACTCCTTGAGTGATGTTGACTCGGGCGTATTGTAAATCAGGATCACCGGGAAGCGGGAAAAAACGCCCACCAATATTTTGCCCATCCAAAAGTGTTCTGTTTTGCTCGCCGGTCTTGACTACAATATTGACATAATGACTTGTAATGGATGGAAGATTAAGTGAGTTGAAAGTCAATTGTGTAAGAAACTGCTCGGCAGGGCTATAGGTGATCATGAATGGATCCCCGGAAAGCTGGCCGGGGGCATTGGGCTGATTGCAGGCCATACTTTTGGAAAAAACAGTAACTGAGGCGGGTTTGGATGTATCGATTTTCCCTGACTCATTGATGCCAAACTCAAGAGAAAGAAATTCTCCCCGATTGATACTTCCACGGGAGGCTCCGTTAACGAATACTTCCGTATTATCCTCCGAGGCCAAAACCTTGACCAATTCCCCGGAAGTCCGACCATTCAAAGCCACATGCGCAAAAGAAGTACCCCAGGTATTGACCGGATAAGCTTGCTGAAAAAGGTGATCATTTGCCTCTCCACAATTCCCAACTGAGGTCCATTTATTCCCACCGAAAACAGCGATTTTCTTACATTCATCCGCATTGTCTCCCACCACTCGAACTCTCGAGCCGGTCAAATCAGCTTTAGCTTTGAGCTGATAGCTCTGCCCCCGATTGAGATTGATTGTAAAGGGTGTTCGGGCCGGGTTTCCACTCAAAGTGCCCACGGAAGTGGTTATTTCAACCGTAGTATTGTCTTCCGTAGCTACCACGAGCAAGGTACTTTCGTCATTGAGGTTTGCATTGTAATTGACCGGGGTAGTCATGGTCTCGTAATGGGAGGTGATGTAATAATCTTTTCCCAAAGCCCCGACAGGCAGGACCACAGTACCATCCGCACTTCGAAAGCGCTCATTGTAGGCATGCACAGCTACTTTTCCTGTGGAAGAAATATAGATCCCCTTTCGTTCAATCACTCCTGAGGATCGGTGCAAAAGGTCTAAATCTTCTGAAGGAACCCTTATCGAAAACTGCTGGCCGGAATTGATGGAAAAGGGAACGGATACATTCAAATATTCTATAAATCCTGTCGCATCCTCATTTGCAGTGATGATCAATACAGCAAAATCTGGAGCTCCGGGATTATTTGGACCGCCACCTAGCACCCGGTTGTTATCCATAAAGCCTACCCAAAACTCCTTGCCTACGGTGGAAAGTTGGCCAAATGCTGAAAAACCAAAGCAGAACAACACAAAGATCAAAACCAACCTCAAAAACTTTACCTGCATATCTTAAAGGGCCTCTAAAGGAAATTCAAGATAGTAAAGTGGCGAAAATTTTGGCTAAAAAAGTTTGATCTTCTTGAGAATGGCTGCCTTAAACTAATTAATTATGTTACTTCAAAGCTAAGATTAAAAACTTACCCCCAAACTGATTCCAGCACCAAATGGGATAAAGGTGGCCTTTTTAGCCGCTTTATCAAGACTTTCAAAACTAATCGAAGGAGTATAACCTACCCTAAAAAAGAACCCTCCTTCGGGCTTCTGATATCGATATCCAATTCTGGGCACAATAGATTTACTCCAGTAAGTTTGTTCTTTTGTATTGTTTGGAAAATCTTCATCAAAAGAATAGCTTTTTTGATAGGCAGCATTGAAACCGACTCCCAATTCTAAATGATGTTTTGACTTTCCATAAAATGCCGAGATCTCTGGTATGAAGGCAGGCACTAAATATCCAGGGTGGAGCGGTTCATCTTCACTTTTATACAATACAGAGAAGCCAGCACTTGCTGAAATCTTCCATTTCTCTTTCTGGAAAAAAATCCTCCCAAAATTGAGTGCATAGCCACCAGAATTCCCAAAGAATTCTGCAAATATCAAATTCTTAGCCGTGAAAATTTCTGCCTTAGTTTCCGTTTCAGATTGAGCAAACAGTTTATTTTCAAACATCGAAAGCCCAAATAAAGCGAGAAGAATATGTTTTTTCGGAAATGACATTTTTTTAATTGTTTAGTGGCAATAAAACATTAATACTATTTCACAATGATCTGATCTGTATAGACCTCTTTTCCAAAGTGGATATGGAGAAAATAGGTGCCGGGATTTAGACCAAAAGTTTCAACGGTAACTTTTCCGTGCTTCGAATTACCTGTTTTGACCAACTTTTGATCTTTATCGTACAATTCAATCTTAAACTCCTTTTCTTGAGGATTATTTATATTGGTTTCTGTTCGGGATTCACTATTATGGCCTTCACCAAAGTTTTCTGACAAGATATATTCAACGTTGAATTCCCCTTCTACCGGATTAGGGTAAACTATAAAGTTTCCATACCCAGAATAATTACACGGATATGTAGTAATTCCTGAATATCCAGTAGGTGGACCACAGCCTGTATTTACAGAAAATCTTACTGGACCATAGGAGCTGTTATAGGTGGGTACATATTATGTAATTGTGTTCGTAAGTTGCTGCTGCACGGTCCAACCAGAAGGAAAATACCAATTGTATATGTACCCATTTTTATGGCCCCCCGGCACAACTGCTGTGTAAAGATAAGTATTGCCATTGCAAACTGCCTGGGAACCTGTCACGTACATTTCAGACTGATTAAATGGACCTACCCGTACGGAATAATTGACGGGAGCACTTTTAAATGGATTGTTCGGCTGACCACTTCTTGGAATAGTCGACTTCACAGAAATAGTATATGTTCCGTGCGGAGTACTGGCAGGAGCAACTATACTTACAGAAGCTCCCTCCATTTCAATATTTCCACCACTTTCAATACTCCAACCTGTTGGAGCAGTCCATTCATATAAATAATGATAATAGCAAGTTGAATCACCTAAATCTAATGGAGGGGTTGTTGCAAAAGTATAGGCTTGTCCAGGGTTACAAATAATTGGAGCTGTGACATGCTGGATTGGATTGGGCATTTTGACTCTTGAAGTCACATATAAATTCTTTTCTATGGGGATAGGGCTGCAGGTCGTGGAAAACTGAATTCGGTAGGATGCAACATTTGGGAATGAATAATTCGAAATAGTATTTCCCAAACCCGAAGCTACTGGAAACCCATTTTCACTAATTATCCATTCCCAATTTGAACAATTGATATTTTGTCCCCAAAGCTTTGCATTAGCTATATAGGTGTGTCCAATCGACCCGTTAGGATGAAAGTTATTAGGGCATACAATCTCCGGACCTGTAATTGTTACAGTTGGAGTTGCTTTCCCAAATAAGTTAGGCGGAAAAATAAACGTAAAAAAAAGTAAAGATAACCCTACTATCCTTAGGCTCTTGCTTCCCCTGATTAGGTTGTTTTCATTTTCAATCATAAATAGATTTTCTTCGTTGAACTACTAAATACTAAAAAATTTTTAAAGAAATCAATTTAAATAATTTTTTTTTATGTGAATCCGGAACATTGCCGTAGGTTAAGAATAGCCAAATTTCTATGACGGAAAATCCATCCGTCATTCGTCGGGAAAGACTCCTAGCCTCTATATAAGGGGGAATCCTCCTATTTGGATCCTCAAAACCAATAGATAATCGGTAACGTGCAAACAAGCGGAGATACATATTTTTTTTTAAAACCCGGAAAATGTGAAATGGGTGAGCAGAGGTTTATTTTGCTTAAGTCGTAAAAAATTTTAATTCCCTATCTTTGCGCCTTCTAAAGGCAAATACACACCCATGATTTCAGTAGATAATCTTTCCCTTAAGTTTGGTAAAAGAACACTTTTTGAAGACGTCAACCTCAAATTTACCCCCGGCAACTGCTATGGGGTAATTGGTGCCAATGGTGCCGGAAAATCCACTTTTCTAAAAATCCTTTCCGGAGAAATCGACTCCACTTCGGGAGCCATCAATATTACTCCAGGTCAGAGAATGGCTGTTTTGAAGCAAAATCACTTCGAGTTTGATGAGGTGGAAGTGCTAAAAACCGTGCTGATGGGACATAAAAAACTCTATGCCATCATGGAGGAAAAAGATGCCATTTACCTCAAAGAGGACTTCTCTGAGGCGGATGGAATCCGAGCTTCTGAACTGGAAGCAGAATTTGCCGAAATGGACGGCTGGAATGCAGAATCTGATGCAGCTGCACTCCTATCCGGCTTGGGGATTTCTGAGGATATTCACTACACCCCCATGAAAAATCTGGCGGGTAATCAAAAAGTACGTGTGCTCTTAGCTCAGGCTCTTTTTGGCAACCCGGACATCCTTATCCTTGACGAACCGACCAACGACCTGGATGCCGAAACCATCGTGTGGCTGGAGGACTTCCTGATCGATTTCAAAAATCTGGTCATTGTTGTGTCTCACGACCGTCACTTCCTTGATACAGTCTCTACGCATATCGTGGATATTGACTTTGGCAAGATCAAAATCTACTCCGGTAATTACACCTTCTGGTATGAGTCTTCCCAACTTGCTCTCAAGCAGCGCTCGGACCAAAACAAGAAGGCTGAGGAGAAGCGAAAAGAACTTCAGGAATTTATCGCCCGATTCTCTGCCAACGTGGCCAAGTCACGTCAGGCAACTGCCCGTAAAAAGATGCTCGAGAAACTCAATGTAGATGACATCGAACCTTCCAGCAGAAAGTATCCGGGCATCCAATTCAAGCAGGAACGAGAAGCCGGAGACCAGATTTTTATGACCGAAAATCTCGAGCTGAAAGAAGATGGAGTCACTTACTTTACCGATGTGAATCTCATGGTGGACAAAGGCGATAAAATTGCCTTTATCTCCAAGACCAAACAGGCGGTAAATAAATTTTTCGAAGTCATTATGGAGGAAAACAAGCCCACCAAAGGCAGCTTGAAATGGGGTGTTACCATCAACAAAGCCTACCTTCCTAATGACAATTCCAAGTATTTTCAATCCGAGCTAAACCTCATCGACTGGCTTCGACAATATTCCAGCAATCAGGAAGAGGCCTACGTCCGGACTTTCTTGGGCAGAATGCTGTTCACAGGTGAGGAGACCTTAAAGAAATGTTCGGTCCTATCCGGAGGGGAAAAGGTCCGCTGCATGATCTCCCGAATGATGCTCCAAAATCCCAACCTCTTGGTTATGGATGAACCTACCAACCATTTGGATTTGGAATCCATCACGGCATTCAACAATGCCATCATCGAATTCCAGGGAACGGTTTTGATGAGCTCCTATGACCACACGTTTGTGCAATCATCCTGTAACCGGATCGTGGAATTCACTCCAAACGGCACCATTGATCGCAGAATGCCTTACGACGATTACTTGGCAAGCGAAGAGATCAAAGCTCTGCGAGAGAAAATGTATGGAAAAAGCTAAGTCCTACTGAATTGCTACTCACCGCAATTCTGATCTATTTGGGGGTGACTGTCGGCATTGGCGTGTGGTCATCCAAACTGGTGAAAAACTCCGGTGATTTTGTCCTGGCTGGACGATCCTTGCCTCTATTTCTCTCTGCTTCAGCTCTTTTCGCCACTTGGTTTGGTTCGGAGACGATCTTCGGGGCCTCTTCGGTTTATTTGGAAGAAGGACTCCTGGGAGTGATTGAAGATCCCTTTGGCGGAGCGCTTTGTTTGATTCTCTTCGGGATGTTTTACCTCCGTCCCATGTACGGGATGAATGTGCTGACCATTGGGGATGTCTTCAAAAAGATGTTCGGAAGGAGAATCGAATTTTTTGCCTCTATTTTCATGATTCCGGCCTATTTCGGCTATGTAGCTGCGCAATTAGTGGCCCTGAGTTTGGTTTTGGGGGCCGTTACTGATTTGTCGCTTTTCCAAGGCATTCTCATCTCAGGAGGAATCGTGGTATTTTACACATTCCTCGGAGGAATGTGGGCGATTTCGATTACCGACTTTATCCAGACGACCATGATTGTGGTAGGTTTGGTATGGGTAGCAGTTACGGTTGCCCAAGAGGCAGGAGGAATACAGGAAATTATTTCGCAAGCACCTCCGGAAAGCTTTCAGTTTTTTCCTGAAAACACCTGGTCGGGTTGGACCAAATACTTCGGGGCCTGGGCAATCTTGGGTTTGGGCAGTATTCCTTCTCAGGATATCTACCAGCGAGTCATGGCTTCCAAATCCCAAAAGGTAGCTGTCAGGTCCACCTATTTGGCAGGTATTTTCTACCTGACCTTCGGGCTTCTTCCGCTTTTCATTGCCTTGGGTGCCAAAGTGCTCTATCCTGAGCTTTATCTGGAAAACAAGCAGATGCTCCTTCCTTCCATGATTTTGCAGCATGGAGGCATCGGAATTCAAATTGTGTTCTTTGGAGCCTTGATTTCTGCTATCATGAGCACGACGAGTTCCGGGCTTTTGGCTCCCTCCGCGATCATTTCTGAAAACATCATCCGACCCTACTTTGGTGAAAAGCTAGAAGATCGGCATTTCCTTTGGATATTGAGGGTGAATGTGATCTTGGTAGCCATTATTGCCATCCTGATGGCATCCTGGAAGTCCAATATTTACGAATTGGTTGCGGGAGCATCCATTTTGATGCTCGTATCCCTTTTTGTTCCCCTTACTGCAGGACTTTATTGGAAAAAGGCCTCCAAAATGGGAGCCCTGATGTCTATGGTATTTGGGATGATTGCCTATTTGGCTGCAGAAAACTACGAATGGGTAGAGGAAACCCATCTTTTCGGATTGGGTGCAAGTATTCTTTCCATGATATTCGGGAGTTATTCCTTTCCGGACAAAATCAAACAGACTTATGAATTACCCTAAAATCGTCCTTCATAAAGGCAAAGAAGTTTCCCTACTTCGCAGACACCATTGGGTCTTCTCCGGAGCCGTGGCCAAAGCAGAACCGGGCCTTGAAAACGGAGATTTGGTTTCAGTCTTTTCCCACAGAAATGAATTCCTAGGAACCGGTCATTTTTCCAATGGTTCGATCCGGGTTCGAATCATTTCCTTTGAGGAAAGAGAGATTGATCAAGCCTTTTGGAAAGAAAAAATTGCTTCTGCTTTTGATTTAAGAAAAAGAATTGGATTAACTGATAATCAGCAAACTAACGTCTATCGTTTAGTTCATGGTGAAGGAGATCTTGTTCCGGGTTTGATCATTGATTTTTATAAAGGAACTGCCGTGATTCAGGCCCATCATGTGGGGATTCACCGACATTTGGAGGATATCGCAGAAGCGCTTAAGTCTGTTTATGGCAGTGAATTGAAGGGCATTTATGACAAGAGTTCCGAGACACTACCACGGGATTCAGGTATTGCTTCCAATGTTTGGGTGTGGGGAAAAGCCGAGACGGAATTAGTCCAGGAATACGGAGCCAATTACAGGATCGATTGGGAAAAAGGGCAGAAAACAGGCTTTTTTATCGATCAGCGGGAAAACCGCAAACTGGTTTCCACCTATGCCAAAGGAAAAAAGGTGCTGAATACTTTTTGCTACTCCGGAGGCTTTTCGGTGTTGGCCCTTCAGGAAGGTGCCAGAGAAGTACATTCGGTGGACATTTCCCCCAAAGCCATCGAATTGACCGAAGAAAATGTAAGGCTCAATCCGGGCTTTGAGGGCGCTCACCAGTCTATTGTGGCAGATGTGGTCAAATACATCCGGGAAATCGGCGACGACTTTGATTTGATCATTCTGGACCCTCCCGCTTTTGCCAAAAACATCAAAGCCCGTCACAATGCCGTGCAGGGATACAAGCGGCTCAATCTGGAAGCAATAAAGAAAATCAAGTCCGGTGGAATCCTATTTACCTTCTCCTGCAGTCAGGTAGTGGACAAAAATCTCTTTGCTCATACCATAGCCGCAGCTGCGATGGAAAGTAAGCGGAAGGTAAAAATCCTTCACCACCTCTCCCAGCCTGCGGATCATCCGGTGAATATTTTTCACCCTGAAACAGAGTATTTAAAAGGGCTGGTTTTATACATCGAGTAAAGTTTTCAAACAATACAGGACCTATCCTACTTTCATTTGTGCTAATTTCACATCGGTAAACAAACAACTATGTACACAGGACTTCAACACGCCCATTCAGGATTGGCTTACTTGGCTTTAGCGGCTTTGGTTTTGGTAATCATTTACGCCTTAATCGGATCACTCTCTGGCAAAGCCTTTACAGAAAAGGACCGGAAAATCGCTATGATTGCCTTTATCCTTTCCCATACCCAACTTTTGATCGGATTGATTCTTTATTTCGTCAGTCCTTTGGGTTTTTCCCTGCTTACCGGAGGAGGAGCTATGTCGGATTCAGCAGCAAGATTGACTGCTTTGGAGCACCCTTTGATCAATATTGTGGCGATTGTACTGATTTCCATAGGCTACATCCGCGCCAAGAAATTGCAGGAATCCCGAGCCAAATTCAGAAGCATCTACATGCTCTACGCAGTAGGCTTGGTCTTGATTCTTAGCCGTATTCCTTGGGCAGCTTGGTTGGGTTAATCTCCATCAATACATTCTTAATCCGGTTTAACTAAGCCGGATTTTTTTTTGCCAAAGCACCCGATTTCAATACATCCGGCTAATAGACCATTTAAAAATCTATGCAACTTTGTTTCAAAAAGATTGGTTTAATGTGAAGTCAAAAGCTACTTTTGCAACCGTGTTACAAAAAGTCACAGTTCTGATATTACTTCACCTCTTTCTTTTGGGTGCGGGCTCTTCTTTGGCACAAAAGTGCAATTTGAGCTTAAGAGGGAAGATTCTCCATCAGGAAAATGACAACCCGATAGAGGCTGCTTATGTGATGGTGATGGAAACCAGAACCGGAGCTGCCTCTGACGCCAACGGTAACTTTATCATCAGGGATCTTTGTCCAGGCACTTATACCATCACTGTGCAATACATTGGCCATAAGGAAATTCGTACCACATTGGAACTTACTGGCAGCTCCATTAATCAGACATTCCGAATGATGGAAGAGTCAATAGGGCTTGAAGGAGTCGACGTGCACGGGCATAGGGAAAGTGTACAAACTACCACTGCTGTCACTTCTCTTTATGGTGAAACCCTTCTCGAATCCAGAGGCGAAAGCTTGGGGGAAAGTCTGAAAAGAGTGGCTGGTGTCACCACCTTTTCAACAGGAAGCACGATTTCAAAACCTGTAATTCATGGTCTGCACAGCAATAGAATCATGATTCTGAACAACGGAATCCGACTTGAAGGGCAACAGTGGGGTGCCGAACATGCCCCTGAAATCGACCCTTTCCTTGCCGATGAAATTACAGTAATCAAAGGTGCTGAGACGGTACGTTTCGGTCCGGAAGCAATGGGAGGAGTTATTTTGGTCAATCCTCCATCCTTACCTACTTCTAAGCAAAATCAGACTGACATCCATCTCCTTGGAGGTACCAACTCCCGAATGGGTAACATTTCGGCTGCCTATACCGGTGGATCTGAAAAAATAAAAGGACTAGGCTACCGGGTGCAGGGTTCTGCCAAGCGAGCTGGAAATGTACGCACGCCCAACTACTATCAGGCCAATACCGGAATGGCCGAGTACAATTTCTCAGGTTCTGTAGGCTACAGTTCTCAAAAACTGGGGGCAGAACTTTATTACAGCTTTTTCAATACGGAAATAGGGATTTTACGGGACTCACACACAGGTAACCTTTCTGACCTGCAGGAAATTATAAACAACGGAGAACCCTTTATCAAACCGGATTTCACTTACGAAATCAATAACCCCAAACAAGTGGTGTCCCATCATTTGGCCAAGGTCAAAACCCATTACCACTTATCTCCGGAATGGAAGATCAATTTCCAATACGGCTTCCAATTGAATCAGAGACAGGAATTTGACCGAAGAAGAGGAGAATTGAATAGCCGTCCCAGCTTGGATTTGGAGCTATTTACCAACACCCTAGACCTTTTTGTAGACCATACGCGAAAAAATACCTGGAGCGGATCAATTGGAGTAAATGTGATTCAGCAGGCCAATTCCAATGTTCCGGGGACCGGGGTCACTCCTTTGATCCCCAACTACGACATGGTCAATGCGGGAATCTATGCGATGGAGAAGTACCTGAAAGGTCCCTTGGAGCTTGAGGGAGGCCTTCGCTATGATTTCAGAACAGTAAGTGCAGCCCGATTTGTGGGAAATGAACTTCAGGAAGCCGATTTGGACTACCAAAACTTCTCAGCATTCTTTGGAGGAAGATATCAACTGAGCCCCTATTTCTCCTTCACTTCCAATTTGGGAACTGCCTGGAGGCCTCCGAATATCAATGAGCTATTCAGTCAGGGCTTGCATCACGGAGCGGCTGCAGTGGAAATAGGAGATCCAAACATGGTGTCCGAAAACTCCCTCAAATGGGTCAATGGGCTGGAATACGAAAGCAAAAAAGCACTGATTGAATTAACTGCCTATGCCAATCGAATCAATAATTACATTTACCTGAATCCTACAGGGGAGACTTTTGTCAGCCTGAGGGGGACCTTTAATGTCTACGAGTACCTGCAGGCCGACGCCTTCTTTTATGGAGTAGACCTTTCCGGAAGTTACTCTTTCACAGACCAATTCAGTGGATATTTGAAAGGTTCGATCATCCGGGCCAGAAATATTGAAGAAAACAACTATTTCCCTTTTATTCCTTCAGACAGGATGGATTGGGGTCTGTCTTATCAGTTTGGAAATAAAGCACAGCCAAACGCCAACAGAATCACCCTTAGCAATCTGCTGGTAGCAGAACAGACTCGGGAACCGGATTTTGACTTGGCTCCTGCACCTCCTGCCTATGCTCTTTTTAATCTTGGCTATCAGAGAAAAATCCAATTAGGGGACAATTCCCTTAATGTAGGCCTACAGGTCACCAACTTATTCAATACCGAATTCAAAGAATACATGAATCGCTTCCGCTACTTCACCGCGGATATGGGAAGAAATTTATTAATCAAACTCAACTATCAATTCTAAAACCAAAAAATCCTATGAAAAACTACACCAAACTACCGTTGTACCTATTTGCAGCCTTGGGCTTTGCCTTTGCATCTTGCGAAAGCGAGGATCCGGTAGAGGAAAACGACGGAGAAGTGATCACCGATGTAACTTTAACTTTCCAAGAAATGGACGAATCCAACAATCCGGTAGGAAGTCCCTTTTCTTTCACGGCAAGTGACCCTCAAGGGATCGAAGTGGGTGGCTCTCCTACTATCGAAACGGTAACTCTGACCAGAGGAAAGACTTATTTGATGACCATCGAGGTATATAATTCCATTGAAGATGAAGACATCACGGAAGAAATCGAAGAGGAAGCCGATGAGCATCAATTCTATTTCTTGGGAAGCGGATTTGACAGCAATATTCTTTCAATTTCCTATGCTGACCCTGATGGAATCGCCTTAGGCCTGAGAAATATGCTCACTGTTTCTTCCTCTCCCGGCACCAATAACACTCAAATGAGAGTAGTCCTGAGACACGATTTGGATAAAAACTCCCCTGGAGCAGATGACCCTAACTTTGCCAACTTTGTTCAGGCAGGCGGAGAGTCTGATTTGGATATTACATTCCCAGTGGTGATTAATTGATTTCCAATTTTGCCAATAAAAAAAGCAGCTCTAGGGCTGCTTTTTTTATATCTAATGTTTTTTTCGAGTTAGAATTCTTTTCCGCAAATAGCTACTTTCTGAGCATCAAAACCAGCCGAAGGATTGATTCCTATATTTCCTGCCACCAAAATCACCTCGTAATCCGGTCCCTCATTGGCCAGATGGATTTTCACATGCCCGTCAAATTGGGACATTTCTTCAAAGGTAAGCCTGGATCCATCAGACAATTGCCCCAATTGAGTCACCGAGCTTAAATTTCTTGCTGATACAGGGCTCAAAATAAACGCAATCGGAGAATCCGCCTGATCATAACTTCCAAAATGGAGATGTGCAGGAAAAGAATAGTCTGTATTCGATTTTGATCCATCCATTCTCAGAGACAATTCCAAATTTCCGTCAGCGAGCTCTTTGACGACCAAATTCCCATCAAAATCGTAATCACTGGACTTAAAAAGTTGAAATTCCAATTGACGTCCTGTATAAAGATCCGGTTCTTGCTCGCTGCAAGACCACAAACCAGCCATCACAACCAATCCAAGGATTAACTTTTTCATAAATTCCTAGTTTTTCATTTCTAACGAACACTTCTGGGAAGCTGTTCATTAATTAGCTAAAATTATCAATTAAAACCACATTTTCGGTGATCTCGCTCACTTTCCTGAGCTCACCTTTTTTCTCCACCCTATGAAGCATTTTGCGGAACTTATTTCCCGACTGGACCAATCCAATAAGACTGGAGATAAACTTGGTGCTTTGCTTCAATTTTTCGAAGAGGCTTCTGATTCTGATAAAGTTTGGGCAATTGCAGTTTTTTCCCACCGCAGGCCCAAAAGACAAGTCAGCACACGACAGCTTCGGGATTGGTGCATGGAGACATCCAGTATCCCGGAATGGCTTTTTGAAGAAAGCTATCATACCGTGGGTGACTTGGCCGAAACCATAGCTTTGCTGCTTCCACAGCCTTCCAAGGCCAACTCCCTACCCCTTTCAGAGTGGATTGATCAACTGATTGCTCTGGAAAAACAAGAAGAGGAAAACAAAAAAGAGTTTATCCTTCAGGCTTGGGATCAATTGGATCGTACCGAGCGCTTTGTGTTCAATAAGCTGATTACTGGAGGTTTCCGGATTGGTGTCAGCCAAAATCTGATGATTCAGGCCTTGTCAAAGTTTTTGAATAGAGACAAATCCCAAATAGCACATGCTTTGATGGGCAATTGGGATCCCTTG
This sequence comes from Algoriphagus confluentis, assembly GCF_036245625.1. Taxonomy (NCBI): domain Bacteria; kingdom Pseudomonadati; phylum Bacteroidota; class Cytophagia; order Cytophagales; family Cyclobacteriaceae; genus Algoriphagus; species Algoriphagus confluentis. The sequence goes on from NZ_BTPD01000001.1 coordinate 232,147, forward strand.
AAGCTCAGTTTTGAAGAGCTCTTTGATCAGGGGGAAATTGAACAGGACATATCCAAGCCCTACCCTTTCTTTTTGGCCCATCCCTTGGAAGGCGTGCCTGAAGAGTTGGGAGATAGGGCTGAGTGGCTGGCCGAATGGAAATGGGATGGAATTCGGGGGCAACTGATCCGGAGAAAAGGAGAGACTTTTATTTGGAGTCGTGGGGAAGAACTGGTCAACGAGAAGTTTCCCGAGCTACTGGACTTGGCCGAAAATCTCCCGGATGGAACAGTCCTAGACGGTGAAATTCTCGCCTTTAGTGAAGGCAAACCCCTACCCTTTGCAATTCTTCAAACCCGAATTGGAAGAAAGAATCTTAGCAAAAAGCAGCTGACAGAAGCTCCTGTAAGTCTTCTCGTCTATGACTTGCTGGAATGGAAGGGAAAGGATGTTAGAGACTGGCCTTTGGCTGAGCGGAAAAAAATCATTCAGGAACTTTATCACTCCCATCCCCATCCAAGATTTGAACTTTCGAAAGCTTTGTCTCCTGAGTCTTGGAAGGATCTTGCCGATCTTAGACAAGCATCAAGAGAACACTTTGCTGAAGGCCTGATGATGAAAAAACTGGATTCTCCCTACGAATCGGGAAGAAAAAGAGGAAGCTGGTGGAAATGGAAAATCGAACCCCTGACCATTGACGGGGTAATGATCTACGCTCAAAAAGGTCATGGCCGAAGGGCTGACCTGTATTCGGATTACACCTTTGGAGTGTGGGAAGGAGACCGTTTGGTTCCTTTCGCCAAAGCCTATTCCGGGCTGACCGATGCGGAAATGCGAGAGGTGGATGCCTTTGTTAAGAAAAACACCAAGGAGCGCTTTGGTCCGGTGAGAACCGTGAAGCCCGAGTTGGTTTTTGAGATTGCCTTCGAAGGAATTCAGGACAGTCCCCGTCACAAAAGTGGGATTGCGTTGAGATTTCCCCGAATTTCACGCTGGAGAAAAGACAAACCCATGGAGGAAGCCAATACGCTCGAAGATCTCAAATCCCTGCTCAAAGTCTATGGAGGATAAGAATCTGGAAATCGGCCTTGAGTTTTTCCGGCAAAAAGGCTGGACCCCTTTTCCATTTCAATTGGAGACCTGGAGGGATTTTTTGGCAGGAAAGTCGGGACTTCTTAATGCACCCACCGGATCGGGAAAGACTTTTGCGCTTTGGTTTCCGGCTATCTTGGAGTACATCCAAAACCATCCGGATAGCTGGAAAACCCCTAAAAATGATGGAATTCAGCTGATTTGGGTGACTCCTCTGAGAGCTTTGGCACAAGACCTCCAAAAAGCCATGCAGGAAGTCTGTGAGACAATCGGGCTTCCTTGGCAAGTAGTCGTCCGCAATGGAGACACCGATGCCAAGACCCGTGCAGCACTGAAGCGCCGGCCTCCCCAATGCCTGATCACCACCCCGGAGACCTTGCATATCCTTATTTCCCAAAAAGATCACAGGAATCTTTTTCAGTCCTTGAAAGCAGTGGTGGTCGATGAATGGCATGAACTGGTAGGAAACAAACGAGGAGTGCAGGTTCAGCTGGCTTTGGAATACCTTCAGGCTATTTGTCCCGGTCAATTCAGAAGATGGGCGGTATCTGCCACCATCGGCAACCTTAGCCAAGCAGCACAAACGCTCTTGGGAAATAATCTTCCCATCCATATTGTGAAGGCCAAGGTGGAAAAAGAGATCATCATACGCTCAGTATTTCCTGAGGAAATCGAAAAGTACCCTTGGGCTGGGCATTTGGGAATTCGTATGCTCGATCAGGTAATTTCCATCATTGAAAGTGGAAAATCAGTCCTGTTATTCACCAATACTCGCTCACAAACTGAGATTTGGTATCAGAAAATCCTGGAAACCCGTCCCGATTGGGCAGGCTGGATTGCCATGCATCATGGTTCATTGGATATGTCTGTACGAGCTTGGGTAGAAAATGCGCTGCACGAAGGAATCCTGAAATTGGTCGTGTGTACCTCAAGCTTGGATTTGGGAGTGGATTTTAGGCCAGTGGATCGAGTCATCCAAGTAGGAAGTCCAAAAGGGGTAAGTCGCTTTGTACAGCGGGCTGGCCGGGCAGGTCATCAGCCTGGACTTCCCTCGGAAATATTTTTTGTCCCCACGAATGCCTTGGAGTTGGTCGAGGCAGCAGCTCTTCGAAATGCCATAGAAATGGAAGAAATGGAATCCCAATACACACCTGAGCTTCCTTACGATGTTTTGATTCAGTTTTTGGTCACTTTGGCAGTGGGAGAAGGGTTTGATCCTGAGTTTATTTTCCCTTTGGTCAAAAGGACCCGTTCATTTTCCAAACTGAATGAAGAAGAGGAGCTATGGATCTTGGATTTTATCATCAAAGGAGGTGCATCCTTGGGCAATTACGAGGATTTTCTCAAAGTAGTACGGGACGAAGACGGGCTGTATCGGGTCAAGAGTAAGAAAATCGCCATGAAGCATCGGCTCAGCATGGGAACCATCGTATCCGATGTGAACCTCAGGGTAAAGTTTAAGAATGGGACTTACCTGGGTTCGGTGGAGGAATATTTTATATCCAAATTGAAAATCGGAGATCGGTTCTTTTTTGCCGGTAGAAGCTTGGAACTCCTGCAGGTGAAGGGAATGGATGTTTTTGTAAAAGTGTCGGAAAAGAAGACTTCAAATGTGGTGAGCTGGATGGGAGCACGAATGTCTCTTTCCTCCATGCTTTCTGACAAGATTAGGGAGATTTTCAAGGAATACAATCAGGGAATCATCCGTTCAGAGGAAGTAAAAAGGGTGCTGCCTATTCTGGATTTGCAAAGTAAGCTGTCCATCGTGCCGGATGGAGAGACTTTTCTGATAGAATCGCTTCAGTCCAGGGATGGTTATCACCTGTTTTTCTATCCTTTCGAGGGAAGGATGATGCATGAGTTGATGAGTGCGCTGATTGCCTATCGGATTTCCCTAAGCTATCCGGTGTCTTTGAACATGGCTATGAATGACTACGGATTTGAGATCTTGTCCGACACCCCGATTTCCATAGAAGAGCTGATCGAGGAGGATATTTTTACTCTGAAAAACATCGAAGAAGATATCCTTCACTGCGTCAATGAGAGTGAAATGTCCAGAAGGAAGTTCCGGGAAATTGCCAGCATAGCCGGTTTGGTTTTTCAGGGATACCCGGGCAAGCCCACTTCCTTCAAGCATATTCAGGCCAATTCCAGCCTGTTATTTCAGGTTTTTGAACAATACGACCCGGACAACCTTCTGCTCAGACAGGCTCGGCAAGAAGCGCTCAATCAACAGATGGAGCAGGAGATGTTTATCCGAGCAATGAAAAAACTGAACCGCTCCCGATTCAGTATCCAATATCCCAGTCAGTTTACCCCTTTTTCCTTTCCCATCATGGTGGACCGACTCAGCCGAACCAACATTTCCTCAGAAAGTGTGGAAGACAAAGTGGCCAAAATCCTCGCTCAAATGGAGGAAGTGGATTAATTGGCTCTCCAGAAAAACGGAGTAAACAGAATCAAAATGGTGAAGAGCTCCAAGCGGCCCAAAAGCATCAGGAAAGAAAGCACATACTTGGCGGCCGGTGAGAAAAAGGCGAAATTATCGACAGGGCCCACTTCACCGATGGCCGGTCCTACATTTCCCAAGCAGGTAGCCACAGCCCCTAAGGAGGTGGATAGATCATAGCCTAAGAGCGAAATTGCCAATGAACCACCTACAAAAGTGCTGAGGTAGATCAAAAGAAAGTTCATGATGTTATTGATGATCCTCCCGGTAACCCGCTCACCGTTAATGATCAAAGGGACAATGGCGCGAGGGTGAACGATGCGTTTGAATTCCAGCCAGGAGTTTTTGAGGAAGGTGACGTGTCGGATAAACTTGATTCCTCCTGCTGTAGAACCTGCTGAACCTCCCAAAAACAACATCATAAAGCAGATATAGGTGATCCCTTTTCCATATTGCGTATAATCATCCGTCACAAAACCCGTGGTGGTAATCAAGGAAACGACTTGGAATGATGCTTTACGGAAGGATAATTCGATTCCATTATCTGAGGTACCCAAGATTCCGGCGAAAACAACCAAAGTCAGCAAGACGACTGCCCCGGTGTAAGCTTTGAATTCATCACTTTTCACAATTCTGGAAAAGCGTCCGACCATCCCGAAATAAATCAAGGTGAAGTTAGTCCCCGCCAAAAACATAAAAAAAACAGCTGAGTACTGGATAAATGCCGAGTCATAGAAGGCCATGCTGGCATTTTTGGTAGAAAACCCTCCCGTAGCCAAGGTGGTCAATCCATGATTGATCGCATCGTAAAACGTCATTCCTCCTATCCAATAGGCCAAGGTGGCAAGGGCAGTCAATCCTACGTAAATGTACCATAATCGCTTGGCAGTCTCGGAAATTCTGGGATGTACCTTGTCTGAAGTAGGACCGGGAGATTCGGCCACAAAGAGCTCAGAACCTCCAATACCCAGCAAGGGGAAGATGGCAACGGTCAATACGATAATTCCCAAACCACCTATCCATTGGGTCATACTTCTCCAGAAAAGCAGCCCCTTGGGCATGGCTTCGATGTCATTCAGAATTGAGGCCCCAGTGGTAGTCAAACCCGAAACGGTCTCAAAAACAGCATCGGAGAGGCTATTGATTTCTTCTGAAAGCAAAAAAGGCAACATCCCAAACAGGGACATGATCACCCAACTCAAGGCCACAATCAAATAGCCCTCCCGCTTTCTGATGAGCTGATCGTACTTGGCAAAAGAAAAGAAAAAGATCAATCCAAGAAGAACCGAAATAGCTGCGGAAATAGCCAATGGGGCTGAGTTTTCTCCATAAATCCAGGAAATACTTACGGCAGGAAGCATCAGAACCCCGATCAAAAACATCAAGGCTCCCATGATTTTCCCTATGGCTTTGAGATGAACCATCGCTTAGTGAAACAGCTTTTCCAAGGTCTGCTTGGCTTCAGGAAGGGCCAGGACAATAGCTTTATCATCCATATGAAGAATAAACTCCCCATCCGGTATAAATACATTTTCCCCCCGAATCACCCCGGCCACAATCGCGGTGGAAGGAAAGTGTAAATCTTTCAAAGGATGCTTAGTGAGTCTGTTGTTTTTGGAAACGCTGTATTGAATAAATTCTGCATCCACTCCGTAAATCCCAGAAACTGCATCTACTTTTCCTTTCCGAAGGTATCGGGTGATTTCATTGGCTGCCACGAGTTTTTTATTGATCAGAGAATCCACCCCGATGCTGTGGGAGATATGGATGTACTCCCTGGTGTCCACATGGGCGATGGTTTTATACACTCCGTGATTCTTGGCTGAAAGACTGGTGATGATATTGGTCTCTGAGGATTCGGTCAGAGCCAAAAATGCATCCATCTGCTCTAGCCCTTCTTCCACCAGCAATTCAATGTTTTTGTAGTCACCATTAATGACCAAAGTGTCTGGTAACCGCTCCGCAAGCCATTTGCAGCGCTCTTTGTCGTTATTGACCAAGGTAATTCTGTAGTCTCCCTGAAGACGGATCGCTGTGGTCACCGCCATGTCATCTCCTCCGATGATCATGATGTTCTTGATCCGTACCTTTTTCTGACCCAAAGCTTCGATAATGCTCTCGGTGTTTTTCTTGTGGGAGATAAAAAATGCATGGTCGTTGTTTCGGATAATCGTACTTCCTCGAGGAATGATCGTCTTTTGGTCTCTAACAATGGCAATGATACGGATATCCTCGTAGGTAGGATCTTCTTTGGTATCCATGATCCGTTGATTGACCAAAGGACTGTATTGGTCCAATGTGATCCCTACAATGTTCAACTTGCCTCCTCCAAAATCGAAAACCTCGGTAAAGCTGGAGTTTTCAATCATTTTGGCAATCTCCTGAGAGCATAGCATGGTAGGAGATATCAGATTGTCTATGCCCAAATTGTTGAAGTAAGGCACATTATCTTCCTTCAGGTACGTGTGATTTCTCACCCTTGCCATCACTCGCTTAGCTCCCAGCTGCTTAGCCAAAACCGCCGTAACCAGATTAGTCTTCTCAGAAGTGGTGACCGCCAAGACCATATTTGCGTTTTGGACATTGGCCTGATCGAGCACATCCAGGGAGGTCGCATCTCCTTGAACGGTCATCACGTCCAATTTGGAAGCCACATAATCCAAAACATTCCGGTCGGTATCAATGAGGGTGATGTCCTTGTTGTCGAAACTTAATCGCTCGGCAAGGTGGTATCCCATGTCTCCTGCCCCGGCGATTACAATGTTCATTCCCATGTAGGTAGCGTGAGTGAATTGAGAAACAAAATTAAATTCTTTTGGCAGTGTACCACGGAATTCAGACTATTTCTTTTTTCCGAAACGACCAATTATTTCCCACTCTCTTTAATTTATTCCAAACCCATCTCCATGATTGCCCTTCCTATTCATCCAATAGACTTTGGCTTTCTGCATCGGGCATTTCCTGAACTTCTTTCAACTTCCTTTGGATCACCCGAGTCCTCACCCCTACCAGTTTGTCCAGCTCAGCATTGGCTTCACTCAGCTTTTTCTGCGTTTTCTCCAGTAAATCTCCAAATTTCCCAAACTCATTCTTGATCGCTCCAAGAATTTGCCAGACTTCGGAGCTCCTTTTTTGGATGGCTAAAGTCTTGAATCCCATCTGAAGGGAGTTCAAAATAGCCGAAAGCGTAGTGGGACCTGTTACGATGACCTTATACTCCTGCTGAATCTGCTGGGCTAGGCCAGGTTCGCGAAGGACCTCCGCGTAAAGGCTCTCCATAGGAAGGAAAAGCAAGGCAAAATCTGTGGTTGCCGGGGGATGAATGTATTTGTTTTGGATATCAGCAGCTGACTTTTTAATCGCTTTCACCAACTCTAGGCGAAAAGCATCGATGCTGATTTTTTCTCCTGTTTCGTAGGCATCCACCAGTCTCAGGTAGGATTCCTGAGGAAACTTGGAATCGATGGGAAGAAGGACCGTTTCCTCTTGTCCGGGCATTTTCACAGCAAATTCCACTCGCTCTCTTGATCCGTTGACGGAGGCATTGGACAGAAATTGGTCGGGAGAAAGCATATTTTCCAAAATAGCCTGTAGCTGATATTCACCCAAGACACCTCGGTTTTTCACATTGCTCAGAACTCGCTTCAGATCTCCTACTCCATTGGCCAAATGCTGCATTTCACCCAATCCTTTCTGCACGGCCTGTAGCTGATTGCTTACCATTTCAAAGGATTGGCCCAAACGGGTTTCTAAGGTTTTCTGCAGCTTTTCATCTACCGTCTCCCGAATTTTTTCCAGTCGGGTTTCCGTGTTTCTGACCAGCTCCTCCTGTCTTCTGTTCAGCTCAGAAAACTTCTCCCGTTGCATTTCCTGTAAGTCTCTCATGCTTTGGCGAACAGTATCTCCAAACAGACGCAGGGCTTCACTTTGATCCTTTGCCCCTGCTCTTTGGGAATCAAAAACCAACTGAAATTGCTGGATTAGTCGATCTGATACTTCTTTTCTGTTTTCCTTAAGAGAAAAAGTCAATTCCTTGGAAATTTTAGAGAACTCCTCCGAAAGAGCCTGCTGCTGATTTTCTCCACCTTTCCTGAAAATAAGAAAGAAAAAAAGCAAAATCTGAAGCAGCAGAAGTACATAAATCCAATACTCAATCTGCATATACCATTTGTTTAGGTGGATGAAGGTAGTTTTTTCTGACCTCCACCCCTAAAAAAGACAGGTATTCCGCGACAGATTCTGTCGGTATTTCTTCCATTGGCACATGTCCCGCATCAGGAAAAACGATCAGGTTGGAGCCTGGAATGACCTTTTCCAATTGTTGCCCCTGAGAAAGGGGAATCCAGGTGTCCTTTGCGCCCCAAAGAATCAAAGTCGGCATAGTCAGTCGATCAAAATCAATGGTGGATCTTCTTCCCTGAGTCATCCGATCCATGGTAGCTCGGCGATTACCCTCCCGAAGCATCAATTCATAGTATCGATCCACCACTTGAGCAGATACCCGGGACTCATCCCCGTAAACTTCCTTCATATTCATGGCAAAAAGGAACTTTGGCGTGCACTTGAGTAGAATTTTGGAAAATACCGGGTTCTCGATCAGTTTGAAAATCCAAGCACCTCCCCCTCTGTTGGTGGTGGAAATAGAGTCTAAGCTTCTCACTTCTCTTTGCGGTGCACCTGAGGCGTCGATCAGATTCAGAGAAAGAACCTTGTCCGGACGATTGGAAGCGATATTCAAAGCCACTGCTCCTCCCATGGAATTACCCGCTAGGTGAAACTTTGAAATATTGAGCTTCTCGGCCAACCTCATTACCAGGTGACTGTAATCCTCCACCGTGTAGCGCTTAAGCTCATCCGGACCTGTAAGCCCATGCCCGGGAAAATCCAAAGAAATGGTCATGAAGTAAGGGCTCAACTCCTGCTGCCAAACATCCCAGGTATGCAAAGAGGAAAAGCTTCCGTGAAGAAGAAAAATGGGTTCCCCATCTCCCAAAAACCGGACATGTACATTAACTCCGTCGATTTCTATAAAGTGAGACTGAGGTGTCCAGTATTTGGAATTGATTTCCTCAGCCGAAATATCTCCCCGGTAAAGAAGCGCCAAAAAAAACACCAATGCCAATATCAGAACGGCTAAAACTTTTAAAATCTTGAAAATCCACTGCATGCCCTATTTTCTTTAAGCGATATAACAATTCCTACAAAAAATCTTCCCAATTCTCTATTTTCCCAAAAAATCTGTTTTGAAACTCAAAGATCTCCTGAAAAAAACCGGTCCAGGTCCTCTGGTCACCGCTGCATTTATCGGTCCGGGAACAGTCACGGTTTGTTCTCTTGCGGGCATCCAGTTTGATTATACCTTGCTATGGGCATTGGGACTGAGTTTGGTAGCTACACTTTATCTACAGGAAATCTCAGGTCGATTGGGATTGATTACCCGGATGGATCTGAGTGAATTATTGAAAAAACAATCCCAAAATCAAGTCTTTAAAATCCTTTCTCTGGTATTGGTCTTTCTTGCCATTGGCTTGGGCAATGCAGCCTATGAGGGAGGGAATCTTACTGGTGCCAATCTAGGTTTGGGCGTGTTTTGGGAAGCTCCGGTTTGGGAAATCAATTCATTCAGCATCCAATCCGGCACCTTGCTTTTCGGGGGACTGGCTTTTTTCCTCCTTTGGTCCGGGAATTACAAAACATTGGAAAAAGCCTTGATTGCCTTGGTCATCTTGATGTCCTTGGCCTTTTTGATGGCGGCAGGCATGACCCGACCGGATTGGTCGGCGGTATTCTCAGGGTTTGTCCCCGTTTTTGATGAGGAAAAACTTCCCACTATAGTTGCCCTAATTGGGACTACGGTAGTTCCTTACAATCTTTTTCTCTACGCCAGTCTGGCTAAAAACAGGTGGATTAAGCCCAAAGAAATCACTGATATGCGCTGGGATATCAGCTTGGCTGTGATATTGGGCGTAGGAGTATCGATGAGTATTCTGATTGTAGGTGTAGCCAATCCCGTATCCGAGCTCCGGACAGCCGCTGATATTGCCCAAGGACTGCGTGGGGTTTTTGGGGAATTTGCCTCTTACTTGATGGGGTTTGGGTTGATGGCTGCAGGATTGACCTCTACGATTACCGCTCCTCTGGCAGGTGGAATGGTGATTTGTGGCTTATTGGGAAAAAGTCAGGAAATCCAGTCGACATCGATGAGGATTGGCATGGGAAGTATTTTACTGCTGGGAATAGTCGTTTCTTCTCTCGGGATTCGTCCATTTTACCTGATCACATTGGCCCAACTTGCCAATGGCATCCTTTTGCCCATTATCAGTGGATGGTTGATTTGGGCAGGTAGTCAATCCGGTTTTCTAGGACACCACACCAATTCCAAAACATGGACCTTTTTTGGCTTTTTGATTTGGGTCCTTACACTGGTTTTGGGCTTAAAAAGTCTTGGGGCTGTTTTTGGATGGTTTTGAAGTTCGATTTTTGAAATTTCCGAATACAGGCCTGAGTTTATTTACGAGGTACGAATTACGATTTACGACATCTGTAGGATCTTCAACCCTGATTCCCTCACCTTAAACATTTTACTTTATCCTTCACAGACATCGGTCATCCGACATCGGTCAATACTTCCGTCTCCCGTCTTCGATCTTTTTTACAACTCCCTCGCCTGAAACGTATTTCCCAGGCTCAAATCCCCCGTGTCAAATCCTTTTTTGAACCATCGCATCCGCTGGGCAGAGGTACCGTGAGTAAAGGAATCCGGCACCACTCTACCCGTAGCTTGCTTTTGTAACCGATCGTCGCCTATGGCATTGGCTGCATTCAGCGCTTCTTCCAAGTCTCCTGCCTCCATCATCGCGGAAGACCTTTGGCTATGATGCGCCCATACACCGGCTAAAAAATCAGCCTGAAGCTCCAATCTGACCGAATTGTCGTTGTATTCCTTTTGGCTTACCTTACCCCGAAGGCTGTGTACCTCATCCGTGATCCCCATGATTTTCTGAATATGATGTCCCACTTCATGGGCAATGACATAAGCATAGGCAAAATCTCCTCCCGCACGAAGCTTGGTTTCCATTTCCTGAAAGAAACTCAGATCGATGTATAGCTTTTCATCCGCAGGGCAGTAAAATGGACCTGTAGCCGCACTGGCATTTCCGCAGGCAGAGGAAACAGCCCCTGTGTACAGCACCAAAGTAGGTTCACGGTAGTTGTCGATCAACTGATTCCAGACATCTTCGGTATCAGCTAGAATAGTAGCCGCAAAAGCAGCCATTTCTTCCTCCTCGGCAGTTGGAGTATAGTTGGTCTCTGTGGTAAAACCCTGACTTCCCCCACCGCCCAATAGGCCGCCCAAGAGATTCAAGGGATTGGTCCCAGTGAAAACGGAGAAGGCGATAAACAAACCAATGATGACTAGGCCTGTTTTGGAAAAAAGAATCTTTAGCAGTGGCCCCAAAAGCAAAGGATTAATTCCACCGCCTCCCCCTCTTGGACCCGGCTGCCCTCTCCGGTCATCGATATTTGAGCTTTGTCTTCTGCCTTGCCATTTCATGGGATTTTCATTGAGATCGTGAGAACTTATTCTTGACCAAGACAGACGATGCTACCTAATCCGGGCCATTTGAGTAAAAGGGTATTTGATTTAGGATAAATTTAAAGAAATTGACGTGTGGAATGCATTAAGTATTCGTTTCCGAACTCAAAAAAAACATTCAAACCCATGAACCTGAAAATCATCAACTCCTTTTTGCTCCTTTTCTTTGGAGTAGTCGGCTATGTTTCGGCACAGAAAGCTTCCTATTTGGGCACCCCAGCCCCAAAAGGTGCGAAAGTCTATTTGGACGGTACTGCCAAATCTTTACACAAAAACTGGAAATACTGGGAAGGTCCCCGATTCTCAGCAGAAATGCCCATCAAATGGGAGGAAGTTACCGATCCGGTGGATGGCAAGCCGGCTATTTCCTCCAATGACCCCTCCGGGGCAGGTGGCAAATACGGGGCAGCGGACATTGTGACTAAGGATGAATTCAGGGATTTTGAAGCTCATGTGGAGTTTTTGGTGAATAATGAAGGAGGAAACAGTGGAGTCTACCTTCAAAACCGATACGAAATCCAAATCCTGGATGGGGACTATGGACTCCATGGGATGGCTGCCGTGATCAACGAGCATTTACCTTCAGAAAAAGTATACAACGGAGTCGGCAAATGGAATGCCTACGATATCCAGTTCCGAGCCGCCCGATTTGAAAATGGGAAGCTGACCGAAAAGGCAAGAGTGACCGTCACTTTCAACGGAGTAAGAATACATGACAATGTGGTGATCCAGCAAGTTTGGGGCGGTCCCAATTCAGGGATCGATGGGGGAAATGACGGAGGAAAAGGAATCACCGACACCCCTGGAGGACTCAAACTTCAGGCGGAAGGACATGAGGTCCTCTACCGGAATATCTGGATCAAACCTTTGAAATGAAAGACAGGGGTTCATAAGGTTTTCAAACTATGACTTCCGTCCCCTTTTAGATCGGATAATTTAACTTTTGAATTTTGTTCCAAAAAACAGGTCACACTGAGCGGAGTCGAAGTGTGATCCAAAAAAAAACGGCGACCTGATTTGGGTCGCCGTTTTTGTTTGTTGACAAAGGGGAATTAAAACTCCTTCTTGTTGTTTTCCTGCTGCACATCCGCTAATCGCTTGGAAGGATCAATTTCCACAGATTTGATCGAGCTAAAAGGCTTGGAAAGGATCAAGGACTTGGTCAGATTAGTCCATGGCCAGGTTTCGGTATGAATTCTTGTGGGTGTGAAAGACTCCTGAGCTTTTTCACCTCTCATGATCACCAAAGGCAGGTAAATTGACTCTTGAGAACCATCTTTGTACGTAATCACCAAATCGATAGGCATAGGCATCAAGCCAATTCTTTCAAGAGTAATCTCTGTGTTGCTTCCGTTGGCTTTTACTTCTTTGACCGCATAATCAATCTTTTTGGTCGTGTAAACAAAGTACTCCTTGTACCAATCCAGCTCGATTCCGCTTTCCTTTTCCATCACCCGAATCAGGTCATTAACATTTGGATGCTTAAACTTCCAGGTATCCCAATACCGAAGCATGGCCCGGTCACGGACTTCTTCACCCAAAACATAGCCTAATTGAGCCAAGAAAACTGCCCCTTTGGAATAGGCTGCGGCACCATAGGCCTGATTGGTATGGTAGTGGTCTGAATGGGTAGACATGGGTTCTTCCAATCCTGATAGGGCCAATCTGTAATAGCCAGCATAAGATCCCCGCTGAGGATTGGCACTTGCCTGGAATATATTTGCCATGGCCAGATTGGTAGCATAAGAGGTAAAGCCCTCATCCATCCATGGATATAAGGACTCATTGGAAGCCAATACCCCGTGAAACCAGCTATGTGCCAGTTCGTGAACCATCACTCCTACCAAGCTGGGCAAAGAACGCTCTCCGGTCACCAAGGTGGACATGGCATACTCCATACCTCCGTCTCCACCTTGGACTACCGAAAATTGCTTGTAGGGATACTGTCCAAATTTTTCGGAAAGGAAGTTGATCGCTTTTGGGGTGAATTCCTTCAGTTTTTCCCAGTTTTCAGTGGTCTTTGGTCCAGGGATGTAAAAATGGTGAACGGTGATCCCGTTTTCCATTTCCACCTTGTCGTGCTTGTATTTGGGATCAGCACCCCACATGAAGTCATGGACTTTAGGTGCCACAAAATGCCAAGTCAGTGTATTTCCATTTGGAGCAGGAACGGTAACTCCCTCGTCCTCATATCCATGCCCGATTTCGTTGGGATTTTGCAAGTAGCCTGTGCCACCGAGTACATAGGTTTTGTCAATGGTGATTTTCACATCAAAATCTCCCCAAATCCCATAAAACTCTCTCCCGATGTAGGGATTGGCATGCCAGCCTTGCTCATCGTAATTGGCCATCTTGGGATACCACTGGGACATGGAGTAGCGTACCCCCTCATCACTGTCTCTTCCTGACCTTCTGATCTGCAAAGGAACTTGACCCTCAAACTCCATATCAAAGGTAACGGTGGTATTGGGCAGAATCGGCTCTGGAAGATTCACTTCCAGAATGGTTTCCACTTCTCTGAATTCCACGGGCTTCCCATTCATGGTCAAAGACTTGGCATGGAGATACCCTATTTCATCAGGTTTCAGCTTGGAAATCCGGTCTCCTACCCTTCTGTCCGGATCGGCAATAGTTCTAGATCGGACATCCATCATACTTCCCGGCTGGAAAGCATTGTAATACAGGTGATAAAAAACCCGGGTCAGGGTATCCGGAGAATTGTTGGTGTAAGCCAGCTTTTGCTTTCCCTGGTACTGATTGGTGTTGACATCCATGGCAACCTCCATCTTATAATCCACCGCCTGCTGAAAGCGCCCTGTCTGAGCGGAAAGCGGGTTGGCTATCACAAAAAGAAAAAGCCCCAACAAAGGCTTCACGAAAATCTTATGCATAAGGGTAAACTTTTTTTTCGAAAGAAAGGGAAAAGAAATCCCTTACCCAAACCATCAGTCAAATTTTGAATCTTCTCCAATAAGGTCATTCTTCCATTGAAATAAAATTCCAGAGACAATTCAAGCCTTTTTGATTTAATTGAAGGCAAGAAAACCATCAAATACCCTATGAAAAAAATCAGTTTATTGATTGTTCTGGCGCTGTTCAGCTTGGGAATCCAAGCCCAGCAGGTCAACATGGATTGGTTCAAGTCCATGAAAGCCAGAAGCATCGGTCCAGGTGCAATGAGCGGCAGAATCACAGCCATTGATGCCGTGGACGATAATCCATCCATTATTTATGCCGGGTCGGCTTCAGGCGGACTTTGGAAATCCACCTCCGGAGGAATCACCTGGGAGCCCATTTTCGACAACGAGAAGGTGCACTCTATCGGAGCTATTTCCATCTATCAGAAAAATCCAAATATCATCTGGGTAGGAACCGGCGAAGGCAATCCGAGAAACTCGCTCAACCTAGGCTATGGAGTCTATCGATCTCTGGATGCAGGTAAGACTTGGGAATTAATGGGATTGGAAAAAACCAGAGCCATTCACCGAATCATCGTTCATCCTGATGACCCCAATACCGTATTTGTAGGTGCCATCGGTTCACCTTGGGGTGAGCAGGAAGAAAGAGGCCTCTACAAAACTACAGACGGAGGAAAAACCTGGTCCAAAATCCTCTATATCGACACCAAAACTGGAGTCGGAGAAATGATCATGGATCCAAATAACCCAAACAAACTTTTTGTCAACATGTGGCAGCACAGAAGATACCCTTGGTTCTTTGAATCAGGAGGGGAATCTTCAGGTCTGTATGTGACCCATGATGGAGGTGAAAACTGGAAAAAACTTACAGCTGAGGAAAATGGCCTACCCAAAGGAAATCTGGGAAGAATGGGCTTGGCTATTTCCAAAGCCAACAGCAATAAGGTCTATGCTTTGATTGAATCCTCTAAAAATGCTTTGTATGTCTCAGAGGATGGAGGAGAAAAATTTTCTATGATCAATGATCAAGAGGAAATCGGCGACCGCCCTTTCTATTATTTCGAAATTTATGCCGATCCCAAAAACGAAAACCGGCTCTATACGCTTTACTCTAGAGTTGGGATGACCGAGGATGGAGGAAAATCCTTCACCCAGCTTTTGCAATATCAAGGAGTGCATCCTGACCATCATGCTTGGTACATCAATCCCAACGATCCCAAGCTGATGATCGATGGAAACGACGGAGGCTTAAACATCACTCGCGACGGAGGCAAGACTTGGTATTTTGCTGAAGGCATTCCTGTTGGGCAGTTTTATCACATCAATGTAGACAATGAGCTTCCTTACAATGTCTACGGAGGTATGCAGGACAACGGCTCCTGGACCGGTCCTGCTTATGTGTGGAGAGTGGACGGCATCCGAAACACGTATTGGCAGGAAGTTTCTTTCGGAGACGGCTTCGATGTTGTATCTCATCCGGCAGATTCCCGATACGGATACACCATGTCTCAGGGAGGAAATGTAAGTCGATTTGACAAGCTGACAGGTCACAACCGATTCATCAAACCGACTCATCCTGATAAAGACGTGTTCCTTCGGTTCAACTGGAATGCGGCCATTGCCCAGGATCCTCACGATGCAAATACGGTCTATTATGCCTCTCAATTCCTCCACAAATCCACGGATTCAGGTGAATCTTGGGAGGTCATTTCTCCGGACTTGACTACCAATGACTCCACCAAGCAAAGACAGCAGCAGACTGGAGGATTGACTTTTGACATCACCGGTGCCGAAAATCACACCACCATTCTGGCCATAGCTCCTTCCCCGGTGGACAAAAATGTAATCTGGGTGGGAACAGACGATGGCAACCTACAACTGACCACCGACGGAGGAAAGTCATGGACTAACTTGGCATCCAAACTTCCTGGATTGCCCAAGGCTTCTTGGATTCCTCAAGTACAGGCTTCCAAGTACAATGCAGGTGAAGTATGGGTGATTGCCAACAACTACCGAAACAACGACTTCAGTGCCTACGCGTACCATAGCGCTGATTACGGCAAAACGTTTACACGTATCGTGGATGACAACAAAGTCTGGGGCTATACCCTTTCTGTAGTTCAGGATACCGAAATTCCTGAGTTGGTATTCTTGGGCACAGAATACGGACTTTATGTTTCCTTTGACAAGGCCAAAACCTGGAACAAGTGGGAACATGGCTATCCAAAAGCTGTCTCCACCTATGATATGACCATTCAGGAAAGAGAGGCTGATTTGGTGATTGGTACCTTTGGCCGTGCGATCTATATTCTGGACGATATCCGACCATTGAGGGCTTTCGCCAAAAATGGTGGAAAAGCACCTTCGGGAAAAATCACAGCTTTTGAAGCACCGGATGCCTATCAGGCTGTAATTCAGCGGGCCCATGGGGAGCGATTTATGGCTGATGGAAAATATGCCGGAGAAAACAGAGAGTTTGGTGGAAGACTGAGCTTTTTCCTCAATGACGACAAGGAAAAACTGGATTCCGTTACTGTGAAAATATTCGATGCAGCTGGTGAGCAAATTCGCACCTTGAAGACGGTACCTGAAAAAGGGGTCAACCGAATTACTTGGAACCTCGACAGAAAATCGACCGCAGAGATGCCAGCCCGATCCGGAAGAAGATCCGGATTCTTTGAACCAAGTGGCGGAGATGCCCTTCCCGGTCTGTACAAGGCGGTATTCGAATATGGAGGAGAATCTTCTGAGACTTCCATCCAAGTGAATATGGACCCTAGAATTGACTATCAGTTGGCTGATTTGAAAGCAAAAGATGACTTCCTCAAAAAACTAGAGTCCTTGAATACCGAGGTGAGCCAATCCACCAAAAAGCTGGAGGATGCCCAGAAAGTAATTGACAAGGTCAATGCAATGATCAAAGATGTGGACACCGATGAAGCCAAGGCTTTGGCAGAAGCCACGAAGGAGATCAAAAAGAAGTTGGATAAAACCAGAGAAGCCTTCTACGGCCCTACCCGCGAAGGTCAGGGAATCGTGAGAAACCTTTATCCAACCACGATGACCAGACAATTTGCTCCTAGAAGCTATGTCAATTCCAGTTTTGGTGCACCGGGAAGCACAGAAGAGCGACTTTACAATCAGGCCAAAGAATCGGCTGATGAGGCCATGGCTATCGTTGATGCTTTCGTGAACGGAGACTGGAAAGCTTACGAAGAAAAAGTTAAAGCCACTCCTATCGACCTGTTTGAAGCAGTGAAAAATTAAAACCAACCTTAATCCTAAAAAAGCATCCGGATCGCTTCGGGTGCTTTTTTTTGTTTATTTAGAGTTACTTTGATGGAAAAGAATTTCCTGCGCGCATTTTCCAAGGAAAATCAAAAAGACTTCATTTCTCTTGATTAAAATCACCCTACAAAAGCCAGAACTTGAGCTACACCACTTCAAAAATATCCTGGAAAACCGCCGCAGGATTGGTCATTGCCAATATGATAGGCACCGGTGTTTTTACCAGCTTGGGTTTTCAGCTGGCCGAGGTCCAAAATACTTGGTCCATACTTATGCTTTGGATATTGGGAGGAGGTATGGCCTTGATCGGAGCCTTGGTTTATGCTGAATTGGGCACTCATTTTCGAAAGACGGGTGGGGATTACATTTTCCTATCCGAGACCATCCATCCTTCAATCGGGTATTTATATGCTTGGATTTCACTTACAGTAGGATTTTCAGCCCCTATTGCCATAGCAGCCATGGCGATGAACTTCTACCTCTCTCCCCTCTTTGGAGAGCAAATTTGGGTGGGTTTGTTTTTCCTTTTGGCAGTACCTCTGGCTCATATTTTTTCCATCAGTCGATCTGCCTGGATTCATGATTTACTCACCCTGGTAAAGATCTTTTTTGTACTGGCCTTGATCCTACTTGGAGTTTTATTCGCTTCCCGCGTGGAATCTTCTGCTTTACTTTTCTCTGACACATGGAAAAGTGAGCTCCTTCAGCCAGGATTTGCGGTTTCTCTGATTTATGTTTTCTACGCATACACAGGCTGGAATTCGGCTGCTTACATCA
The DNA here is from genome assembly GCF_036245625.1 of Algoriphagus confluentis. Taxonomy (NCBI): domain Bacteria; kingdom Pseudomonadati; phylum Bacteroidota; class Cytophagia; order Cytophagales; family Cyclobacteriaceae; genus Algoriphagus; species Algoriphagus confluentis. The sequence continues at coordinate 250,247 of NZ_BTPD01000001.1, forward strand.
CCGAGGAAGTGGAACAACCGGCCAAAAACCTCCCTAAAGCATTGATTTGGGCTACGATGTTTGTGATGGGAGTATATATTCTGCTTCAGTTGGTTCTGCTTCGACATGCCAGTTTGGAGCAACTTTCAGGACAGGTGCAGGTAGCAGATATTGCCTTTGGGAATCTTTTTGGTGCCAAAGGAGCTTTGTGGGTGAGCTTTTTTATTGCCGTCCAACTCATAGCCACCATTTCCGGATATAGCTGGGTAGGACCTAGAATCACCTATGCCATGGCCAAGGATTTCCGACTGTGGAAACCCCTTTCTAAACTTAATTCAGAAGGAATTCCCGTAAGGGCCATTTTCCTGAATACAGCAATCAGTCTTTTGCTTTTTCTCTCAGGATCCTTTGAGCAGGTAATGATCTATGCGGGATTTATCTTGCAGTTGATGGGAACGATCACTGTCTATTCTTCGCTGAGAATCAAAAAAGAAAACGGTTTTAAAACCCCATTCAAGCCGATTCCTCAATACATCTATCTGATTTTCAGTACGTCGGTTTTGATTTATCTGTTTTGGAGCAGGCCTTGGGAAAGTCTGGCAGGAATAGGAATCATGGTTTTGGGACTTTTGATTTTCCTGGCTGATCAACGTAAAAGTTAAGAATTTAGCTTTTTTCGTATCTCAATTGACCCAAAATAATCATGGTGGCAAAAAATGTCCAAGCCACGATCGGAAAGACAAAATAGGAAAGATTGGCGGAAAGATCCGAAACCATTCGGCCTACCCAAAGGGCAACCAAAATGACCAAAATATTTCCCCCTAAGCCAAATTTCAATGCTGAAATACCGGTGAGTTTTTCCAAACCTAGTGTGTAATAGGCATAAGAAGCACAAACCAACGCGAGAAAAACAACCATCAGAGCCAGCCTGTCTGCGTTAATCTGAAGCAATTCATACCTCAGGTACCCCAAGAGAAGGAACAAAAAGATCCAAACGATGGGAATCACAAATCCTGGCGGCTCAAACCAGAGCCTTTTTTTAGGCTCATTTCCCTCAAATCTCAACCCAAGGAAATACGCAGGAACATTGGTCAAAAAAAGAATTCCCAAAAGAAGAAGAAGGTTGGCAAAGAGGCTGTTCATTACCTTAAAGGTAAGGTAATAATTTTCATTTGTTTCCTTTATTCAACTTTCTATTGCAATTTTTTACTATTTCATCACGAATTTATCATTCTCCGATGATAGTTGATTTGACCCAAATGGTAATTGAAATGACCATATAGATGAACAAGGAAGTAGCCCTGAGTCATTTCATAACCAAAAAATCGATGAGGTGATATTTTTTCCAGCTCCTGAGGATTCAAGTTGGTCAGCGAGCGATCCATGATTCCCTTGACCAGATCGATTTCCTCCAAAAGTTCTATTCTTGGAATATTTTTGGCTCCAAACTCCCGCTCTCGGTCTCTTTGGTAAGGAGTCTTTCCCATGTCCGAGCCGATAAAAGCCCGGAGATTACCCAAGAGATGCAGGGTGAGATTTCCTCCTGAATTGCTTGTTCCGGGCACGATAACCCATAGATCTTCCTCCATTTGATAAGCCTCCACTTCTTTTTTCAATCGATCCAAATCCCTCTGAAACAATAAGTTAATATCTTTTGTCTCCATTATTGATTGAGATATTTTTGATAGGCATTAGCCAGCTTGACATCGTACTTGTTGACATGATAGCTTGGACCGTTATAGCATTTGGCAAACTTAGCCCAGTCTTTGGTTTTGAGATGAGCGAGGCATCCAAAGACAGAAAGGTATTTGCCAAAGGCTTCCAGCTGATTCCGCTCGTGGACGTACATTTCATCCACAAAACTTTGCACCGATGCATAACCTAGTTTTTCGGCATGAAAACCCATAATTTGGTAACTCCCCCAAGAAGCCGAAGCCAAGGCTGCCTCTCTTACTTTAGGATCTAAAAGTAACTTGGCGGCTTTTTCCAACCGATCGTATTCTCTGGGGCCTCCAACATAGTGGGAACGGGTCCATTTGGAATAGAGAATGTCTGCATTGGAAGCATTGGAAAGCGAAGTAGGATCGATCCCTCTGTCTCTCAGCTGTCTCCAAAAAATATGACCTTCAAAGAGAATTTTCGGTCGTCCATCCACAAAAAAGCCCTTTCCGCTGCTTTCCACTTCATTTACCGCTTTGACTGCTGCCAGTTCCAATTGAAACTTGGCGGCAAAGTCGATCAAGTCCTGTTCGCCAAGGAACTTGTCTTCCAACTTTTTGGCAGGCTTGGTTTTTTCCATGAGGACAGTCCAGGACTTGACTCCTACCTTTCCATCATCTACCAATCCGTTTTTCCTTTGAAAGTCTTTCACCGCTGCCTCGGTCATCTGACCAAAATAGCCTGTACCCGGAATCTGGTAACCCAGCTTATTGAGTAATTCCTGAAGGTAGGAGACAAACTCTCCTCTTGATCTGTATTTAAGTGTTTGCATGGGATTTTTGGTTTGATGAAAAAAAGAAAAGTACTCCAATTTACCTGAAGTACTTTACAAATCTGCAAACAATTCCCTGTAAGTCAGGAATCAATTACATTTTTTCTATTCCCAAAACGACTGGATTTTGATTCAGACTTTGGTGATTCTACCTGAGAAATGGATGCACTTGGAGTAGGTTGTCTTGGGGCTTTTTCTTCATGGCTTCCTTCCGGCTTTGGACCTTTGGAGCCTTTATTGAAGGGTTTTTTCTTCTTGTTTTTCTTGAAGGACTTACCCGAGTCTCCTGAGGATTTGGGACTGTCACCTGAATAAACAGGCCCTTCACCCAACTCTTCAGGAAGAGGTATTTGGGTGACTTGCATACCGATCAACTTTTCTATCCTCACAAATTTGTGCTGATCCTTTGGGTTCACAAAGGTGATGGCTTCACCTTCCTTGTCTGCACGTGCGGTACGCCCTACCCGGTGAACGTAATCTTCCGGATCGCTTGGAGTATCGTAATTGATCACCAATTCAATCCCGACCACATCAATGCCTCTGGAAATGATGTCTGTACCCACCAGAATTTTGACCATTTTGTTTTTGAAGGCAGACATGATTTTCTCACGCTCCACTTGGTCCAAATCAGAGTGAAAGGCCTCTACATCAAAGCCTTTGCGCAGTACTTTGTAGAGCGCTTTTACCTTTTCCTTGGTCGAAGCAAAAATAATGACCGCCTCGTAGGCCTTTTGGGAAAGGATTTGTCGAACCAAGTCCTCCTTTTGGGTGTCATAGACCGAATACATGGATTGGGTGACCCCTTCGGCTGTTTTGCCGATGGCTATGGATATTTCTTCCGGTTGGTTTAGAATTTTCATGCTAAACTGCCGGATTTTTGGCGGCATGGTAGCCGAAAAAAGAACCGTCTGCCGCTGGGTAGGCAAGTAATTGACGATCTTGAGAATATCCTCGGAGAATCCCATATCCATCATCCGGTCAGCTTCGTCCAAGACGAGATGCTCCAGGGAAGAAAGGTCGATTTTTCCTCCGGCCAAAAGAGCTATCAATCTTCCAGGGGTAGCTACCACGATTTCAGCCCCGGTCTCCAAAGCACGTTTTTGCTGTTCCCATACCACTCCGTCTCCTCCACCATAGATCGGGATGGAGCTGATTCCCAGGAAGTAGGCAAAACCCTGAATCTGTTGATCAATCTGCAAAGCCAATTCTCGGGTTGGCGCCAGAATAAGGGTATTCAGACTGCTGGAGCCCGATTTGGAAATTTTGTTTAGGATAGGAAGAATAAAAGCAGCCGTTTTTCCGGTACCGGTTTGTGCACAGGCTATCAGATCTTTGCCTTGCAAAATGACCGGAATAGCTTTTTCCTGAATGGGGGTGGGCTGTTCAAAACCCATCGCATCGAGGCCATCCTGAAGATTTTCCTCGAATTCAAATGATTTAAAATTCAATGTTTGGTGATTTTATAAAAGAAGCTGGCAATAAGGCCAAGCCGTTCAAATATAAGACCTTAAACGATAGAAAACGAATTTTGCCGATGAGCTGCGCCAAATTGAAGTCAAACCCAAATCATTTCGCATGATTGAATAGTTTAGCTTATATTCCCCTATCCAAAGAAATTTGAATTCATGTACTGTCCCAAGCCCCGAGTATTCTTCCTCCTTTCACTTATCCTATCCTTACCCCTACTGACTTGGGGTCAAAATTTTTCCATCAAGGGAAGACTAATCGACTCCCAAACTGAAGAAACGCTGGGAGGTGCCTCTGTTGTCCTAAGAAACACTCCCATGGGGATACAGAGCAATTCAGCAGGCGGATTTGTCCTTGAAAACGTGCAGGCAGAGAAATACACCTTGGCAATCAGTTTACCTGGGTACAATATTCAGGAAAGAATCCTTGTTCTGGACAAAGACTTGGATCTGGGAGTCATCCGCATGGTCAAATTTGGCAGCGAGGGCACTGGAGCAGCTTTGCAAAAGACCATTCGCTCTGCCAATGTGAGTCGCTTATTGGTAGAGAGGCCCAATTTCATCGGAGGCAATATGTTTTATGGCATTCCGCCCGAACCTAAAGAAGTGGTAGGCAATTTTTATCTCGATACCAAATGGAATCTTGCCTCTATCCTACTCTATCGCGAACAGCAAGTCCTGGAAGGATTCCGGGTGAGGTACAATATCAATTCCAACATGTTTGAACTGATGGAGCCGGAAAACAACTTGGTCTCCGTGATGCCCGGCTTGAGAATTCAGAATATCGTCTGGATGGATAGTGCATACAAAGTACCAAGGTACTTTGTGAATGGAATGGACTTCAAGGAGGATGGAGCACCGATATCCGGTTTCTTTGAAGTTTTGGTGGAAGGCAAACTTCCTCTGATGAGAAGAACCAAGGCTATTTTCAAAGAGTCCAATTACAATACTGCATTAATGGTAGGCAATAGGAATGATGAAATCATCAAAAGAAATGTCTATTACTATCTGAAAGGAAAAGACTTATACGAAGTCCCCAAGAAAAGAAAAGACCTCTTTCAGATATTTGGAGAACAAGCCGGAGAAATGGAAAAATTTACTGAAGACAACTTACTCAACATCAAAGAGAAAGGCAGTATTTTTCAGCTTTTCACGCATTACAATGCCCAATATCCAGGCTTTGTCCCGATCATGACTCAGCTCCTCGATGAGTCGGATTAGAAGGCCATCAAAGCCAATAGAATTGGGGTTCTAGCCCGGGATTCCAATTTCTCCTGAGTAAAAACAGAACACCCAAAGCAAATCAACACCTAACCTTATGAAACAACTCTACCTATGGGCACTATGCTGTCTGCCTTGGATGAGCCAAGCACAGAATCTCCCGGGAATGGCTCCCGGATCCACACCCAATGACAAGCCCATCCTTCATGGAAAAAACTGGGTAGCCATCACCGGAAAACCCCTAGCTGCGACTGCAGGAGCCGCTATCTTTCATCAAGGAGGAAACGCGGTGGATGCAGCATGTGCGATGATTGCGGCGACCTCTACCATGTGGGATGTACTCTCTTGGGGTGGTGAGACGCAAGCGCTCATCTACCATCCCCTAGAGAAAAAAGTCATCGCCATCAATGCCATGGGCTACGCTCCTACAGGGGCAACGGTGGATTTCTACAAATCCCAAGGGATGGATTACCCTCCAAAGTTTGGTCCTTTGGCAGCTACGACGCCGGGGACTCCCGGAGGTATTATGACTATGCTTGCTGAATACGGTACGCTGAGTCTGGAGCAGGTCCTCGCCCCCTCCATGCAATTGGCACAAGGCTATCCCATCGAAGCACAGACTGCCAATGCCATAGAATCCGGCAAAGGAAGGATAAAAGAATGGCCTTATTCCAAAAAAGTATTTTTACCCCACTTGGGAGAAGAAAGAGAAGGACCTTCTCCCGGAGAAATTTTTGTCCAAGAAGATCTTTACCAAACCCTTTCCAAGCTGGTCGAAGCGGAAAGAGCTGCGCTAAAAGCCGGAAAATCCAGAAAGGAGGCCATTTATGCTGCCTATGACCGATTTTACAAAGGAGACATCGCCAAAGAAATCGTAAGAGGAACCCGGGAACAGGGAGGCTTATTCACGGAAGCCGACCTTGCCAACTGGAAGGTGAAAATCGAGGAGCCTCTGCATGTAAACTACAAAGGAATCGACGTGTACAAGCTTAAGGAATGGACTCAAGGTCCGGCTTTGCTACAATCCCTAAATATTTTGGAAAACTTTGATCTAAAATCCATGGGGTACAATTCCGGGGAATATATCAATACCCTCTACCAGGCCATGAGCTTGGCTTTCGCAGACCGGGATTTTTACTATGGTGATCCGGCTTACGTAAAATCGCCTATGAAAGGCCTGCTTTCCAAAGAATACGCCAGGGAAAGAGCTAAGCTCATCGGGGAAAAGAACGACCCAAAAATCACGGCTGGCGATCCTTATCCATTTCAGGGAGAAACCAATCCCTACCTGGATATCCTAAACAAAAACAAGGAAAAAATCGCGGCTTTAGACCCTTCACAAGCTAATTCGACCCTTGATGAAACCTTCTTATCCGCATTCCAGAGCGGAACCACTTCCGTGGAAGCAGCAGATGCGGATGGATGGGTAGTTTCCGTCACACCCAGCGGAGGATGGATTCCCGCTGTCATTGCCGGAAACACCGGCGTGGGGCTTTCTCAGCGCATGCAGAGCTTCGTTTTGGATGAAAACCTGAATCCTTTCAACCTTCCCGAACCGGGAAAAAGACCAAGAGTCACCCTCACACCTAGCTTAGCACTGAAAGACGGAAAACCCTTCTTGGCCTTTGCCGTGCAGGGTGGAGATTCTCAGGATCAAAACCTGCTCCAGCTGTTTTTGAATATTGTGGAGTTTGGAATGGATGTGCAGGAAGCTAGCGAAGCTGCCAACTTCAATACCTATCAGATGCAGAGCAGCTTTGGGGACCACGAGATCAAACCCGGGGCAATTACTCTAAGGGAAGATACTCCCGAATGGATTCTAAAGGATTTGCTAAGACGGGGCTACAAAATGGATTTTTGGCCAAAAACCTCCGGACCGATCAATGCCATCTGGTTTGACTGGAAGCATGGCACCTTCTGGGGAGGATCCAGTAACTATGGGGATGACTATGGAATAGCCTGGTAAATGCCCATAAATCAAAAGAGGAGCAGATGTGATGCTCCTCTTTTTGATTTTGGAAGGTATATCAACCTATTTTTTTGGAATAGACGGCTTCAAACCTATCCTTGGCTTCCACCACCAAATTGGAAGTAGTTTCAGGCTTGAAGAAGAACATATGGTCATTGAGCTGAGGCTCCACCCATTTCCTTCGGGCGGGCAATTCAGGTCCCGAGTGGAGAGCCATACTTAAAGGGTCCAAAGCCATTATTTTCTCCGGCTGACCTTTTTTGATGCCGTTTTCATACCAAGAAATCTCCCAGGCCGGGTCGTAGTTCCAGCAATTCAGGGAATAAAAATCAGGAAAATCCGGATGCTCTCCTTTGGTAAAGACTCGAAACTGCTCTTCTATATCCAAGCCTGTGCCTTTGTATTTCCATCTCAATTCGGAACCTTTTGCTTCATAAACCGCAAATCCGCTAGGCGTACCGTCATAGCAAATCGGTCCAGACCACCAAGCTCCGCAAACTGTACCATGGCAGTGTTCATAGACGTGCCCATTAATCATGTTGTCGTTGAAATGAGTATGTCCTGAGAGGATGTGGACCTGATAGCCTTCCAGTAGTCGATAAAGATGCTCTCGATTGCTGACCGTACCTCCTAAGGTATCCCTGTCCGGATAGCGCTGTACCGCACCGGTATAAGTGGGGATATGCAAGGCTACGACAACGGTAGTCCCCTTCTCCACCTGAATCAAATCCTGCTCCAGCCAAGCCAACTGCTCCTCAGGAATATACCCGATGTATTTGGACCCGGTGCCCAGGTAAAAGACATCATCCAAGACCACATAGTGAATCTCCCCTCGATTCCAAGAGTAATAGGTGGGCCCAAAATGCCCTTTAAAGGTATCCGAAGTACCCTCATCCGATCTCACGCCAAAGTTCATATCGTGATTTCCGATGACTTCGAAAAACGGCACTCCATAGGAGGCCACCGATTCGTTGTATTCTTTGAACATCTCCAAGCGGTCGTAGACCAAATCACCACATCCGATCCCAAACAAATTGGGATCATTCAGTGAGGAGATAGTATTTCTGACATCCGGAGCCGCTACCGTCAAAAGCTGATTTGCTTCGTATTCGTCCTGAATTTGGGTGTCCGAAAGCAGCAAAAAATGATGATTTTCATCCGAAGAGACTGTTTTCTTCAATTCAAAGCTGATTTGCTGCTCCTCCCGGGCCTTATTGATTTTCTGGAAAAAAGAGGAGGAACCGTTGGCTTGTCTGGGTATCTCATAGCCTGAAGGAAGAGATAGAAAGACAAAATCCCTGTCCGAGGAGGAATAAAGTGTGTATTCCCCCGAGGAATTGGTCCAGACTACACTTCTCCCATCCGAAACTGCCACTCGATACAATCCCTGACCGGAAGTAGTCACCCGACCTCTGATTCGAATGGGACGGAATAGAGTCGGCAAATTCTGAAGGGAAACTTCCCTCTGGATCTCAGCCAAAACAGGATTTCCCAAACTTACCCAGCCCATTGAGGCTAGACTCAATCCTTTGATAAATTCTCTTCTGTTAAACATAGATAGGATGGTTTTGCTGCTTATTTGCCAACGGAAGGATAATTTTTAGCTTCTGTATGCCCGTTTAGCGCTCATTAATTGAATGGGATTTTTTGAGTAGCATAGACGGCCCCCGTTTCCCCTTTTACCTCAAAGAGAATTTCCTTTTTCTCCCAATCGATGCTGGCCAATCCATAATTGAGCTTGGCAATCAAGTCACCGACCCGATAAGCATTAGGCTCTTCGCTTATTTCACTCCAAGTATGCGTGAGCCCACTGGAAGTAATCTCATAAATACCCTCCGGAAAACGCGAATCAGTCAGCTTCATAATTTCTGCAATATGCCTGTCTCCACTCAGCAAAACAGGAGACTGAGCTCCGGAGGCGGCAATCACATCCAAAAGCCTCTCCCGCTCTTTGGGGAAATTGGCCCATTTTTCATACCCATGCTCAGTGGGCAAAAACTGAATTCCCGATATTATCAGATTGATTTTGGCCTGACTTTCTTTCAGCTCTTTTTGCAGCCACTTCCACTGTGCTTCTCCGAGTACTTCTCCTTCCGGATTGGGTCGGTATACCCTATCCACCCGCTCCAGAGTATCTCGGAAGTACCTTGCATCCAGCAAAATAACTTTCACCTGCTGCTCTGCGGAACCGAAAACATGAGAAGAATAGGCTCCTTCACGTTTCCTTTCGGGTGCACCTGCGGGTACATCCAAAAAATCAAACATAAGGTCTCTTGACTCCTTCTTTTGGGCAAAGAACTTTCCGGCATCATTTCTTCCATAATCATGATCATCCCAGACTCCGATGATTGGAACGGATTTTTTCAGTCGTGCATAGTCAGGATGGGCATTTTGTCGGGCATATTTAGCCTTGAGCGTATCCATGATCGGAGAATCCCCATAGATATTATCTCCCATCCAAATCCAAAGATCAGGCTGATCCGCAAGGATGGGATTCCAAAGTGGCTGGGGAGCATCTTGTCTGTTACAAGAACCGAAAGCTATGCGCGTAATTTCATTTTCAGAGGAAGTTTGTTTTTGGGTTTTACAGGAAAAAATGCCTGCCAAAATTAGAGCAGTAAGAAATAGGATTCGGATGGATTTCATCTGTTTATATTTTGATTTTTAATGGTCAGATGGAATGCCCTTGATAATCATCCCCCTGTGTGAGAAGCATTTTCTCATTGGCATTTCATGTGATGATTTTTTGCATAGGAAAAATGGGAAATATGCAGTGGAAAATAGAGCCCACAGATCAAATTTATCAATTTCTTAATCCTAGGCATACATTTAAAAACCCTAAGGCAGACTTGCAATTCCCTCTATTTATCAACAACTTATAGAATCGAATACCAAAGTATTTTCTTTCATTTTAAAGTTTTCAAGTACCCAATTCTTTTTCAACCCAACAGAAACCATTATGAAGAGGAAATTTTCAGACCTGCACTGCCACAATCACATGAGGGCACATTTTCACATGCAGGAGAAGCAAAAGAAATTTACCAGAAAAGGTGAATTCAGCCCTTGGACTGTAATTGCCTCCAACTCAAAAAATAAGGATAAAGGGAAAATGGGAGCCAGCTACAGTCAGATCGATTTGGTCAAATGCTGGAACTCCAACCTGAGACTCACTTTCAACTCCCTCTACCCCCTCGAGCGTCAGTTTGTAATCGGCATGGATCCCAAAATCGGAGAAGACAAGTGGTACAATTTCCTGGCGAGAGGCATTTTGGGTCACTCAGGGATCAAAAGAGATCTTCTCCAGACAGCCTACATGCGAATACCGGACAAGGTGGTCAATTTCTTTCAATCCAAAGAATACGACTATTGGGAATCCCTCAACCGGGAAAAGGACTTTGTCCTGATGGACTCCGGCAAGCGGATCAAAAAAAATGAAATCCATGTACCCCAGGCCCTTTTCGGAGACAAAAAAGCAGCAGAAAAGCGAGCCAAAGCTGAACCCCAAGTCTATGTGGCTGAAAACGCCTGCTACCGGATACCAAAAGACAAAGCAGAACTCAAAAAGTCACTGGCTGATGACTCGGAAATTACTATGATCCTCACGATCGAAGGCGCACATGCCTTAGGTACCGACCGGCTTCGCTACGTACAGGACATTTCGGACCGGGTGCAGTTCATTAAGAAAATGTGGGAAGCACCGGTATTCTTCATCACGTTTGCCCACCATTTTGACAATCACCTCTGCGGTCATGCCCATTCCATTCCGGGCATGGGAAAAGTCCTGATGACTCAGAAAAAACACATGAATGAGGGTTTTCGAAGAAATGGAAGAAGAATCATCCGGGAAATGCTGGGACTGAACAGCCAATTTGAAAAAGACCCCGAACTCGGATACAGGATGCTCATTGATGTCAAGCACATGGCTGCCCGATCAAGAATGGAATATTACGAGATGGTCAAAACCTGCATGGAGAAAGGTGATATTATCCCGGTGATAGCATCCCATTGTGGGTATTCTGGTATGGCCTCCCTGGCAGAACACATGGAATGTGAAAAAAAGGAAAAAGATGACTACTGCGATCCTACAGGAAAATTCAACGCATGGAACATCAACATGTGTGATGAAGATATCGAGATGATCGTGAAGACGGGGGGATTGTTTGGAATTTCTTTTGATCAAAGGATTCTGGGCATCACCAAATCCGATTTAAAAAATAACCCCAAGCGCAATGGAATTCAGCTGATTTGGGAGAATATCGAAGGAATTGTAAAAGCGGCTTATTCCAGCAAAAATCTGAGTGAGGAAGAAAAACCCAAGATCTGGCAGTGCATTACCATCGGGACGGATTTTGAAGGGCTGATCGATCCGGTAGATCCCTATCCTACTTCCCTACAGTACGAGCAGATGGCCAACAATCTGGTTTTTGAAATCGACCAAGCAAGAAAAAATCCCCAAGCCAAGCATTTAGCTCATTTCAAATCCAGAGAAGACGTAGAAAAATGGGTGGATGACTTCTGCTACACCAATGCAGAAAACTTTGCCTTGAAAAACTACCCTGACTGATAGTTTGCAGGGGCTCAATGAGTCCTCCCATCACTTGACTTCGTGAAAATACTCCCGATCAAAAACCCGGGAGTACATCCAAATAGGCACCCGGTCATGAAAGGGCATCAGGTCTTTAAGTACCTTTTTTTGGCTCTTGTGAGCATTCATTACTTCCAATATCTGAGGAAAATGTTCTTGAGTTTTTACAGAAAAATCGGGATCGGGCAATCCTTGGGAAGGGTCTTCCGGATAGTTTTTATTGAAGCTGGAAGAAAGCTTCAAGGCCACTTTAATCTGCTTGGAGCAAAGAGTAACCTGAAAAAGGTTTTGAGGCTTGAATTGGGGGTTGGATGAGTTTTCCTGAAAGACCTGCTCTACAGCCAAACCAGACAATCGATGATCGGGGTGGCCATAAAGTCCCACTTTGGAGTCATAAGTAATCAGGACATCTGGCTGAATTTGGTCTATCAAATCTGAAACAATCCCTTTCAGAGAATCCAAACCTATTGCTGACAAACCGCTGTCCGGATAATCCAAAAGATGCAATTCAGAAGCTCCAATCAAATCAGCAGCTTTGTGCATTTCTTCACACCGAATTTCTGCCAGGATATCCTCATCTTCCAGTACGGATGACTTCCCTTTTTCCCCTTTGGTCAGAGTAACGATCCGTATTTCATGCCCGTCTTCCTTCAATTTCATCAGGGTACCTGCCACGGTCACTTCATCGTCGGGATGAGGAAAAAGTGCCAAAATCACCTTCTTTGGCATTTTTCCCACCAAATTATCCCTTTGGATGACTTCAGGGTCATGCAGTTGTCCTTTGGCAAAGAGAATCAGCATCCACGGAGTCAGTGCAATGATGACCAAAAAAATCCCTAAAGTGACAAACAACAGCTTTTTCATTCAGTACTCAATAAGGTGCTCAAATAAGAAACCAAGTCTCTGATTTCCCTCTTGGTCAAAAGTCCTCCCATGGCCGGCATGCTGGAAGGTGCCAACTGAGAAGACTTGATTTCTGTTTTTGAAATCGTCTTGTCCTCAGCACCGACTCTGATCTGAAAAGATTTTTCATCTTCAGCCAATAGAGTTCCTGTGACCTTATCTCCTGAATTCAATTCCAAAGTCACAAATCCATAACCAGGAGCGAGTCTTTTGCTTGGTTCAACCAAGGCAATAAGCAATTCCTCTCGGGAAAGCTTTCGTCCTATGCCATCCAATGGCGGACCTGCGGTGCCACCCATATCCGTGTAGGCATGGCATCGGATGCATTGGGCGGTTTGATTTTCAAAGAAAATTGATCTTCCCAATCTCACATTTCCCTGTGCCAAAGCGCCAGAGTATTTCTTCCATTCTTCACCATCCGCCTTTTTATCCAAAGCGGCAGTAAACTGGCTTTTCAATTCTTCTGAACCCGTCTGCACAATGGCTTCTTCCAACTCGATCCAAGTGGCTTCCGGCATTTTTCCTGCCTCAAAATCACTCAAGAAGGTCTTCCAAACAGGAAAGGATTGACTTCCTTCCAAGCCTGCCAAGGTGAGCAGTGCCGTTTGCTTTTCGGGAACTGTCTGGTTTTGGATGATGTCGGTTAATAGCTGAACCTTTTGATCGGTAGGAAGGTCCAGCTCCGCGAGATAGCTCAATCCGGACACACGCACTGCCTGAGACTTATCTTTCATTGCCGTGGAAATCGCCTCTCCCAAATTATCCGAATTCAAAGCCACCAAGGCATCCAAGGCTTGAATCTTCACCCCGTCGGACGGGTCTGATTTCAATTTTGTCAAAAGCAAATCCTGAGCATCTTTGACCCCAAGCCTTCCCAAAGCCTTGGCAGACTCCATTCTCAAGCCTTCTGCAGGTTGGTTGATCTGAGAGACAAGAACCGGCTTCACCTGATCGCGAATTAGGGCCGGGTCTCTTTCGACGACTCCTCGATAGCGTCCATCTACCCGATCGACTAGGGATGGTTTGGCCCAAGTGCCAATTGCGGCAAGGGTTTCCATTCTTAATGCTTCAGAAATCCCCGGTTTGCCGAGGTAGACGAGCAAATGATTCAGGTTTTCTACATTTCCCAATCGCTGATTGGCACTGATGGCTCTTCGGATCAAAGCTTCATTTTGAAATTCGGTGGTGCTAAGCAAAGCACCCAAGGCAGGCATTGCTTCAGGAATGGAGAAGTCATCGTGAATTGCTCTTGCTGCTTCTGTGACGACCCACTCATTGGAATCATTCAGGAATCGAACCAATTCGGGAGATTCCATTCTTCTCAGGGCCACTACCGCTCCCAAGCGCACTGCAAAAGAAGGGTGAGTGGAAAGCGCTGCCACAGGCTCTACCTGACCGATTCTTGCCAAAGCCAAAGAGGCTGCATGGCGGATGTAGGCATCTTCATCATTGTTGGATTCCAAAAGTGAAATCAAAGGCTGTACAGCCTCCTGATTGCTGCTTCGTCCCAAAGCTTCCGAGCTGAAAAAGCGTACACGTGAATTTTCATCCTGAAGTCCCGCAATCAATTCCTTTCCAGCCTTGGAATAACGAATGTCTCCCAGCCATTTGGCGGCCTGAGCCCGGATTTCAGGGTCTTTATCTTTCAGCAAAGGCACAAGTGCATCTGCAAACTCCATCTTTTCCATCCTTGCGAGCTGACTCAATCCAACAATTGAATGCACCCTTGCCAATTGATTGCTTTGGTCTTGGATGACTCTTGAAAAAACTTCTGCCCCTTTGCTTCCCCTGCGGGCAAGCTCAAATTGAGCTTTTCTTCTGACCCGGAGATCTCCGAAATAAAGTTTGGCTTCCAGCTCTTTCTCGCTGAGTTTTTTGTAATCAGCCTTGATTTCAGTTTCTGTCTGCTTTTGCAATTCCCAACCTTTGGCTGTTTCGTCTGTCAGTCTCCAGATCCTTCCATAATTTTTATCATTCCATCCAAAAATCCAGTCAGCCAGATACATCGATCCATCCGGGGCAAAATCAATTCCTGTCGGCAGGAAATTACCGATTACCTTTTCGGTTTTGGTCATTTCAAAGGAGGCTCCTTTTGGCTGTAGCTGAAAGGCATGAAGACCTGAAGTGGAAGGATTCCCAACAAACTCAACCACGAAAAAGTGGTCTTTCCAGCGCTCACCCAATCCCGTACCCGGATTGAAAAGCATGCCCGTAGGACCGTTGATGTAGTTTTGGATACAAGGGGTGATGTATGCCGCTTGGCCCTCCCAGCGCGGAAGGTACAATTTTTCATCCATCCAGACTTTGTAGGTATTGTTGTCAGGGTCTCGGTACTTTCCAAACTGCCAATTGATCCTCCAGCCCGTATCTGAGCCATTGGTGAGATAGACCAGCCTTTCACTTTCTCCCCGGTGGTCCCCGTCATTGTCCACAGAGATCAAGTTGTTGTACTGATCAAAAACAAACTCATGGGTATTTCTCACGCCCATGGCAAAAATCTCAAAATCACTTCCGTCGGGATTTGCCCGGGCAATTACTCCCCGATTGGGATATTTCCATTCGGTACCATCAGGACCTTTTCCATTGAACCCAATATCTCCTATGCCCCAATATATTCTCCCGTCAGGCCCCATTTCGATCCCGGACATACCATGAGCTCCAAAGCCGATGTGAATTCCATAGCCGTAGGAAAGCGATTTCTTCTCGTCCATGATTCCATCGCCGTTTTTGTCCATCAGCCTCCACAAATCCGGACCTGCGGCCACAAAGAGCGCATCTTCGGTTTCCATCAGGCCTCCGGCCACGTCGGTGACTTCCTCATGAAAGTCCTGCACCATGAGCTGAGACCAATCGGCATACCCATCCCCATCAGTATCCCGAAGCTTATACACCTCGTTTTTCTCCACCAACATATCTCTCCAGTCATGGCTTCCGTCTCCATTGAGGTCAGTCAGCCAAGTATTTTCGGAAGAACGCTCAGGTGAAAGTTCTTCCCGGAGAAAAGCCCGCTTGTCGTCAATATTTTGAAGAGAAATGGAGCGAATTTCCCAAGATTGATGTCCCCGGATATCAAATTCGGCTGTATTTCTTCTCGGAGACCGGGAATAGAGAATATCTCCTTGGTCATTGACTTGAATGGAGATGGGATCTTTGACAAGAGAATCAACTGCCCAAACTTCGAGTTTTAACCCTTCGGTCAAAATGGGATTCACCGATGTTTTGGCACTTTCTACCAAAGGAAGGATTTGATCCTTTGTCAGTGTCTGAATCCGGAGGTCTACTTCTTCCTGCTTTTTACAGGAAAAAAGTATGAGGAGAACAACTAAAGGGGGAAAGAAAGAAAACCGAAAAGGAAAATAGGCTTTGGGCATAACTATTGGAATTTTGACACAGAAAAATAGGAAAAAGGCAAATATTCCGCACGCCGTTGATCAAAATGCCGTAAAAAACAAAAATCCCGATCAAGGATCGGGATTTTGTTCACTTTAACCACTAACAACCATAAAACAAAAATAAGTTAAGACTACTCGGTGATTGAGCTTGACGTCTTAGTAGTCCGTACGGGAATCGAACCCGTGTTTTATCCGTGAAAGGGATACGTCCTAACCCCTAGACGAACGGACCATGAAAGGGTGAAAAATAAAACTGATTTACGAAGGGAATATGTTTTCATAAATCAATGTAAATCAGCATGTTAAGTAGTCCGTACGGGAATCGAACCCGTGTTTTATCCGTGAAAGGGATACGTCCTAACCCCTAGACGAACGGACCATTTTTTGTTTGAAAAACGTGCTTTTTCAAAAGGTTGTGCAAATATAGCGGGTCAAGTTTACAAAGCCAAAAGTGCTGCAAAAATTTCTTTGGAAATAGGGTAAATCACTGAACCAAAGCCTTAAAAATTTGCTTGAAATACCTTAAAGACTTTTAGCTAATTTCGTCCCGGAATAAAAACCCAATGAACTCAAGCTTACCCAAAATTCGAGTGGCCATCAATGGTTTTGGCCGTATTGGCAGATACACAGCCAAGTTGCTCTTGGATAATCCTCAGATTCAGTTAGTGGCAATTAACGATTTGGCCCAGCCGGATTCCATAGCCCATCTACTCAAGTACGACTCCATTCATGGAAAATTGGAAAAAAAGGTAAGTCTATCCCTTCCCTACTTGAACATAGGAGAAGAAAAAACCTTGCTTCTGTGCCACTCTGACCCGATCAATCTCCCTTGGAAAGAACTGAACGTTGATTTGGTCTTGGAGTGTACCGGAAGATTTACCCATCGTGAAGGCGCCGAAAAGCATTTGAAGGCAGGAGCAAAAAGAGTAATTATCTCTGCCCCGGCAGCTGACACCAGCGTTCCAATGGTGGTCTTGGGTGTCAATGATTCCATTTTGACAGGAAAGGAACAGATCCTCTCCAACGCTTCGTGCACGACCAACTGCCTGGCTCCGATGATCAAGGTCCTCGATGAGCATTTTGGAGTGATTAAGGGGTATGCTTCCACGGTCCATTCCTACACCAATGATCAAAACCTCCACGATGCGCCCCATCGGGACCTTAGGAGAGCCAGGGCTGCTGCCTATTCCATCATTCCTACTACTACCAATGCCGGCAAGGCATTGGACCGTGTACTGCCCTCTATTGCTGGTCGAATTGAAGCTTCGGCAATGCGGGTTCCTGTACCTGATGGCTCTCTGACAGACTTGATTGTAGAACTGGAAAAATCTCCAAGTGCCGATGAAATCAATCAGGCATTCAAACAGGCAGCGAAAAGTGAAATGAAGGGGATTTTGCAGGTGGAATCAGACCCTATTGTTTCCATGGATATCATAGGCAATTCTCACTCCTGCATTATTGACGAAGCTCTGACCTCTGCCAAAGGGAATTTGGTGAAAGTAGTCGGCTGGTATGACAACGAATCCGGTTATGCCAATCGGTTGGTCGACTTGGCCCTCAAGCTCATCGAAATCAATCCTTTACTCGATTGATTGCAAGCATCCGGACCAAAAACGAGGGCAGATTTTTGCGGTGATCACGAGATTTGAGGTGGATATACCAATTGAACTTTTCAAAAATGGGCACTTTATGAGTCTCGACCATTTCAATCAAGGTGCTATCCCGGTCTTCCAAATAACAAAAATGACCGGAAGCGGTGCCCATATCAAAGCTGTCTTCGCTGTCTACGGTAAAGGGATAGCCTGCTAGTTGAGCTTTAGCTTTTAAGTCATGCATCCCATTGACATCCAAACAGCAATGAATGAATCCCAAATCTCCCCAGTATCTGTCCTGAAAAATCCTGCAGGTCGGTTTCTGGTCCAACTGCACCAATTCTACCTGAGCCTTGCACAATAGGGCACCAAAAGCTCCCGGATTTAGTCCTTTCATCTCAAGCAAGGTTCTGGAAGAGGTTCCTATATTGTTCTCCCACTTGGCTTGGTAGTCTTTTTCCAGATAGACTTGGTCACAAAAACCCAAAATATCTTGGTACAAATTGAGGGACTCTTGGAGATCACTGACTCCAATACATACGCCCAGTACACCGCCATGCAAGGACTTACCGGATCTAAACCAGGATTCGGATTCGCGGATTTCGAACAAATTGGCAAAGGGATCACGGATGAAAAAACTTCGGGTGCTGTCTGGGTGAGTAAGAAGAGGAGTCACGACTTCTGCCCCACATTCCAACAACCATGCCTTGGATTTGAGCACATCCCGGCTGCGAATCTTCACTGCGAAAATTCCCAAATCCCCCCAACTCGTTTTTCCCTGATAAGCAGTGGGCTTGCGACTGGTAAATTGCCAGATTTCAAATCCTCCTCCACCCTGCATATTCATCGCCAATACAGCATGCCGGGAGTGAACTTCTCCTCCAGTATACCCTTTCATAAGGTAAGCTTCCGCTTTGTCCTGAAAAATAGGAACATCCATTCCAAATGCTTTTCGGTACCACTTCCAGGACTCTTCCAGGTTTATAACGCCAATACCTACCTGTTGAATCCCATTTAACTGATAGCCGAAGTCACCCATGTTTCAAATGTTTTTTGTATGTTTTTTTCAGGGACTCAGGAGAAACTCCCATGAGGAACAGGATAAAGATATAAAGATTAACCAGTTGAACCCTTAGCCAGGAATTATTTACATATTTTCTATGAGAAACTACAATGGATTTTGGGATTATATAGAAGGACCATCTTTTTTTAATTCGTCGGACTAGTTCAAAATCCTCCATCAGGCAATAGTCCGGCTTAAATCCGCCCAACTTTTGGAATAAACTGGTCGAAATAAAAAGCGTCTGATCTCCTCCTCCCGAAAATGGACCGTTGAATCGAGTGGCCCAACCGTTGATTTTGAGAAGCCAATGGTCAGAATCAAACTGATAGCGATAGCATCCGGCTCTAAACCCTCTCAATCTGGCCTCTTGAATATCCATGGCAAAACTGGGAAGGGGTCTGGTATCGGCATGCACGAAGTAAAGCGTATTTCCCTGAGCCGCTTTAGCCCCGAGGTTCATCTGCCTGGCTCTCGAGGCTTCTTTTAACTCAAAAACTTTAGCCCCAAACTCTTGGGCTACTGCGACGCTGTTGTCTTTGCTCCCTCCGTCCACCACAATCAAATCCACGACGAATTTTCCTCCATGAGCGGAAATCAAGGGGAGCAGCTCCCGGAGATTGGCCTCCTCATTCAAAACCGGAATGATGACAGACAGTTGAAATAAACCATTCATTTTACCCTTCTGATTTGATAATTTTTAATCGGGTTTTCAAGTACGATCTTATCTAGCTTTCCGGATTGATAGTAATAGCGGTTTTTATTTCCGTTGATTTCAATTTCATACACACCGGGTTCAACTTGGATAATCCTCTGAGCTAATCCATAGACTTCAGAGAGGAAAATATCCTGAGGACTTGGCTCTTCAAAAAACAGCTTGGTGCTGCACCAGGCTACAGGTCCTGATACAGGTGTTCTATTTTCAAATTGGTACGAATCAGCCTTTACCTGGTAATGATCCCCATCCCAGCGGACTAAAGAAAAAAAATCTCCCCGGTTGGTTTTACTTGTGGAAGTGGTCTTGACAATATGGTCTTTCAGAAAAAAGGACCGGTTTTGAAACCGCACATCCACCCCTCCAAAAAACCAAAACTTAACTTGACTGTTCACTTCATAAACGAGGCTATCTTTCCTATTCTTATCCCGGCTGGCCTCGAGCTCTCCGATCTTTATACCCAAAACCACCACCTCAAATAGAGCCACATCTGCCTCTTGCGCAGGTGAATTTTGAGAAAAGAGCATGAAACCAATCAGGAAACGAAGAATCCTACCCTTACTTCTGATGGTTTTCCAGTTTTTTCTCATCCCATCCCAATTTTTCTTTCCACTCAGAACCCTGACCAAAGAGCCGGATCAAATCCTCTTCTGTATCCAAATCACTCAACTGAACCAACAACTCCGACTTTAAACGAAAAGCTCTAGCCCGGCCCAAGGTTTCTTTCAAAACTGATCCCGTACTCCAGGCAATGGATCTGAATAGTTCGGGGTGCAGGGATTTCAGGCCCAAAAGGTAGTATCCTCCATCCTCTGCAGGTCCTATCACCACTTCATTTGTCTCGAGTTTGCTTTCTGCTTCCAGTAGAATCTCCGTGCTGAGCTCAGGACAGTCCGTCCCAATGATAATTGCTTTGGAATACCCCATAGCAAATACTTCATGAAAAGCGTTTTCCATTCTTTCTCCCAAGTCTTTGCCTTTTTGTAGCAATGCCTGAAATCTGGGGAATGCTACCTGATCCGGAATAAATGAGGAATAGAATACAAACACCTCGAAACCTGTCTCTTGAGCTTCCTCACAGGTTATTTGGATCAAATTCCGGTAGATTTCCAAGGCCTTGAGATCACCTATACCAGCAGCTAGTCTGGTTTTCACTTTACCTAATTCGGGATTTTTCTGAAAAATAATCAGGGCAGTTTTTTGCATTAGGCTGTGGCCCCTCCGCAGCTAGAACCCGCTCCGGCAGTACAACCAAAGCAATGATTATTGATTTGAATGGAGCGCTCCAGAAGGGACTTTGCATCCCATTCAGAAATATGCTGAGAAGCACTCTTTTCCACTTTCATCTCCAGCATTTGATTGAAGTCACAATCATACAAATAACCGTCCCAGCCGATCGAAAGTGTGTTTCGGCACATTACCCCTGCAGCAGCAGAAGGATTGTATGCACCAACAAGCTTTTCCATATAGCCCTCATAATTTTCTGAGCGAATCAAATATTCCAAGAATCTCGAAATAGGAATATTGGTGATGGTGAAAAGCCCATGGAAATGGATACCATACCTGTCCAGCAATTTCTTTTTGAATTCCAACTCAAGTTCATTTTGATCTCCGGGAAGAAAGGCTCCTGATGGATTGTAAACCAAGTTCAAAACCAGGTCTGATCCCTCCATACCATATCCTACATCATTGAGTCTTTTCAAGGCTTCCAGAGATTTTTCGAAAACTCCGTCTCCCCTTTGTGCATTGGTTTTGGATGCGGTAAAATATGGAAGAGAGGAAACCACCTCTACTCTATTGGCTTTGAAAAAATCCGGCAAATCATGGAATCGTGGATTGGCAAGGATGATGGTGAGATTGCATCTGACTATAATCTTAACATCCGGCCTGGAGCTTCGTATCTCCTCCACTATCCAACGAAACTCCGGATTCATCTCTGGAGCTCCTCCTGTCAAATCCACTGTGTGAATGCTGGATTCAGACCGAATCACGCGAAGACACTGGGCCATCGTGGTTCGGGTCATGATCTCCTTTCGGTCAGGACCCGCGTCCACATGGCAGTGCTTGCAGACCTGATTGCACATTTTACCCAGATTGATTTGAAAAATCTCAAGTTGGGTAGGCTTCAAAGGAAATAATCCCGAAGCTTCTAAATGGTCAGCAAAGGAAATTTCTCTCCCGTAGACGGGAGATTGAAGGATGTCAAAGGCCTCCTTAGAATTGGCTAAAGTGTGATTTAAAGCTTTTAAAGATTTCATTACATGGATAATTCCTTGATTTTATTCATCATTTGGGTTCCGTGAACCAAAGATGCCCCTCCCCGAATAGCAGCGGCTACGTGCACAGCCTCCATCATCTGCTCCTCGTCACAGCCTTTTTCCAGCGTATCCACTGAATAGGCATCGATGCAATAAGGACATTGAATCGCATGAGCTACGGCAAGGGCAATGAGAGACTTTTCACGGGCAGTGAGCGCTCCTTCTTTAAACACCTCTGCGTAATAAGCAAAAAACTTATCACCCATTGCTTTTTGAAGCTCTGTGATAGAACCAAATTTTTTCAAATCTTCAGGATTGTAATACGTCTTCATAAGGTTAATTGATTTTAGGATGAAATACGAACTAATAGCTAAATGTAGATTGTCATTGTTTCAAAAAAGCTGAAAATTTCCCCAATCTGAAAGGAGCTTGGAACAAAAGAATATTGCTATGCAAGGGATTAATCACGCAAGGCTTTGATTACTTGATTCTTACAGAGAAAAGGAGATTTTCTGGATCACTTATTTTTTTCATTGATGTCCTATAAGCTCCCACGGGGAATGATTTTTTTGAATTCTGTAGAAGATTTGCCTGATCAGTCTTATATTTACTCTATTAATTCTATAGACTTTAAATATAATTAAAATGAGCTTAAGACTTGGAGATGTAGCACCGGATTTTGCTGCCGAATCGACAGAAGGTGAAATCCGCTTTCATGAATTTCTTGGAGACAGTTGGGGAGTATTATTCTCTCATCCTGCAGACTTCACCCCAGTCTGCACTACAGAATTGGGCGCTGTGGCCAAGCTCAGAGATGAGTTTGTCCGGAGAAATGTGAAGGTAATTGCCTTAAGTGTAGATGGATTGGAAAGCCACAGAAGTTGGATCGGAGATATACAGGAAACCCAAGGAACAGCAGTCAATTTCCCAATCATCGCTGATCATGACAAAAAGGTTTCCTCATTATATGACATGATTCATCCGAATTCCAATGAAAATTTCACCGTGAGATCAGTATTTGTTATTGGTCCTGACAAAAAAATCAAGCTGATCATTACCTACCCTGCGAGTACGGGAAGAAACTTTGATGAATTATTGCGTGTGATTGACTCTCTGCAGCTTACGGCCAATTACTCTGTGGCTACACCTGCCAATTGGAAGCAGGGCGAGGATGTGGTAGTCGCTCCAGCGATAGCTACAGCAGATATCCCTTCAAGATTTCCAAAAGGGCATAAGGTCATCAAACCCTACCTAAGGATTACTCCTCAACCAGACCTATAAAACCTAAGAAGGCTGTCTTACGCAAAGACAGCCTTCTTTATTCCAATAATTCTTTATTATTCCAGTCTTTAAATCAAGTCAAAAAGACGAGGAAGGACTAGCGTAATCTCGGGGAAAATCATGATCAAGGCCAATGCCACAATCATGGCCAAAAAGAAAGGAATCAAAGGGCGAATGACCTGAGTCAGAGAAATCTTGGCTATTGAAACCCCTACAAACAGCAGAGAACCCACCGGAGGAGTACACAATCCAATACAAAGATTCAACACCATCATAATTCCGAAATGCACAGGGTCAATCCCTACTTTAGTAACCACTGGCAAAAAGATCGGAGTGAAAATCAAAACGGCTGGTGTGATATCCATAAACACCCCAACGGCCAAAAGAATCAGATTGATCAGAATCAGAATCACCCATTTATTATCACTTACATTCAGCATAAAGTCACTGATCATCTGAGGAATATCCTCAGCTGACATTACCCAGGACATACTCATGGAAGTGCCGATAAGGAGCAAAACCACAGCGGTAGTCTCCGAACTCCGCACCAATATTCCGGGAAGCTCTTTGAGCTTTAACTCCCTATAAGCAAAAGAAAGCACCAAGGTGTATACCACTGCAATGGCAGAAGCCTCAGTCGCTGTAAAAACTCCGGCTACAATCCCTCCTATTACCACGAAAAGTAAAAACAGACTGGGTATTGCTCTCCAAAAGGAACTACCCAGTTCGCCTAAACTGACCGACTCCCCACCTTTGATTTTGTGTTTTTTGACAAAAATGGCGGCACATACCATCAAAGTCAGTCCCAATAGTAGCCCGGGGAGATACCCTGCCACAAACAAGGCGGCAATGGAGACTCCTCCGCTTGCCAAGGAATAAATTATCAGAATATTCGAAGGGGGAATAATCAAGCCGGTCGTGGATGAGGTGATGTTTACTGAGGCCCCAAGCGTCTTAGGATAGCCCTCCTCATCCATTCTTTTACCCAAAATACTTCCAATAGCCGAAGCTGCCGCTGCTGCAGAGCCTGCAATAGCCCCAAAAAGCATAGCCGCAATAATATTCACATACAGCAATCCTCCTGGAAGTCTGCCTGTTAGGCTTTTTGCAAAATCTATCAGACGATTGGCAATCCCTCCCCGATTCATGATTTCTCCCGCCAAGACAAAAAAAGGAATCGCCAAAAGCGCAAAACTATCCAATCCCGTGGCCATCCTTTGGGCGATGGTGGTCGATGCAGGAAGTGCAGAAACGGTAATCAACAAAGTGAAAAAGCTGGAAAGCCCCAAACTCCAAGCTACCGGAACACCCAATACCAACAGGGTGATAAAGCTCAGAATCAAAATAAGTATACCGATCCACTCCATGGTTAGGCTTTGGATTTAACTAGTTGGACAATATGAAACAGGTGATAGTACACCACCAAGGCTCCGGAGATAGGGACAATTCCATATATCCAGGATAAGGGAATCTGAAGAGTTGCTGATTTTTGCTGAAGAATCTGAGTGATGTAAACCAAATTTCCCCCTCCAATAATCATAACAAAAAAACCAAAAACAATGACCATAGTATGGATAAATAACTGAAGATAAAGCAATTGCCTACCTTTGAGCTTTTCTGGGAGAATATCGATCGCCAAATGCCCGTTTTTGCCTGAAACATAGGCAGCACCTGCCAAACCCAGCCATATCATCATATACCGGGAAAGTTCGTCTGTGAAAGAACTAGGGTCTCCCAGCACGTACCTGGAAAACACCTGCCAGGTAACATTGACGACCATCAGTCCCATCAGGACTGCAATCAATCCTTGGATGATTTGATCCAAAAAGACTTTGACTCTCATTCGCGTGTATTTTGGATTCGTTCGATCAGGCGAGCCAAAACGGGATTTTCAGCTTCTACCTGATCATAAATAGACTGTACTTGTTCACGGAAGGCATCCTTGGAAGGGTAAGAAACTATCACTCCTGCTTTTTGAACCTCACGCATGGATTCTTCCACGGATTCTTTCCAAAGTTGTGCCTGAAAGACTGCCGACTCATCCGCTGCCTCCTGAAGCCACTCTTGTTCTTGGGGATTGAGCTCCTCCCAAACCTTAGTGCTGACCAGCACCACGTCTGGCACCATGGTATGTTCATCAATGGAGTAGAATTTGCACACTTCATAATGCCGTGAATTGTAAAAGCTTGGAGGGTTGTTTTCTGCCGCATCGACGATCCCTTGCTGAAGGGCCGTGTAAAGCTCACCATAAGCTACCGGAGTCGGAGATCCACCCATAGCCCGGACCATATTGATGGCCATTTTGGATTCTTGTACCCTCACTTTCAATCCGGCAAGATCTGCCGGAGTCTCTACAGGTTTGGTTTTGGTGTAAAAGCTTCTTTTGCCTGCATCATAAAAGCAAAGGCCACGAAGCCAAAACTTCTGGCAGCTCAGCAATAGCTCGGTTCCGATTTCCCCATTCAAAACCTGATTGGTATGAGCATCATCCCGGAAAAGAAAGGGGATTCCAAAAACGCTGATTTCAGGAGAGAATGCCTCCAATGAGGCTGCCGAAACCTTGGTCATTCCCACACTTCCGATCTGAAGAAGCTCAATCAGCTCTCTTTCTGTACCCAATTGCTGATTGGGATAGACTTTCACTTTGATCCGGCCATTGGATTTCTCCTCCAGTCTTTCAGCCAAAAATACCATGGCATTATGCACCGGGTGGGCGGTGACTTGGGCATGGCCCATTTTGATGATTTTCACCCGGGAATCTTCTTTGCATCCGGACAAGGCCAGCAATAACAAAAGAATTAGCGTCAGTTTTGGGTTCATTGGGTTGGTTGTTCTCGAATAGACTCAATGATATTCATTGCCTGCTTTACTCTTTCCTGAATCTCTCCAAAAGCTCCCCGTTTGATCAGGTCTTTTCGGAAAAGCTGAGATCCCATACCCACACAAAGCACTCCGGCATCAAACCATGCCTTCATGCTTTCGGCGGTGGGCTCCACCCCTCCTGTTGGAATGATTTCAATTTGGGGCAAAACCGCATGAACCGCTGGCACGAATTCAGGTGTCAGAATATTGGCAGGATAGATCTTTACCAATTGGGAACCAAGCTGTTGAGCAAAAAAAACTTCGGAAACGGTTCCGCATCCGGGAATCCAAGGCACATCAACTTTAGCACAATACTCCCCCAATTTGGGGTTCATGACCGGGGCAACGATAAACTCAGCTCCCATATCCAGAAACTCCTCCGCTTCGAAAGGATGATAGATCGTACCCACACCTAGGAATAACCCCGGCATTCGGCTTGCTGCCTCTCGTATTTTTGGAAAAATGGATTTCGCTTCTTTTCCCCGATTGACCATCTCGATCACTCGAACTCCCCCTTCATAGGCAGCAAAGAGTAAGTCTAAGCATACCTGCTCATCCGGGTGAAAAAATATGGGCATCATGCCTCCGGCATGCATGCGTTGAATAAATGGACTTGGATTTCTCATTATCGTTTGATTTTTCCGGTGGCTTCTCCCTTTGCAAGTTCCAGGACTTCTTCCAGGGAGCAAATCAGTACATCACCAGGTACACTATGCTTCATCGCTCCAGCAGCCATGGCAAATTCAATTGCATCTTTGGGCTTCATTTCCAGAAGGCCGTAAATCAATCCTCCTGCGAAAGCATCTCCTGTCCCTACCCGATCCACAATATGCGTGAGTTCGTATGCGCGGGAAGAAAAAGTCTTCTTCTTGGCATAAAGTGAAGCAGAAAGGGTATTGCTGGAAGAGCTATGGGAAATCCTGTCTGTTTTCACAATATATTCCAGACGATCAAATCGGTCGAAGGTCATAGATCTGACTTCCGCAAAGCTTTTGAAATCTTCTCCCAAGCACTGCTTGAAATCCCGAGAACCGGCAATCATCACGTCCGTGAGTTCCATTAATCGAGGCATGATTTCATCAGGTGATTTCCCAAACTGCCAGAGATTGCTTCGGTAATTCAAATCTCCACTTACTTTTACTCCTTTTTGGGCAGCTACTTCCAAGGCATGAAGAGTAATATCTGCACAGTTTTGAGACAATGCCGGAGTGATGCCCGACCAATGAAACCAATCGGCCCCATCCAGAATTTCCTCCCAATTCAGGGCTTTGGGATCAAGCAGGGAAAAAGAAGACCCTACCCGATCGTAGATAATCTGACTACTTCGCTGCATGGCTCCCTGCTCCAAAAAATAAATCCCCATCCTACCGGAAGAGAATTGGACAAATCGGGTGTCAATTCCAACGTTTCTGAGCTTACCTGCTGCTGAGCGGCCTAGCTCGTGGTCAGGAAAAGCCGTGACATGAGCTACATCCATTCCCCAATAAGCTAGTGCGGCTCCTACATTGGCTTCAGAGCCCCCAAATTCCACATCCAAAGAGGTCGATTGAAAGAAGCGTTGATTTCCGGGGGGAGACAGCCTCAGCATGATTTCCCCAAGGGTGACGATTTTCTTCATGGAAGAATTTTTTTCTCTAATTTGACCAAGTTAAGCAATAATACAAATGAACAATACGGTCCTCCTTTTGGATAATTCTGACAATGTAGCTGTGGCATTGATGGATCTTTTTCCTGGAAATACGGTAAATATCCATGGAAAAAGCATTGAAATACAGGAATTTGTCCCGGCAAAACACAAGTTTACCATCAGGCCTTTTGTAGCGGGTGAGGAAATTTTTATGTATGGCACCACCGTGGGAGAAGCGACCCAAGCTATCCGTGAAGGAGGTGCTATTACCCTGCAAAACATCCGCCACAAAACCAAAAAGTATGAGGTCAAAACAGGGGGCTACAGCTGGAATCCTCCTGATGTATCGCATTGGAAAGATCAAACCTTTCTAGGATTTAAAAGACTTGACAATCAAGCAGGTACAGCAAATATCTGGTTAGTTTTGCCTATGGTTTTTTGCGAAAATACCAATGTTCAACTCATGCAGGAAGCCTTTGAAAATGCCTTGGGATTAAAGAAAATAAACCCCTTTGAGCGACAAATCAGAGCCCTGATTTCAGGCATGAACGGGGAAAAATTTACGGAATCGGTTGCGCAAAAAACAGAGACCTTTGAATCAAAAATCTTCCCCAATCTGGATGGAATCCGATTTTTGACCCATGCTATGGGCTGTGGAGGAACGAGACAGGATGCGGAGACTTTGTGTGCCTTGCTGGCAGGATACATCCATCATCCCAACGTTGCAGGAGCAACTGTGCTTAGTTTGGGTTGCCAAAATGCAGAGGTGAGAATTCTTCAGGAAAAACTCCAAGCCTTGGGCTGCACCAAACCCCTGGTCATCTGCGATCAGCAACAATCAGGGACTACCGAAGCCCTGCTCAACCGAGCCATTGAGGAGACTTTCCACCAGCTTGTAATAGCCAATCAGGCAATGAGAGAACCAGTACCTCTTAGTTATCTGACCATTGGTTTGGAGTGCGGTGGTTCGGATGGTTTTTCGGGGATTTCGGCCAATCCCACCTTAGGTGCCGTTTCCGATTTGATTGTGGCTTTGGGAGGAAAGGCTATCCTGTCCGAATTTCCAGAGCTTTGCGGAGCTGAAGAAAATCTCATCCAACGATGCGAAAGTCCTGAGCTTGCCGAAAAATTCATCCATCTGATGGAAACCTACAATGAAGCTGCCAAACGAGTGGGAAGCGGTTTTGACATGAATCCCAGTCCGGGAAATATCAAAGACGGACTGCTGACCGATGCGATCAAGTCCTGTGGAGCTGCCAAAAAAGGGGGAACTGCACCAGTTTCCGACGTATTGAACTATACCGAATATGCAACCAACCCGGGACTCAACCTACTGTGCACACCGGGGAATGACGTGGAGAGCACCACAGGATTGGCAGGAAGCGGAGCAAACATCATCCTGTTCACTACAGGCCTGGGAACCCCCACTGGCAATCCTATCGCTCCGGTAATCAAGGTTTCCAGCAATTCAAAGTTGGAGGTAAAAATGCCGGATATCATTGATTTCAATGCAGGTACCATCATTGAAGGACTGGATACTCCCCATTCCGCCGGAGAAAAACTTCTGAACCTGATCATTGAGGTAGCTAGCGGGAAGAAAAAAACCAAAGCGGAGGAAAAGTCAAATTTCGACTTTATCCCTTGGAAAAGGGGAGTTTCTCTCTGATCTCAGCTGTAAATGAAAGTGCCCCCAAGCCGTTTTCTTCGTTGGAGGCACTGACCTAATCCGGAATTTCTGAAGGAATTCAATCCTTACTTGCCATTTTTCAATTGGGCCATCGTGACTGATTTCCCTTCTCCGTTGACCGGATTGAAGTTTCCTCGGACCACCCCGGTACCTCGGAGCTTAGAAAACCTTCCCGTTCCTCCTATGATTTCTACTTCTGCCAAAAATGAAGACAGGGTTGAGGAAATAGGCGTGACCGTGTTCTTTACATTCTTAAACCAAATGGAATTACCCTTTTTGTCGACGGTTAAAGAACTCACCTCATCGGGTACATTTTCAATGCCCAAAGCCAATAACTCTGCGCCGAATACAGAAGATACCGGTGCTCCCACAGTGACCAACTCCTGCCCTTCGAAGAAAGCGAACTGGTTTAAAAAACTGTTGGCTCTACCCATTTTGCTGGCGCTTACTCGCCCCGTACCTGGATAAAATCCAGGAGCAGGACCTCCGACATATCCTTCGCCGGGTATGAAAAACAGCTGATTTCTGGAAGTTTCAAAATAATTGAAGTTCCCGGCAAGTCTGAGACCAAACGGATTTCCGGCTTCCAGATCGAGTTCCTGCCATACTCCAAGAGCTTCCTCATAGGTAGGTTCGGCTATTTCCTCGTTCATTTCAAGGACGGCTTTTTGGTCTACGGATTCCGTACAAGACCCTAGAGCAACGGCAAAGACCATCACCAAAGCCCATGGCTTTAGAAATTTTACTTTCATGTGTTGATTAAGTTAGGTGATTGAAATACAATGTTGGAAGATAATAAGAAGTTGGGTGATTTAAACAAACTCACTACTAACAACATATTTTTTGCATTTCATACCAATAAAAATGCCAAAAATATCAACCTACAATAAAAAAGTTGGCCGAAGAGCCTTTTGACCGAATTTGCCTTGCCTTGATATAGGCCTCAGAGTGGTACCAATCCAAGGCTTTTTGCTTGTCTGGAAATTCGAGCAAAACCAGCCGGTCATGCTTCCACTCTCCCTCCAAAGCTTCCACAGGAAGCCCTCTGATTACAAACTTACCCCCGAAGGGTTCGATACTTCCGGGTGTCAATTTTTTATATTCATCGTAAACTTCATTATCATAGATATCTACTTCCACGAGTACAAATGCTGCCATAGTTTGAAATAATTGATTGACCGAAACTGAAAAAAAAAATTCAAATGCCAAACCAAGACATCCATATCCTTCAATTCGGAACGGGAAATTTTCTCAGGGCATTTTTTGAACCCATGGTTCAGACGCTGAATAAAAAAAATATCCCGCTGAATATCTGCATGATACAAAGTACTGGAGGGAAAACACTTGATAAATTGAAAGCCCAAAATTTCCATTACCATGTCTGTGAAGCCGGGATAAAAAATGGAGAAAAAGTTCAGGAAATTCAGAAAATTACCTGTGTCAGGGAAGGACTTGACCTTCCTAAGGATAATGAGAAATTTCTGGACTTGGCTTCCAATCCTCAGGTCAAATGGATCATTTCGAATGTAACGGAAGCCGGAATGGTGTGGAAAGAAGAGGGACTTCTCGAAGAATTTGCGGAATCCTTTGCGGGACGGATTGCGCAATGGCTAATTCGGAGATTTGAACGTTTATCAGAAACAGAAACCGTCCTTTTGCCCTGTGAATTGATTCCCAACAACGGGGACCTTTTGAAAGAATTTGTGGTCAAGCATGCCCGAAGATGGAATCAATCCCCCGAGTTCTTTTCATGGCTAGACCGGAAGGTCTATTTTTTCAATAACCTTGTGGATCGTATAGTGCCGGGATTCCCAAATCGATTGGATCTGAAAGAAAAAGAAAACGATGCACTTGTGGTGCAAACCGAGCCTTATTCCTTCTGGGCGATTGAAGGAAAAAAAGAGCAAAGTCCTCTCCTTCCTTTTTTGAAGGCAGATTCTCAAGTGGTTTTGGAAGAAGATATCCAAGGATTCTCCCTGAGAAAAATCAGAATACTCAACGGCTGCCACACCTACATCGCTGCCAAAGGAATAATGACAGGATATCAGACAGTCCGGGAATTTATTTCTGACAAAAAAAATCTGTCCATTCTTAATGAAATGGTAGAAAAGGAAATCATTCCTTACCTGGGAATGGATCTAAATGAACTAAAAAGTTACAAAGAAGAGATTTTTGCCAGATTTGCCAATCCTTTTGTCGATCACCGTCTGGAAGACATCCTGCTCAATTCCACAGCCAAATTCAAAAGCCGTCTACTCCCTCTATTCCTTCCATTCAGTCAAAAAAATGAAGGAATATATCCGAAGGAAATCTGCAAGGGATTAATCTACCTTCTCCATTTCTACCTACAAAACCCCAATCAAGTCCGGGAAACATCTGCAGTCACTTCTTTATTGGCTGAGGTGCCCCGGGAGCTTTCATCCAAAGAAAAAATCATGTGGGTAACAAAAAACCTCTTTGGATTGAAATGGAATCCTGGTCTGGAACAGGCATTTCTTGACATCACTTCGGTAAACCTGGCTTTTATTCAAAACCCAAACCGGCAGCATATCTAGCCTTAGCAAAGGAAATACGGAGCTTGGCTGCCAAATCATTGAGCGTAACCCGGGAATCGAACACAGAAACCTCTCTAGCATTGACCAAGAATAAGCTGCTTTCTCCGATTTCGAAGCGACGCAACTCCCCTCTCAATAGCAGTTCCAAGCTGGTCACATTGTCCTGAAAAGTGATAATCTGCCTGTTTAAAATAGTCCAATTGTTCAATTCGGTTTCCAGTTTGTTTCTCAGCTGCAATTCTTTCAAGTCCCGTGAGTTCTGTTTGAAATCAATTTTTGCCCGGGTCAAACCGATGGCTCCCCGGGTTTTTCTCCACAAAAGCGGGGTGTAGACTGAAACTCCCCATTTGTAATTGTTTTCGAAAAATGGAGACTGATTGAATTCAGAAATTGACTCGGTGAGGAAATTGTATTTGAGTTTGACCACGGGTAGAAGCTGCTGCTCTTTGAGCCTTCGCTCTACATCCAAGCTAGCCAATTCGTAGTCTGTCAACATCAACTCCGGGTGATTGGGAACCACATCCCTGAGCTCTTCAAAATCAGGCACTTTGGTAAATTCATCGAAGAGATTTTGAGGAATGGTACCCAGGGCTACTTCCATGGGATCTCCTGCCTCATTCCACAGGAAGGTATTCAGCTCCTGGGTAGTTGCGAAAAACACATTCTCAGCGGTCTGAAGGCGATACTGTCGATTCAAAAGCTGAGAGTAGGCTTCTACGGTATCGATAGCCGCCAAATCTCCCTGCTCAAAACTTCTCTTGATGCCTCTGAATCGGAAAGCAGCCAATTCTACCCCTTCTTGAAATACTTTGAGGTTTTCGTATGCTTCGGACCATTTCCAATACATATCGGTAGCCGAAAGGTGGAGCTCATTGAGAAGCCTGACCCGCTCTACTTCCGTGGATTGCTGATAGATCTGAGCAATTCGCAAGGCGGCTCTTCGATCATCCAAAATCAGACCCTGGCCGAGATTGACAGCAGCGCCGGCAGCAATCAAGCCTTCAGTAGGGACAGAACTTTCGGAATTGAGAAATGCACCGGTATTCTGCTCGAAGGTTCCCATCAATTCTACGCCCATCCAAGTGGGGATGACCACCCCTGCTTCTCGTTTGTCGTAGTAGTTGGTTTCCTTGTATTCTTTTTTGTCCAGATTGCCGTAGACCATGGGATCAAAACCTCCCCTAGCCTGCCTCACTTCCATTTGCCCCATACGAAGATTGATTTCTGCCTGCGCAGAAATGGGATGATAGAGTCTCACCCACTCCAAGAAATCTTCAAAACCCAATTGAAGCGTATCTTGGGCAAAAGAGGACATTGAAAAAAGAACCTGAATAACGCAGCTGACGATTAATTTTTTCATTTTTTGGCAGAAGCAGTCTTATCTTTCTCTTCTTGGGTGTAATAATCAGCCGGAAAGCCGTTGAGTTGTCGCCAAATCTCATACCAAACAGGTACGTCATTCAGTAGGGCAATTCCATCGGCCCCTGAACCTATTCTCAACAACTCGGGCCAAGCCTCCTCTTCAGGGTCTTCAGTCACCAAAACCCGGTACAAGTTATTTGGTCCGGCAAACTGATCGATGGCCACTACCTTTCCGCCAAAGGTACCATTGGAAATCTGAGGCCAACCTGAAAAGACGATGGCAGGCCATCCATCGAAAATAAATCGAACTTTGTTTCCGACTTTGATCAGCGGCAGATCCACCGGCTGCACGTACATCTCCACTGCCAAATCAGCCTCTGATGGCACAATCTGTACGATTTCTGCACCTTCTTTGATGGTTTCTCCAATACCGACTTGAATCGCCTTGGCGATATATCCGTTTTGTGGCGCCAGAATATGCCGGTAACTGGTTCGCTGAGCATAATTGGAGTACTGATTCTCTAGTTTTGTCACCGAGGCTTCGGCATCAAACTGGGAGGACATAGCCGTATACATATCGGATTCAGCTTTGGCTAGCTTGTCCTGAAAATCATTGTCAATTGCCCCTAACTCAATCTGAGCCGTGATCAAATCATTTTTACTGCTCAGAAGTTTATTTTCAGAAGAGATAAGTTTGGCTTGGACTTCCTGAAATTTCAGGCGTCTGCCTTCCAAAGTGGTCAACGAATTCAACCCTTCCTTGAAAAGTTGTTCGGACCGCTCCATTTGGTACTTGCCGATTTCAAAATTGACCTTGGATTGCTCAAACTCAATGCTGTCTGATTCCACTTTCAGCTCCGCTATTCTCAATTTGTTTTGAGCCTGCTGAATTTTCAGAATGTTATTCCTTCTCAATGCAGCAATCTGGTTCTGAAGCGCTTGAACTTTATCTCCATAGGATCGAGCAGATTGGGATTTGGCATCTACCTGAAGCTGAGTTCGGGGCAAAAGCAAGGTGTCAAAGTATTCGTCTTTGATTTCAGATACCCTGAGAATGGTATCGCCGGCTTTCACAAAATCACCTTCGGCCACGTACCATTTTTCGATTCTGCCTGCGATGATGGAATGAATCGTTTGTGGTCTTTGATCGGGTCGGAGTGCTGTGACATAGCCTTTGGACCGGATATTTTGGGTCCAAGGCAAAAAGAGCATCAAAAACACGGACAGCAGCGCCCAGGTCAAGATCCGGATTCTCTTTTGGCTCTCCTTTTGGGGAAGGGTCATCACCAGGCTTTTGGATCCGCTAAATGGGATGGTATCCTTGATTTTATTGGAAGTGATGTTCATCATAGCCTTTAGAATTTAAGATTTTTATATCCCTCATATGGACCCTGAAAGACTACTTTTCCCTCGTCCATCAGAATCACCTCATCAGCTCTTCGCATGATTTCATCGTTTTCGGAGATCACCACCAGTGTCCAAGTACCGGATAGGAGATAGTCAATGATGCGTTGTGAAATCTCAGAATTGAGGTAGTGAAAAGACTCTTCGATCAAAATCGCTTTGGGAGATCCGACCAAGCCTCTGGCCACCAGAATTTTTTGAGCTTGAGCTTTAGAGAGTCCTTTTCCTTCTGGTTGGAGCATGGTTTCCAGACCATCCGGAAGCCGATAAATGTATTCGTCCAACCCAACCAGCTCGATCAAATGATCCAGGTGCTTTTTGTCAAAATCCCGACCCAAAAGAATGTTTTCGGAAATAGTGCCATGGAAGATTTGCTGAATTTCCTGAAAGTCCCCGACCATCCCTCGGTATTTTTCCAGATTGATAAATTCCAAAGAAAGATCATTGATCAGAACCCTTCCTTCATACTCTTCATAGATTCCTGAGATCAAAGCCAAAACGGCCGTTTTCCCACTTCCGCTTTTCCCGGTGATGACTACTTTTTTCCCCGGATTTACGGTAAGACTGACCCCCTTCAGTAGAGGCTCTAATGAATCCTGTGGCTGAAATACAACCTGATCCAAGGCCAGTTTGAGAGCTCCTTCCTTGGTAGGCTGCACTACTTTTTCATTGGGAGAGGTATGCTCTAGTTCCAGATCCATCACGTGCCCCAACTTTTCTACCGATACCAAAGTATCATATACAGTCTCAAGGGAAAGAATGAGCTTCTCCACCGAATTGATCACTAAAACGATGATCACCTCAGCCGCTACAAACTGTCCGATGGAAATCTGTTCGTTGATCAAAAGCAAACTTCCCGCAAGCAGCAAACTGGTAACGATCAGGACCTTGAAGGCAATCATGACCTTATATTGGAAAATCAGAACCGAGAAGTGCTTGGAACGAAACTCCACGTAGCGCTGAAGCAATTTATCTGCCCTAAGAAGGGGAAGTCGAGTGTGCCCTGCCTGCTTGAAGGCATTCATAGTGCGGCCCACTTCTTCCAGCCAAAAAGCCGTTTTGTATTTATAGCTCGATTCTTTCAAGGCCGTCTCCATCCCCTGAGGCCCTGTGATGTAGAAAATCAATGTCAGAATTCCGATCAAAACCAAACCAAAAAGAATAAAGGTGGGATGGTAAACGGATAACAGCAGCAAGCCGAAAAACACCTGGAGCAAAGCAGCCGAGAAATCAATCAGGATTTTGGAAAGTCCTTTTTGAAGATTTACGGTATCAAAAAACCGGTTGACGATTTCTGGACCATACTCCCCATGCAGAATTTCAGTTTTGACTCTAGGAAGTCGATAAGCGATGGAGAGACCGGCTTTGGAAAAGATCCTTTGTTGCAGTTTTTCCATGATCTGCAGCTGGGAAATCTGAAGAAACCCACCAAAAACTATCCCCAGAGCTACGATCACCACCAAAATCACCCAAGAGGTGGAAATCCGACCGCCCAGAATAAAGTTAAGAATAGCCTGAATTCCCAAAGGAAGCGAAAGAGTAATGATTCCGTTGAGAATGGCGTAGAAATAGATGGCATAAACCGGCTTTTTCTCCTCTCGGAGTAGGCTGAAAAACCTTTTGGTTGGGGTCAAACCTGATGTGCTATGCATTGGAAATGGTTTTTACAACGAGTTCTTTAAAGAAATTCAAACGCTCACCGCCTTCCGGCTTCGCTTCGGTCATTCCGGGTAGGTGGCGGGAGTTAAAGTTTTGCAAAAGGGAGGACTCCATTACGGTCGATACGAGAGTTTTGGGAAATTGATACGTAGGATTGATTTCCTGAATAATAGCCGAAATCCTTTCCCCAAACTTATATACCTGCGCAAAAATTCCGGATTCATGCTCATTATCCACTGTTTTGGTAAGGTAGCCTTTCAGGGATTCATTGACAACCAAAAGGTGAAGTTGCTTGGGGTCTAAAAAATCATTTTCACAGTAAAGGGGGCCATCTACCATCAGGCGAATGGCTACTCCAAGTCTCTCCTCAGGATCCCTCAGATTGGCCGTGGCAAAGACCAAGTTATGCTCCATCCATCCCCAATACCAGGCGTTGAGATAGAGCAAAAGCATGTGCTTGTTTTCAAAATATCGGTAAATAGCCGCTTCGGTACTTCCGATCGCAGAAGCCAGTTTCTTGAAGGTGAAATTTTCCATCCCCAATTGCTGGATTTGCTTTATTGCCTCTTTAATTATTGAAACTCCCAGTTCAGAACTGAAAGGATCTTTCAGGTAAAGGTTGGAATTCACTTCTACCCGAATCTTTTTTAGAATTGACTCCATAGCATCCTTGGTTCCACGAACAAGGACTAAACGAGGCTTACAAACAAAAAGTTTGTTATTCTCTCAGAATTGTTAGTAATATTAACAATAAGGAAAAATTATAGAAATCTATTCCCTGTCAAAGTTGAAAACATTGAGCCCAATTCACTTTTGATTTCCATACTGAGGGCTAGCTTATCTACCGAGTGAGCAAGCATTCAATCCTCAAATCCTTCCCTTTCTTGGAGGCATTGCAATTCTGACCCCGAATAAACCTCACCTCTGATAAGCAAAACCTACCAAGATATTCATCGGGATGATTTCAAGTGTTTTTTCATGGGTAGCTTCCAAGACCACGGCAGGAGCTTTCCCCGCCCTGTAGGCTTCCAGCCATCTTAAGGCACAAAGACACCAACGGTCTCCCGGCTTCAATCCAGGAAAAAGGTATTCTGGAATTGGAGTGATCAGGTCATTACCCATAGAGAGGGTGTATTCCAAAAACTCCTGAGTGATGACTGCACATACCGTATGTGTCCCCAAATCCTGAGGACCTGTCTTACAAAACCCATCCCTAAAGAATCCAGTCATGGGATTGTTGCAACACATTTCCAGTTCCTCTCCAAAAATATTCTTAGCCATAAATCCTGGGATTTTTTGCGATCCAATAGGCCCAAAAGATCAAAATGGGATGAATGATCATCAATCGGACCCAACCTATCCACTCGGATACACACAAACCCTCCTCGATACAGGACCCGATTTGGATAAAATAAACATGAGCAGGGATAAATGCCAAAAGCATAAGCACCACACCCCAAGCTGCTCTGGTCCGGGTTGGGAAATAGAGTATGCCCAATCCAAGCAGAATCTCAGCTACTCCAGAAAGGGTATTGATCAAGTCCGGATGAGAAAAAAAAGGAGGGATCAAAGGCAGGTAAAACTCCGGGGTCAGAAAGTGATTGATTCCGGCAATAAGATAAAAATAGCCCATAGCATGGATCACCACTTTTTTTAAGACAAGGGAGGTTGATTTTTTCATCAGAAAGAAATTATCCACACCCAACTTGCAAAAAAATCCCAGAATCCAAAAGCTTCACAGCCCATTTGCTCAATCTCCCCTGTATTTGAGTTTTCCGGCCGCATATTGATACAGCGTTTTGGAATACCTAAGCATAGCGGGTAGCAAGACCATATTCAATACCGCTACGGAACTGAGATACATCCATAATTCCGGCTTTTTCACCAAAAGATTTATAGCCACAAGAGATGTAATCACCAAGGCTACCGAAAAGGCATAACTGATATACATGGCACCGTCATAAAATCCAGGTTCCGGAATCAGCCTGGAACCACAAACTTCGCAGGTCATATTCACTTCTGTAAGCTTCCTGTAGCTGAATGGGGACACCGGAAATAGCTTTCCTTCCCGGCACCGGGGGCAGCTACAGCGAGCGATGGCAGAGGAAAGAGATCTAGACATAGGGAATCAATTGTACCCAAAAGTAAACCGGCAAGGGGATTAAATAGGTGACAAAGGTTACCTTTATGCTAATTATTATTAAAAAATTACCGGATTGGAAATTCCCTTTTTAGCTTTGAACCATGAATCCCAAACCATCCTATTCAGTCATGTCCCGCATCAAAGGCAATTCCCTTTGCAAGGCTTTCTTTTGGTTGGTTTTACTCAATTTCATTAATCTCTCAGTCAATTTTCAAGAGTCACAGATTTCCCACCCTGAAAATCTGGATCTTCAAGACCCGATTGACACCTTAGGAGAGCTTGTCTATGAATGGGCATTGAACGGGGATTGTGATGTCATCCCAGATAATGGAACCGAACAGGAAGACAAATCTCCCAAAAAAGGGAAAGTTTGGGGGGTTCCTTTGGAGCTGGTTTCTTTGCACTTTTCCAGTCTACCATACAAGAAAAAACACCATTTTGATCAGGAAACTTTGATTTCAAGTTCACTTCCCAAACCTTTTTCACCTCCTGATTTGAGTTGAGTTCCCGCTTTTTTTCAACCAACTCAACTAATTTCAAATACCATGAAAAAATTCTTGATTATGGTCCTTTTTGGGCTGTTTTCTCATTTGGTCTTTTCCCAACAGGAGGGCGATACACTCAAGCTTACCCGGGAATACAAGGACAGCTTATTTATTGATGAAGTAGAGAAACCCCGCTCCAACCAAAAACCAAAAGTCTTACATGCCGAACCCTTATACATCGACTTGATTCGGGATTTGGGTGCTAGAAAAGGCGAAAAAGAATGGAACATCGGGATGGGTATGCAGGATATGCGGCGGTACGATGAGTTTGAGGCTTTGATTGAATACGAATGGGCGCCTATTGACCGATTGGGCTTGGAGGTAGAGCTTCCTTTGAGTATGTATTCCTTTCGAAACGGGAATCGGGAAGGCACCATTCCTGCCAATCGCTTGGAATCCTTAAAACTTGCTACTCAGTATACCTTTTTGGTCTCTGAAAAAAGCAACATATCCCTAGCCTTAGGATATATCCATGAATTCGAATTGGTAGACCTTAACAAACTGGGAAAAGGACAAACCTTCAAAGGAAATATCTATAATCCCTTTTTTGTGGCTGCCAAACGGTGGAACACCAATTATCATACGCTGATTTACACCGGCCCGGTGATTGAAAAGGAGTTTGATAAAAAAGCAAACTTTGGGTATCAGATCAACTGGAACTTCCACTACATGGTCACTGGCACAAGAAACTTCATCGGGATGGAGATCAATCAGGAACTGGAAGGGGATAAAATCTGGACCACGCTTCGTCCCCAAATGAGATTGGGATTGGCCGAAAACCTGATGGTCGGGATTGTTTCTGCTATCCCGATTGGCCAGCCGGATGCAGGCTTGGGTTCCTTTGTCCGGATCATCTACGAACCGGGTTTCAAAGCGATTCATTAATCGAAAAGGGGCAGATCACGACGGATGCTGCCCCTTTTTATTGGTCTCAAAAGCCTATGCTATCGTCTTGAGCTATCTCAGTTCTTCCAAGTCATAATCTTTGCCTTTTCCCCACTGCAATAGTTCTTCGAGGGTATAATATTCCAAGGTATCCAGGTCTTTGACCCGGAAATTTTCACCTGATATCCTGGAGACTATTTCCAACTTCCTCTTCTCTCCCTGATTGATAAGGAGGTAAGTCCTTCCCACCCGGAGATTATCCAAAGCGATTGGCATCACGCTTTTGCTTTAATCACCACTCCTGTGGCCTCAAAAGTAATCTCTCTCTTAGGCTCAGTGATGGCCTCTACTTCCTCTTTGGTTTTTCCTTGATCTTCTGCAAAATGCCTAAGAGTCTCTACATCTGTTTCGGTCAGAATAGCTTTGCCTTCCATCACGATCGGAAAACCCTGAGAATTGGTGGGGATAAAAAATCCATAATCCTTGAATGTGACCCGCATGGATTCCCCATTGGGAAGGTCCATGGCAAACCAGCAGCCCTTTTTGGTACATACTTCTTTTATTTCTCCGGATATTTTACCTTCAAAAGTTCCATTGGATTGGACCAGAGACACCATTTCTGTGGTCGTACGGATCTCTTTGGAGTCCAAAAGGTCCCCGTAATTTCCGGGTACCACCTCTGCCTCCCCCACTACTTCGTAGGTGGTGGATTCAGCGGATGTTTCTGATGCTTTTTGGCAGGAAAAGGTCGTCCAAGACAAGACTACCAGAGAAAGAAGGAAGGATTTTTTCATTGCGCGATGGATAGGTATTGATTTCAAGATTGAACACTCGAGAATAGACTTGTCTTCGAGATGATTCCCCAGTATTGTGGAGAGTTGATCTACAAGAGCAAGACTATTTTCCCAAAAATAAGGCAAAAGCACCCCGCGAAAAAACTGTTGACGGAAAAGAATGGATCTTAAAAACTTCGGATGTAGCCGGGTTGTCTTTGCCTCGCTTCTTCTTCGCCTCCCCAAAAGGGACCGTTGGTTGATTTTTTCCTGAAAAGAAGAAAAGCGTGTCACCACCCCGGGATATCCCCATTCAGTTGAAACGAGTCATTTGAATTTAAAAGAGAAGTGCTTTTCGACCCGTTTGGGCTTCCTGTCCATTAGCAAGAATTCATGAACCAAAGGGATGAAATCGATTGAAAAAACAGGAAACCCGGAATATTTTAACAAATTTCAATTGAGGAAAATCTTTTCGAACAAAAATGTCAATAATCCCCTACAATTTTTGACAATCCCTTAATTTTACCTCCTCAATTACGTGAATACCCAGCACCTATGCCTCAAACCAAAAAGTTCATCATCGATTTTGACAGTACCTTTACCCGAGTGGAAGCCTTGGATATTCTCGGGGAAATCTCCCTAGAAGGCGATCCTGAGAAGCCCCAAAAACTCCAAGCCATCAAAGAGATTACAGACCGGGGAATGGAAGGGTCGGTCACTTTTCGGGAAAGTCTAGAGCAGCGACTGGAAATCCTTAAGGCCAACAAGTCGCAAATTGACCTGCTAATCCAAGCCCTTAAGAAAAAAGTCTCCAAATCCTTTGAGCGGAACAAAGAATGGCTTGAGGAAAATGCAAAAGATGTATTTATCGTTTCGAATGGCTTTAAGGATTTTATTATCCCTATCGTGACTGAATTCGGAATCAAAAAGGAAAATGTATTTGCCAACGATTTTGTCTATGACGAAAAAGGGAACATCATCGATTTTAATCGAAACAATCCTCTTTCTCAAAATAACGGCAAATCCGAAACCATAAGAAATGTAAATCTGGAAGGGGATATTTACGTCATTGGTGACGGGTATACCGATTATGAAATCAAGGCTTCGGGATTGGCCAATAAATTCTACGCCTTTACGGAAAATGTCCACCGACCCAAAGTCACCAGCCAAGCAGACCATATTGCCCCGAGTTTTGACGAAATCTTATACATCAATAAATTGAACACCAAGTTTTCTTACCCAAAAAGCCGAATCAAAGTACTTCTCCTCGAGAATGTACACCCAATCGCTGTGGACCTACTCAAAGAAGAAGGCTACCAAGTCGAAGTGGCCACTGGAGCGATGAGCGAGGATGAGCTCTGCGAAAAAATCAAAAACGTCTCCATTTTGGGGATTCGATCCAAAACCAATGTGACAAAAAAGGTTCTGGACAATGCCAACCGCCTTTTGGCAGTAGGAGCTTTCTGTATCGGCACCAATCAGATCGATCTGGAAGAATGCCAGAGAAAAGGTGTGGCGGTATTCAATGCTCCTTTTTCCAACACCCGATCTGTAGTGGAAATGGCTATTGCTGAGATCATTTTCCTCATGAGGAGATTTCATGACAAATCCATAGGAATGCACCAAGGGAAATGGGACAAATCTGCTTCCGGATCTTTTGAAATACGGGGCAAAAAGCTGGGAATCGTAGGCTATGGAAATATCGGTGCTCAGCTGTCTGTCCTTGCAGAAAACATGGGCATGAATGTATTCTACTACGATGTGGTAGAAAAGCTGGCCCTAGGCAATGCCACCAAAATGAATTCCTTGGATGAGCTTTTGGAAACCTGTGACATGATTTCCCTCCATGTAGACGGAAGGAAGGAAAATAAGTGCCTGATAGACGCTGAGAAAATCCGAAAAATGAAGCCAGGAGCCATTCTGGTCAATCTCAGCCGCGGGCATGTGGTGGATATTCCTGCACTTCGGGATGCTATGCTCTCCGGACATTTGGCAGGGTGTGCGGTGGATGTATTTCCCGAAGAACCAAAAAACAACAAGGAGCCTTTTGAGTCTGAATTGATCGGTCTGCCCAACACCATCCTGACCCCCCATATCGGAGGGTCTACTTTGGAGGCTCAGGAAAATATTGCCCGGTTTGTTCCCGGCAAAATCATGGAGTACATTAATACAGGCAATACTTTCAACTCGGTCAATTTCCCGAATATCCAGTTGCCATTCCTGAAAAATGCTCACCGATTGATCCATTTGCATCACAATGAACCCGGAGTCTTGGCAAAAATCAATCAGGTTTTGGCCAACTACAACATCAACATTGTGGGTCAGTATCTGAAGACCAATGAAAAAATAGGATACGTGATCACGGATATCGATAAAGCCTATGAGGAAGATGCGATCGAAGCTTTGAAAAGTATCCCGGGAACCATTCGGTTCAGGACACTCTATTGAGATCAATACCCAACAAAAAGAAAGCCCTGAGAAATTCCTCGGGGCTTTTGATTTTACCTGTTTTCGTAGAGCTCTTTATAATAATCCTGATACGATCCGCTTGTCACATGATCGAGCCAATCCTGATTGGAGAGGTACCAATCAATGGTGAAATCAATACCTTCTTCAAACTGCAAACTTGGCTCCCAACCCAGTTCTTGTTGGATTTTGCTCGCATCGATGGCATAGCGAAGGTCATGGCCTGCACGGTCTTGGACGAAGGTGATTAGCCTTTGGGAAGTTCCGGGTTCACGGCCTAGCTTCTCATCCATCTTTTTGCAAAGCAATCGGACGATATCGATATTTTTCCATTCATTGAAGCCACCGATATTGTAGGTTTCCCCTGCTTTCCCTTTATGGAAAACCGTGTCAATGGCCCGTGCATGATCTTTGACAAACAGCCAATCCCGAACATTTTCCCCTTTTCCATAGACTGGAAGCGGTTTCATATTCTTGATATTATTGATGCAGAGCGGAATCAACTTTTCAGGGAAATGATTGGGTCCGTAGTTGTTAGAGCAATTGGACACCACGGTTTTCATTTTGTAGGTATTGGCATAGGCACGTACAAAATGATCGGAAGCTGCCTTGGAAGCAGAATAAGGCGATTGGGGATCGTAGGGAGTCGTTTCCAAAAAGAAGCCTCCATCATGAAGTGAACCGTAAACTTCATCCGTGGAAACATGATAAAACAGGTGCTGCTCCAATTCTCCTGCCCATGCTTTTTTGGCTGAATTGAGGAGATTCACAGTTCCAAAGACATTGGTCTTCACAAAAGCCAAAGGATCAGAAATCGAGCGATCTACATGGGATTCTGCTGCAAGGTGAATCACATCAGTGATTTGATGTTTTTCAAAGACCGCTTCCAAGGCCTCCGCATCCTGAATATCTGCTTTTTCAAAAAAGTAATTGGGCTCGAATTGGACCTCTTTGAGGTTTTCCAGATTACCTGCATAAGTCAAGGCATCTAGGTTGACAATCCTGTATTTAGGATAGTTTTCAACAAAAAGTTTCACCACATGGCTACCGATAAATCCGGCCCCTCCCGTAATCAGAATTGATTTTGACATAGTTGTTTATTTCTTGTAATAGCTCAAATACCAGTCTGTAAAGGCTTTCACTCCTTCTTCGATTGGAGTAGCAGGTTTGTAACCAGTGTCTCGGACCAGATCCTCCACATCAGCATGGGATGCAGGCACATCTCCGGGCTGCAAGGGCAATAGATCCATTTTGGCCTCTTTCCCCAAGCCCTTTTCTACCGCATGGATGTAGTCCATCAAGAGAACCGGGGAGGAGTTTCCGATATTGTATATTTTATAGGGCACTTTACTGCTCCCTGGATCAGGATTTTGAGAGTCAAAATTAGGATTGGGACTTGCAGGACGATCGGCAACCTTCAGAATACCTTCTACTATATCGTCTATGTAAGTGAAATCTCTCTTCATCTGCCCGTAATTGAAGACTTGAATAGGTTCTCCTTTTAGAATGGCCTCAGTGAAAAGGAAAAGAGCCATATCAGGTCTTCCCCAAGGACCATAAACGGTGAAAAACCGTAATCCTGTCGTGGGTATTCCAAACAAATGGCTGTAAGTATGCGCCATCAATTCATTGGACTTTTTGGATGCCGCGTAGAGTGAAATCGGATGATCCACAGAGTCTGAAGTAGAAAAAGGCATTTTTTCATTAGCTCCATAGACTGAACTGGAAGAGGCATAAACCAAATGCTTGACCGGATAAAAACGGCAAGCCTCCAAAATATTAAGGAATCCGGTGATATTGCTATGCACATATACTTCAGGATGAGTAAGAGAATATCTCACTCCAGCCTGAGCAGCTAAATTAATAACCACATCAAATCTCTCCCGCTCAAACAAACCCATAAGAGAATCCTTATCAATCAGGTCCAGTTTCAAAAAAC
This sequence comes from Algoriphagus confluentis, assembly GCF_036245625.1. Classification (NCBI taxonomy): domain Bacteria; kingdom Pseudomonadati; phylum Bacteroidota; class Cytophagia; order Cytophagales; family Cyclobacteriaceae; genus Algoriphagus; species Algoriphagus confluentis. The sequence continues at coordinate 295,066 of NZ_BTPD01000001.1, forward strand.
GGTAATTGGGATGCTTGGAGGAGGAAATTAAAACTCCAGTCTCGATATTTTCCTTGGCTATACCATGATGTTCCAGTCGGGAAAACTTAAGATTGATATCGTAGTAATCATTGATGACATCCAAGCCGACTACCTCTTCTCCTCTTTCTATCAGTTTCTGAACAACATGAAATCCAATAAATCCGGCGGTGCCGGTCACTAGGTACTTCATAAAGAAAAGTATTGTGTGTGATTGATCTTCAAAGATAAGCTATTCTCTCGTTTAAGCCTGCTCAATCAGCCTTTGGTATTCATTAAAAATCCGCTCATGCATGCGCTTCCTTTCGAAGTTCTGAACCACTTCCAGGTAAAGATTATTGGCATATTCCGTCATTTTTTCCCGCTTGACAAAAGCAAACTCCAAAGCCTCCTTTAATACCTGAGCATCCCTGACCGGGAAAATAAGTCCTGTCTTTTGCTGGGAAATCAAATCCCGATTGCCAATGATGTCGGAACAGATCACGGGAACCTGCATCGCTCCAGCTTCCAAAAGTACATTGGGAAAACCCTCCCGGTGTGAAGGATGCACCAATACATCAGCAAGAGCCAGATAATGAGATACATGATCTGTCCAGTCGATTTGGACGATTCTCGGATGATCCTGAATCGTCTGTATGGTGGCAGAAGAAAGTGGATTCAACTCTTGCTCAAAGGAGCCCAAAAGCACCAACTTGGATCGGTTGACGATCTTCGACCCCAAAAATGCATCCACTAATTCTTCAATCCCTTTGTCTCTGACCAGCCTGCCTACTGCGAGAATTATAAAATCCTGATCTCCCGGCAAAATCCTCATCGTAGCGGCTACCAAATGGTTTTCCTTTAGATTTTCTCGATTGAATTTCTCCAGATCAATTCCATTGGAAGATCCTCTTCCGATCAATTTAAGCTTGGAAGCCGGACATAACCCTGACTGTAGTACAAAATCCAGGAGTCCCTGTGAATTGGGCCAAACTTCCGAAGCATTGGAATAGGTCCATTTTTCGGCATGTTCCAGAAGCCCTTTCTTACTTCCTTCAGCTACCATGGCCGGGATTCCTGCCAGGGTGTGAATCCGGATTTTTACTCCGGCGAGGTTTGCAGCAATCATTCCCAGCAATCCTGCCTTAGGCGTATGCGTATGCACAATATCCGGCTTCTCTCGCTTGAAAAGTTTAACCAACAGGGCAATGCACTTGAGATCTTGGACGGGAGTGATTTTTCTGGAAAAAGGGATCACCTCATGCCGGACGCCTTCATTTTTGATCACTTGGGCAACTTCCCTCCCATCGGCACTGACCATAATCACTTCCCATCCTTTTTCTTTCATAAACTTCAGCTGACCTGCAATAAGAAGTTTAAGAGAAATGGGAACTGTGGTGATTCGGATCAGTTTTGGCATCAAAAAAGCAGATTCTTGGGTGGCAAAGGTAAGGTTTTTAACGAGTCGTATTCCTCAATAATTGAATCCATCTCCAGAAAAATCCAAAAAGCAGGGAAGCAGTTTTTCTGGGAACTGCAAAAATGGAAGAGCAAGCTTATTTTTTTTAGTCTCCCTCCTCCAACTCAAATAAAGTTTCTACCGGGACTCCAAAAACCCGGGAAATCTTCAAAGCCAGGACTGTCGAAGGAACATATTTTCCTGCCTCGATGGAATTGATCGTTTGCCTTGAGACCTGAACTTTTTCCGCCAAATCCTGTTGGGTCAGATTCTGCCTGGCACGCTCTATTTTTAGGATATTCTTCATAAGGCCAAGTCCGGTTTTATTCGCTCTTTCAACAAGACCCAATGGAACCTCACCAGGAAAAGTACAGGAATGATAATCAGGTTGAAAAATATGAAAGGCAAATAGTCCAGCCCGAAGAAAATCAAGGTGCCCAACACATTGATCAAGAAATAGCCATAACTGGCAACCAAAAGACCATCAAGCCTGATTTTTTGGATAAAATCATCTTCCTCCTTTTCTCTTGAAAAAGAAATCAGAAACAAGGAAATCAACAGCCCAAAAAAGGCCAATTCCATGACCAGGTTTTTAACCTCAAAATTAAAGGCTGAAGAAAGGGATTGGGTCACCATATCCAGCCACTCAAAGGAAAATTTTTGAAATACTGCCTTATAAGTCAAGAAAGCAAATGGCCCTAGCAGAATCCATCCAATGGGCTTAAATCTGGAGGGCAATATGATTGGTGAAAGTTTCATGGCAGTGGCTTTTAATCCTCCTTTTTATTGGCCTGATACTTCTGAAGCTGAAAAGCCGCATAGATGTACAGATTGAGCAAAAACAAAACAAGGTAGGCAGTAAATAGCTCGGAAGTAAACCGCTCAAATCTGACATAATTGATCAGCATCAAGGCTGCAAGGCCCCAAAGCAGCCAATAAAAACCCGTCTGAAAAGCCTGAAGACGAAATGACCGGATCATTTCATCCTCAATCTTTTCTTTGGTCAGATTAAGGATCCCGAAACCAATCGCCCAAAACCCATAAATCAACTGCGCTGCTTCATTGGGATCCCAATTTGGATTGACAAAAGCCAAACCGATCACCAACAAGATTGGAAGCGGAAAGAAGACCAATGCGATCTTCTTCCAAGACTCCGGCAAAAGAGGAACTTTGAATGAGATTTGATTTTCCATAAGTCAAGTATTTTTTACCAAATGTAAAACATACTTTACTTTATGTCAAACAAAATTTCCAAAATTTTTTCATTCCGAATTTGAGGAGGAAAAGAATACTTTTTCATTTTGGCAAAAAAAAGCCCGATTTGTTTACCTTTATTTAAGCGACAGCTTCTCTAATTAGAAAATCCATGCTAAACAGTCAGAAAATCGCCATCATCGGATGTGGCAACCTGGGTACTTCCATCGCCAATGGTTTATTGATGAAGGAGGATTTTGATCCAAAAAATCTAAGCCTGACCAAAAGAAATACCAGCGCCCTGGCTGAGTTTGAAGCAAAAGGTGTGCATGTACATTCAGACAATAAAGTGGCTGCAAAGTATGCTGATGTCATTCTACTTGGAGTCAAACCTTACAATGTAGCCACCATCCTTAGGGAAATCCAACCTGTATTAAACCCTAAAAAGCAGTTGATCATCTCTTTGGCTACAGGAGTGACCTTGGAAGAAATGTATCAGGTTCTTTATCCTGAAACCGTCACCTTTCGAGCTATGCCCAATATTGCGGCGGATATCCAGGAATCCATTACCTGCATCTGTCAGCAAAAAGCCAACCCGGGACAAATCAGTTTGGTCAAAGAACTATTTGACTCGATCGGACATACCCTTACCATCGATGAGAGCCTAATGGAAGCTGCTACCGTCCTTGGGGCTTGTGGAATTGCTTATGTTTTGAGATTCATGAGGGCCATGATTCAAGGAGGAATTCAGATTGGATTTGATGCCCATACAGCCAGTCAGATTGTGAACCAAACCGTCAAAGGCGCAGCCGAATTGATGATTCAAAAGAACATCCATCCCGAAGCAGCGATAGACAAGGTAACTACACCCAAAGGGTGTACTATAGTTGGACTCAATGAAATGGAGCATCAGGGCTTCAGTTCCGCAATGGTTCGGGGTGTGATTGCCAGTTATCAAAAAATAGAGAAATAACAAGGGAAAATCTCAGGCCCACTACCGACAAGTTTCTGTCGGTTTTTTTTTTTCTCAACCTCCCGATAAAGGACTTTTTCAAACCTTCCGACGTCTCCTGAATTTTTTTCCAATTCTATCCCCTTCTCCATGAGGCAAGAAAGGGGTCCGAAATAAAAAAATAAGGAAATCGATTTCTTTACAATTTAATAACGGAACGCCTTCCAGGCCTCTGCAATCGATAAATCCAGAAGTCCTATATTCGAATAGTGCAAATAATTATTACAAAATTGAAAGAAGGATGAAAAAGAATAAATATCGAATTGTTTTTAAATTGAATCTTTTTATTAGCTTTGTCTCGGGTGATAAACAACTTTTGCTATTCCTTTTTGAGAGACTCGACTTTTAAAAGGGAGGAATGTTTGGTACTTTTTCCTCCTCCTTTTCTTCTAATTTTGGACTTCTGCTCAACAAAAAAGCCTTCTGCAAAAACAGAAGGCTCTTTTTTTGAATAGATTCCGGACATTAGTCGAAAAGCTCGGCAAGCTTGTTCTCTAAAGAAGGTCCCCGAAGGTCCTTGGCAATGATTTTCCCATCCGGATCGATCATATAAGTAGCCGGAATAGCCTGAATCTGATAAGTCTCTGCAGCTGCAGAATTGAAATACTTGAGGTCAGAAACATGAGTCCAAGTCAGCTGATCCTCAGCGATGGCTTTTACCCAATCCTCTTTTGTTCTATCCAATGAAACTCCAAATACTTCAAAGCCCCTGTTTTTGTATTGATTGTAGAGCCTTACCACGTTAGGATTTTCCTGACGGCAAGGCTTACACCATGCCGCCCAAAAATCAATCAATACATATTTCCCCCTAAGGTCCGACAGTTTCACCACAGTGCCATCAGGGTTGGGAAGCTCAATCTCCGGTGCTGGCTGTCCGACAGACAAGGCTCTCAATTCATCGAGTTGCTGCTTCATTTGCATGATGGATGAAGTCCCGGGATAGCGTTGATCCAACTTGGTGATCAGCTCATCGATGAAAGGAAAATCATTTTTAGGATTAAGCAACCCCACTGCTGCCAAGGGGGCAAAGGAGTCTCCCATGCTGCTGATCATTGCTTTGACCTTCTCTGCCTGATCCGATTCCAGTTTCAATGCTTCCGTCTGAATCTGCTTAATCGCCTCGGTATCATTATTTCCCATAGCCTCATAGTACCGCTCGTTAAGCTGGTTTACAGCCAGCTGATACTCTTCCATCAGGGTCTCGATTTTCAGCATTTCCTGAGAATCTTTTGAACCTTCGATCACCAAACTGGATGGCTCATTGAAGTTGTAGCTGACAGACACATCCTCATCAAGAAGCGCTAATCTCACCACCCGTTGACCATACAAGTTCAATTCATAGAAAGTAGGGGTAGTGACTTCCAACTCATAGGAAAATTCTCCAAGACCATTGACCTCCAAGGTGTCCAATACCTTGGGTCGACTGTCTGTAAACTGGGAAAGAATGACTATTCCTTCCGGTGCATTTCCGATTTTTCCGTTAATCTGAACCTTCCCGTCAGTGGCTGTTTCACTTCCTCCACAGGAAAAAAGTGAGAGCGAGGCAATCATCCAGATTCCAATCATCATTTTGTTCATAGCTTTAATTTTCCAATAATTCTGTCAATATGCGGGTAGCCACTTTGGGATCGGCTTTCCCTTGGGATTTTTTCATTACCTGCCCCATAAACATGCCCATCAATCCTTTTTTCCCGGATCGGTATTCCGCCACTTTGGCTTGATTTTCTTTCAAGACACTTTCTACAATCGGCTTCAGTGAATCTTCATCGCTTTCCTGAATCAGATTGAGTCTATGCGCCACTTCTTCCGGACTTTCTCCTGAATTTTGCAAAAGTTCAGGATAGATTTTTTGGGAAGCAACCGAGAAAGAAATTTTTCCTTCATCTATCAAAGCAATAAGCTCGGCAATGGTTTGGGGTCGAATAGGAAAATCGGCTAAAGAAAGAGAAAGTTCATTCAGCGAGGATTTGATGGGCCCCATGATCCAGTTGGAGGCTGATTTATAGTTGGTCGTTTTAGAACATAATTCCACAAACCACAGCGCCAAATCTTTTTCTTCGGTCAAAAAGGCTGCATCATATACCGGAAGGCTATACTCATCCATGAATTTGTGGAAAAGCTCCTTGGGCAAAGCCGGCATCTGATGCTGAATAGAAGTCAACCACTCCTCGGAAATCACCACAGGACTGAGGTCCGGCTCAGGAAAATACCGATAGTCATTCAGATCTTCTTTGGTCCGCATGCTAGCCGTCGTAAACGAATTGGCATCAAAAGTTCGCGTCTCAGACACTACTTCCTCTCCCTTTTCGAGTAATTCGACCTGCCGGTCAAACTCGTACTCAATAGCCCTGGCTACATTACGGAAGGAGTTCATGTTTTTTACTTCTACCTTCTTTCCGTACTCGGTAGCCCCCTTTCTCATCACTGAGACATTGGCATCACAGCGAAGAGAGCCTTCTTCCATATTGCCGTCGCAGATTTCTAGGTATTTGACCAGCTTTTTGATTTCTGCAAGAAATGCCGTAGCCTCTTCTGAGCTTCGCAAATCAGGATCAGTTACGATCTCGATCAGCGCGGTACCTGCCCGGTTAAAATCCACAGCTGTGTCCTGCTCCCCAGCCAAGTGTAGGGATTTACCCGCATCCTCTTCGAGATGCACCCGATTGAGGTGGATTTGCTTTTCTGTACCATCGGCCAAAAGAATAGGCACAATGCCCCCTACACAAATGGGTCCTTTGTCCTGCGTAATCTGATACCCTTTGGGCAGATCGGGATAGAAGTAGTTTTTGCGGGAAAAGATATTCGTACGGGTAATCTCTGAATTACAGGCCAAACCCATTTTGATGGCGTATTCTACCGCCTTTTTATTGATTTTTGGCAGTGTACCGGGATGTCCCAAAGTAATGACCGACACCTGAGTGTTGGGATGATTTCCAAACTCGGTAGAGTCCGCTGCAAATATTTTACTTTCAGTTTGCAATTGGGCATGGACTTCCAGCCCGATTACCAGTTGATATTTATCTTTTATTTCCTCGCTAGGCATGGTTTCTTGATTCATTTCTTACAAAAACATGGCCTTGGCTTTGGCCACTGCTTTTTCCAATCCCGACAGGTCTTTTCCTCCTGCAGTGGCAAAGAAAGGCTGCCCTCCTCCTCCACCTTGGATTTCTTTAGCCAAATCCCGCACAATCTGTCCTGCATTCCAGCCCTTGGAAGCAATCAGACTTTCCTCCAAAATCACTGCAATCTGTGGTTTATCCTCAATCTTTGCCACCAAAACCACCAATGCAGGCGAGACTTCATTTTTCAATTCGTAGGCTAGCTTTTTCAAGGAGTCCGCATGGGGCAATTCCACTTGGGCAATGAGGATTTGAGCCCCGTCTTTTTCAACAAACTTGGAGAGCAATTCGCCCTTGACGTTGGCTGCTTTTTCCAAGTGAAGCGATTCAATTTCTTTTTTCAGGTCATTTCTCTCTTGGATGAGTGATTCTATGGCCTTTTTGATATCCCGTGGATTTTTCAACAACTCTTGGATTTCTTTGACCAAAGCTTCCTGCTCGCGTAGGTAGGCTTCTGCAGCTTTGGAAGTAATGGCTTCCACTCTTCTGACCCCAGCAGAAATGGAACCTTCGGAAGTAATCTTAAAGAGGCCAATCTGTGCAGTGGCTGGCACATGGGTACCTCCACAAAGCTCTACAGAGAAGTCCTTATCAAAAGTGATTACACGCACAAAGTCTCCGTACTTTTCTCCGAAAAGTGCCGTAGCGCCCATTTTTTTTGCTTCCTCAATCGGCACATTTCTTTGCTCCGTCAAAGGAATATTCTCACGAACCTTGGCATTGACGATTTCTTCTACCCTGGCAATCTCCACTTCAGACAATTTCCCAAAATGGGAAAAATCAAATCGAAGTAGATATTCATTGACCAAGGAGCCTCTCTGCTGAATATGATCTCCCAATACTTCTCTCAAAGCCGATTGAAGCAAATGGGTCGCTGTATGGTTGTTCATCGTCAAGGTTCGCTTTTCCTTGTCTACTTCGGCTGAGAAGCGTTTTTCGGGATTAGCGGGCAATTTTTCTACGAAATGAACGATCAGATCATTTTCCTTTTTGGTGTCCATGACCCTGATTTTTTCCGAATCTGAAATCAACCAACCCGTATCTCCTACCTGTCCTCCACTTTCTGCATAAAATGGAGTTCGATCCAATACCAATTGGTATCGGTCGCCTTTTTTATCTGTGATAGTTCGGTATTTGATAATCTGGGAATGGGTTTCGGTAAAATCATATCCGATAAACTCCACGCCAGTATCATCATGAACGAAAACCCAATCCCCGGTTTCTGATTCGGAAGCCGCTCTGGAACGGGTCTTTTGCTTTTCCATTTCTCCTGCAAAGCCTTTTTCATCCACCGAGAATCCATTTTCTCTGGCGATCAAAGAAGTGAGGTCCAGAGGAAATCCATAGGTATCGTAGAGTTCAAAAGCAGTTTTGCCTGGGATTACTTTTTGATTTTTTGCATTTAATTCTGCCTTGATGGATTCGAGCATTTTCAAACCATTGTCCAAAGTGCGAAGGAAAGAGGTTTCCTCTTCCTGAATCACCTTGGCAATAAACTCCTGCTGAGCTCTGACTTCAGGGAAAATATCCCCAAAATAGTCTGCGATCAGAGGAGTCAATTCGTACAAAAACGGCTGCTGAAAGCCCAAGAAAGTATATCCATAACGCACAGCTCTTCGAAGAATCCTTCGGATGACATAGCCAGCCTTGTTGTTGGAAGGAATCTGCCCGTCGGCGATAGTAAAGGAAATCGCTCGAATATGGTCTACAATGACTCGGAAAGCGATATCATCGGGCTCGTTTTGTCCGTAAGTTTTACCGGACTTTTTCTCCAAAGCCTGAATAAACGGCCCAAATAAATCTGTATCGTAATTGGATGATTTCATCTGAATGGCTCTCACCAAGCGCTCAAAACCCATCCCGGTATCCACGTGCTTGGCAGGAAGCTCCTTTAGGCTCCCGTCAGCCAAACGGTTAAACTGCATGAAGACCAAATTCCAGATTTCAATAACCTGTGGATGGTCATTGTTGACCAGGTCTCTTCCCGCAATCTCCCCGCGCTCAGTATCGGATCTCAAATCCACATGGATCTCTGAACAAGGTCCGCATGGCCCCGTATCGCCCATTTCCCAGAAATTATCCTTTTTGGAACCCATGATGATCCTATCCTCGGCTACGATGGATTTCCATAAGTCATAAGCCTCCTGATCCATGGCTAGCTTATCTCCTTCGTCTCCCTGAAAAACAGACACGTACAATCTGTCCTTGGGAAGACCATAGACCTCTGTCAAAAGCTCCCATGCCCATTCAATAGCCTCTTTTTTGAAATAATCTCCAAAGGACCAATTACCAAGCATCTCAAACATGGTGTGGTGGTAGGTATCCACGCCTACTTCCTCGAGGTCATTGTGCTTGCCACTGACTCGAAGACACTTTTGGGAATTGGCAACTCTCGGATATTTAGCGACTTCGTTCCCCAAAAAAGCGTCTTTGAACTGATTCATCCCCGCGTTGGTAAACATCAGCGTGGGATCGTTTTTGACTACAATGGGTGAGGAAGGAACGTATTGGTGTTGCTTGGATTGGAAAAACTCAATAAACGTACTTCGGATTTTCTTTGCTTCCATGGAAGATATGTCGTGCAGGAAATTTGATTTTCTTCATTTCAGGCCAAAAAAGGGCCTTTTTATCGGGTCACAAAATTAGCAGATTTGACGGGCTATCGCGGATTTGATTGATAATTTATTAACCTGTCATGCAATCTTTGAAAAAACTAAAATCAATCGCTCTTCTGATTTAATTGGCGTTCCGTTCCAAGATTAAATAAAATATGCCGTTGGGATTAGTAGAACCCTAGGAACCTGGAAGTTTCTCTCTAAGACCTACTTTTAATCTTTGAGAACTTTGTGGTGCAAAAAGTAACGAAATCAAATCATCTGTGCCCATCTGTGGAATCTGTGAGACAAAAAGTATTTGAGTTAACTTTTAAAAAAATTACTCGCCAAACTCCCCGCCTCTGTGGTGAATTTCTCTTTGTGCCCTCCATTTTATCTTTGTGAACTTGGCGGTCAAAGCTTAGGCTCCAGCCACATCGCCCCCAAAAACAGGAACATCCCTATCAAGCCAATCCAAGGAGAAAGCGGGCTAGACTGGGATTCTTCGATCTTATTGGAGTTTCTTTCAAGATCTGAAATATTCCGAGCAGTCCTTACAGCAGGCAATTCTTCCAAACCATACCCATAAACCGAAAAATCAGTGCCTGAATCGATCCATCCGATTGAAGTTGCCTGCCAGGTGCCTTCCGCCAAAAAGGGATTGATCGCACTTCGTTTCAACCAGACGGTATCCTCTCCAGCGCTCCAAATCTCCGGCAAACTATCCTGATCAAAAAGTTGAATCTGAGCTTCCAAACCCTGAAAAACAGGAGCATCCAACCTTTTGGATCTCGGTTCGGCGGGTTCCATCGCTCCAAATACGTCTCCCCAAATCTCCTCATAGGACTCCTTTTTCCCTTCCAACAGCAGTGGATAGGTTGATTCCAGCAGACTGATCCCTATTTGGGCATTCCCCAATCGCTGAATCGCAATTCGATTCTCCTGAAAAACTTCCTGACCGGGCTTTTCTTTCCAAGAGAAAGGCAAGGCTTCCAACCCATTTTCCAACTCTGAACCGGCTGATTCCAATTCAAAATCAGTCCCGAAAAGCCGATTTACCTGCTGAGTAAGTGCCAAAGGATCGCTTACCTGAATCAGCATCAGATTTCCCATTTCGCCTTTCACCCAATCCTGAACAGACTTTTGCTTGAGTTGAGCAGGATCAATAATGCGGACTTGAAGGGAATCCGATTGGGGATTGCTCTGCAAAAAAGTCTCCCGAGAAAGTTGAATCTGCTCGCTTACCGTCTCTCCCTTTTCTCGAAGCCAATTGGCCAAAGTCCTGCTTTCTGCGCTCGGAAATCCCATCTGAACCTGATACTTTTTGGGAACAGCCGGTCCGATAAAGTAGCGAAGAACAGCTAGGGTGTCTTTTTCCAGAACAAGAGGAAGCTCCGCCCTGCCTTGACCGGAAGGTCTAAACTCCAGCAGCCCTTCATTCCAGCCGGTGACCAAAGCAACCGAATCGACCTGAGGAATTCCTAATGACAGTTTTTGATCGGATTTTGAGGAAAAAACCGAAAAGGAAACACGCTGAACCTCCCCTTTTCGCAGGTAGCCTTTCCAGGAAATATCCCGGATTATTCCCTGTTCACGGGGCAAAATCCAGCTGACTTGCTTTCCCCGAAGGAAATAAAGTTCTTCCTTGGAAAATTGCTTTCCGAGCAAAACGACTGGGTCTGAGTGCAAGTCAAAATCCGATATTCCGACTGACTTTTCCAAACCCAAACTGTCCATCCAAAAGTCAAGCTCAGCCTGTTCTAGGCTTTCTTCGTAGACCAACCAAGGCTTAGAATCTTTCAAATCCGAAACATGAGGCCGAAGCAAAGAAATAGCCAAAAAAGCCCAAAATCCGAAAAATAGACCGGTTTTAACCCAAAGTCGATTTTTTGAAATTCCTTTCTTCCCATAAAAAAATACAAAAGCCAAACCGATCCCTAAGACCAAAATCAGGATGGTCCAAAGGAAAAAATCAGATGTTATCGGATCAAAGCTCAAACTCATGAATTCTTCTTTAAAAAGGCCTCTTTCAGGGCTTTGTTGGACAGCCTACTTGGGTCGGTGGGCTTGTAATTTTTGGCAAAAGGATATAGTTTTTCCCGAAGCAGATTTCTGCCTTTTTCATCCAATTTTCCCGCTTCCAATTCCTGCAACCCCAACAAAACTGACCAATCCTCCATCCCGGTGTTTTGAATCCGTGCGGTCCACAATTGCCCCAACTGCTTGACTTTTTCCTTTTCAGCAGCAGTCAAAACTTGCTTAAGCAAAAAACCCAAGACCTCAGAAGCCAGCGGTTCGATCTGCTTCTCGAATTCCGCTATTTCCTTCTCCAAGCGGGTTCCGAGTTGCTCCAACTTTCCGCTCAAACGAATCTCATCCGCTTTGATTGGAGGCGGATCGTAGCCCGTTCGCTTGATGTACACCCGGGATTTTTGCTGTACGGTTTTCAGCATTTCCAAGGCTTTGTACTGGTAAGGAAGGGATTTTTCGGGTTCAAAAAGCCGCAAATACAGCTCCGCCTGCCACATTTGCTCGAGGGCAGCCTTCAAAGCACCTCGTGTACTTTTCTCAAAATAGGTGTTCATCTCCTCCGAATCGTGCGCATGCATGTAGTCTCCGAGCAGATTTTCGATCCCACCTCCCGCAGCGGTTTCCTCCCCATGGTCATGCCCCACGTGATGGTCGTGCTCTTCCTCCTCAACCTTGAAATCCGGATCATGCTCCCCTTCCTGATCGTGCAGGTGCATGTATCCGCTCAAAAGATCACCCTCCTGCCCTTCCATCGTACCACCTCCTGCATCGGACTCAAATTCCTCTCCGAGATATTGCCCATAGCGCAGGCGTAGCAGTTTTTGGTCGTATCCGATCTCGTTTGAGGTGAAATTGAAGTCCTTTTCTGATTTCTTTTTCCCCTCGGCGATCAGCTTTTCGGTATCGATGATGATCTGCCGCTGACTTCGAAAATAATCCGGCAGTACATTGATCGCCATGCCCGCAAAAGCTTCCTCACTGTCGTCATTTTCATCGAAATACTTGATAAAATAGGTATCCGATCGGGAAAAATTCGCTTCAGGTTGCTTGTTGTCCTTGGCCGACCAATAGTAGTACAACTCATCCCCAGGCTGGAAATCCATGCCGGAAAGATCCAAAACCAATTCGCTGGATTTCCGCTGAAAAGGCCTGCTCTCCACCGGAATCTGAGTTTCCCTAAACTTCACATTCTCACCTCTTCCTCTCGCCAAGGTCGCCACGATCACTACCTCATCCACCCGGAAATCATCGGAAATCTGAGCTTTGAGGGGGATTTTTGGGTTGTTTCCTGGGAAAAAGAACTTGTACGTCTCTTTCTCCTCAGGGTCGATCACCGGACTCAAATCCTCCTTTGCCTCGATTGTGTAAAACTCCGATTGGAAAACAGGTTGACCTTCTCGAAAAGCCTGAATGGAATAAATTCCCGAACCGAGCAATCGCTCTTGCAACCGAAAATCGGCAACTTGTTGCTGGAAAGGCAGTTTTTCATTTCTGGAATTCACCAGAAAAACCTCTAAACCCTTTCCGTTTTCAAAATTCAAATTCCAAGTCAGAAGCGAACCTTTTAGCGCTTGGAGATTAAGATTGGAATCGGTTTTAGCGGGCAAACCGGTGTAGGCCGGAGCCTGAATCTGAACTTGGGCAGATTGTAGAATGGGGAGCTTTGGACTTTCCTCACTTACCAATAATGCTTCCTGAGAAGTCGTTGAGGCAGAGTCTAAATTTTGGCTTGGTTTGGCCAAAAAGGGACTTAAAAAACTGAGCAAAACAGACACCCCAAATCCAGCTAAGAAGGGCCAAAGGCCTGTTCCCCAAACCGAAATTTTTTGTGGGATTTCTTTCAAAATCCGTGAAATCTGTAGCTGTTCGGCAATATTCAGCTCGCTCTTTTCCAGCAGTTCCAGGCTAAACTCCAAATTTTCGGCTCGCTGATGAACGATCTGAACTGCTTTTTTCTTTTGGCTTCGAAAAGCACCCAAAACGTAGGCGATCAAGACTATAGCTCCTCCAACTACAGCGCTCTTCCAAACCTGATCATCCCACCAAAAACCAAAAATCAGTGCCAAACTCAGCCCAAGCATTAAAGCTTTCAACCAAAGATTGGCTGAAAGCTGTAGCTCGATCGAGGCGATATGTGATTGGAGCGTTTTCACAGGTTGGCGCGATAGGCGAGAAAGCGTTCGACAGCAAAGAGGATCACCAAGAGAACCAACAGCACTTCATTCAGGTTGGCGGTTTTGCTCAATTTGGAGCTTGGAATGGCTAAAAACTTTTTTTCGAGCTGAGTTTTGGTGATTTTCAGATCAGGTTTTTCCATTCCCAAATTAGCCAAAATCCCTTCCAAAATCTGTTCCGGCAGAAGCCCTTTTTCTACCGTTTCCTCCCAGTTCAGATTAACGGAATTGCTTAGGACCAAGACTTGATTTGAAATCTTATCTCCTTGATTTTCTGATAGAAACACTAGTTTGTTTCCATCAAAATTTAAAGTCAACGAATCTAAAAACAGCAGTTCGGCTGTATTCAAATTCCCTTCATTAAAGTGGAAACCATAGACCTCTGAAATCGCAGACAAGGCCTTTTGAATACTCGCTTTTCTCTCTTCCGAAATAGCTCCAAAGGCGTAGGAAATCTGACCCGAAATGGTCTTGGGTGCATTGCCTTTGGTAGCCGTTTTGACCAAAATCCCATTTTGATCCAATTCCAAAAACTCGCCTGATTCCAAGCTGACAGCCGGATTCGATCCGTTGGGAAGGTAATTCTCAGCCATTCGGATCACCGGATTTTGAGGCAACCAATAGGTTTCTTTTGGAAAAAATGAGGATTGCAATGAAGTGTAGAGATAAATCGAGTCCAAGTCCGTATTCAGTTCATCGAGGTAGTCTTGCAATTTTTCTTGAGAAAAATCCACCGCCAAAACCTGCTCCGTTCCATATTCCGGCAAGCCAGTTCCAATCCAGCGAACTTCCTGCCCTTTTTGAGCAGCCTGATTTAGTTCAAAGCGAAACTCTGCCTCCACCTGCTCATCCGGCCAAATCAGATGCACTACTTTGTATTCCCGACTGCTTCCAAATCCTTTCCAAATCAACCCCGCCAACAAAAAAACTAGCATGGCCAACAGGAGAATTCTGATCAAAAGCAATAGCCAATTCTCCAACTTGATCGAACGGCTGGATTGGGATTCTTTGGGATCGAGCCATGGAAAAGCCGCCCAAGCGATTACTTTGCCCTTTTTCCCATTCCACAAATGGATCAACACGGGAATCGTCAAACCCAAAAGTCCCCAAAGCAAATTCGGCTGAATCCACTCCATCAGGCTAACTTTTTACGATTCAAAATCTGCCGAACCACTCCTGCCAAAGGTTCTTTCATGGAAACCCGGATCAATTGCACATTTGGCGCTTGAAAAGTTTGATTCAAGTGATCGAGATATCCTTGAAACCTCTCGCGAAACTGAGTCTGCATGGCCCGTGCATCCTGCACCACTTCCTGTCCGGACTCCAAATCCCGAAAAACAAAGTTCCCCTCCAGCTTGAAGTCCAACTCCTGTTCACCCAAAATCTGAATCAGCATCAGCTCTTTTCTGGGATGATTGAAGGACTTGATGAGGCTTTCCCATTCGGATTCCTTTTGCAAAAAGTCAGAAACCCAAATCACCAACTCTCGTTCTTTTCCCTGAAAAAAAGAATCTGAAATCGGCTGCAAGGGCCAAGAACCGGCCGCTTTGGCCTGCTCCAAAAACAATAAAATCCGCTGAAAGCTTTTGGGTGTGGGTGCTACTTTTTGTTCGATTTTGCCTTCGGAAAGGGTAAAATAACTCAAAGCATCCCCCTGCAAAAATCCCAGATAAGCCAAAGAAGCAATCAGGTTTTTGGCATAATCCAGTCTTGAAACCCCATTATCGATATAATTCATTGACCCTGAAAGATCCAACATCAAACGGATATTGAGATTGCTTTCGGTAGTGGATTCTTTGATCATGTACTTGCCGGACCGGGAAAAATACTTCCAATCAATCCGCTTGAGATCATCCCCGGGCTGATAGTGCCGGTATTGCTCAAACTCGCTGCCGACCCCCACCCGAATGCCCGAATGGATGCCTTGCCTCAGCTGCTGACTGATCAGTCGGGCGGCGAGACGCAGGTCGTTGAGCTTGATGATCTCCAGATTACTTGGCATGAACGGGTACTTGCTCGAGGATCTTTTTGATGATAAAGTCGGTATCCAACTGCTCAGCCTCTGCACGGAAATGCAGGGAAATCCGATGCCTCAAAACCGGATAGATCAGGTGCTGAATATCTTCAGGAATCACGGAAAACCTGCCTTTGACGATAGCCCGGGCTTTGGCACAAAGAACCAAGGCCTGTCCGGCACGGGTGCCTGCCCCCCACTCCACGAAGTTTTTCACTTCGGCTACTGAGGTGGTTTCTAATCTTGTCGCCCGGATCAGGCGATTGATATAGGCCAACAAAGCTGAGTCCAAATGAACTTGTCGGGTGAGTTCCTGAAGTTGTTTGACTTCCTCCCCTGACAAAACTTTCTGAGGAGATCCTTTATAGGTTCCTGTGGTTTTTTGGAGAACTTCGAGTTCCTCCTGCTCGGAGGGATAGCCCAATTTTATATAAAGGAGGAATCTATCCAACTGTGCCTCGGGAAGCGGATAGGTACCGCTTTGCTCGATGGGGTTTTGGGTTGCTATGATCAAAAAAGGATCAGGAAGCGGGTAGTTTTTTCCGGCATAGGTCACCAACTTTTCCTGCATGGCTTCCAGCAAAGCTGCCTGAGTTTTGGGAGGCGTTCGGTTGATCTCATCGGCCAAAACCATATTGGCGAAGATCGGCCCTTGGTTAAACTGGAAAAACTTTTTGCCCGTGCTGTGATCCTCCTCGAGAATTTCTGTCCCGATGATGTCACCGGGCATCAGATCCGGTGTAAACTGAATCCGCTTGAAGCTCAGCTCCATCACCTCAGAGATGGTTTTTACCATCAGGGTTTTGGCCAAACCGGGAACTCCTTCAAGCAGGCAGTGCCCTCCTGCCAAAAGGGTGATGATCACCTCGTCAAGAACTTCCTCCTGCCCAACGATGACTTTGGCAATTTCTTTTTTCAGCTGTAGAATCTTCTCCACGAGCTGTTGGTATTTGATTAGTTCGGTCTCCAAGTAGGTTTAGGTTTATGACTTTTTGGATTGTTTCACGAATAAATAAAATTTGAAATCATTTCGAGGTTTAAATCCCCCTAGCCCCCATTATAAGGGGGAATTTGCCAAAATCCAGCATCAAACTTTATAACCTTTGGTTGAGCGAAAGTTTTAGGACTCATAGATTTAGGTTAAAGCGTAAACGATAATATTGACCCCGAATCGGGTATTGTCGATTTTGTTAAAGCGTTTGTTTCGAAAATCGTAATCCCATTCACAGCCATAATCCTTGTTACTGTACAGGACACCGATCCGTCCGTTGATCTGAATTGCTTTGAGGTAGTCGTGCACCAAGTCATCTCCCCAGCCGTTGAGCTCGAAGGAAGTAGTAGGCGGACCGTCTTCAAACTCAAAAAAGCATCGGTAGAGCCAATGGTCGTTTGGGATTTTTTGCAAGGCTTCTTCTCCGAAGGTTCGGGCCATTTCTTTTTCGAAGGACTTGGCAAAAAGCCCGTCAATATCATGATTACAATCATCGACAAAGACAAAACCTCCCCGCTTCACATAGTTTTTGAAGATCTGTCGCTCCTGCTGGGTAAACTCCACGAGCTTGTGTCCGCTCAGGTAGCAAAAGGGACTTTTGTAAATCTCCTCACTGCTCAACTCAATCACGCGCTCCTTTTCGTCCACCGGAATCGTCGTGTACTCCACCAGGCTATGCAGGATATTGGACGGCATGCGCTGATCCGTATCCCAATTGCCTGAGGTGTATTTGATTCGGGTGAAGAAGAAAATTCCAGATGGCAGTTTCCAGTTGGCAGTCACAGAGTTCAGTTTAAATGCAGTAAACAGTAAGTGGTAAAAAGTAAGTAGTTCCTTTACTACTCACCAGTTACCACTTACTTTTCACAGGTATGGAAAGGCTATCAAATTAAACAGCGTCCGACAAGGAGGTAAAGGTGAAGTCCCTGATCTTCATCGGAGGCACCATGTTTCCTCCGGTTCGCTCGGGTTTGCCCATCGCCTCGATGTTGTTGAGCATGATGATCGGGCTTTCGTTGAAGCGGAAGTTTTTCACCGGGAATTTGATTTGACCGTTTTCGATGTAGAATGTACCGTCACGGGTCAAGCCTGTGTAGAGCAAAGTCTGAGGATCTACTGCCCGGATATACCAGAATCGGGTCACCAAAACCCCACGCTCGGTATTTCGGATCATGTCGGCCAGAGACTGATCACCTCCTTCGAATATCACTCCTCTTGGTCTGGGCACGGGCTGAACACCTTGTTTTTGAGCCCAATAGCGGGAGTAAAACATGTTCTTCACCACGCCATTTTCGACCCAAGTTGTCTTTTCCAAAGGCAAGCCTTCTCCTGACCAAGGAGCAGAAGGAATATCCGGGTGATTGGGATCGGAGTAGATATTTACCCGCTCATCAAAGAGCTTTTCTCCCAATTTGGTCCCTCCGCCTTTTTTGCTCAGGAAACTCCGGCCTTCGTCAGCATTTCGGGCATCCATGGCAGAAGTCAGCAACCGAAGGAGGTCGTTGGCTGCCATTGGTTCGAGAATCACGGTGTATTTTCCGGGCTCGATCGCTTGTGCATTGACAGAGGCTTTGGCTTTTTGGACGGCGATGTTGGTCACCGGTCCAGCCTTGAGGAGACTGGCATCATTGAAGTCTTTGCCGGCGTATCCTGAACCGGTACCGTCTGCTGTTCTTACTGTGACGGTGAAATCCACCGAAGTGCTTTGGTTGTAACCAAAAAGGCCTTTGCTGTTTCCAGTAGCCACAAATCCGGTGAAATCTTCCAAATATCCGGCAGCAGTCAGGTTATTTTCGACGCAAGGTTGGATGCTGTCCACTGCCAGCTGCGCCCGATAATCAGGATTGATGGAGTCAGTTGCCTTGGCAAAGGTCTTGGATTCCGCATAATTCTGAGGGCCAAGCACGGGCATATATTCCGGGTTTTCCGGAGCCAGTGCGGCGATTTCTTCGGCCCTTGCCACGGCTCTTTTGAGCGATTCATCATCAAATTCATTGATGGTGGTGGTACCTGATTTTTTACCATACACAGAGGTGATCGCGAGGCTCAGCTCGTTGGTCTCCCCACTGGTATTGACCGTGTTTCTTGCATAGCGGATGTTTCCGGTTCGGCCACCGCTGATGGTCACCTCGGTTTCATCGGCTTTGGCATAAGACAACACTTTATCTATGATTGCTTTAGCTTGTTCTTGAGTTAGTATAGCCATATTGATTTTGAGGATTAAATAGTTCTACCGGTGTTGATTACATTGACTCCGTCAAAGCGGGTGGTAGGACTACCGTGGGAAACTGCAGATACTTGGGAAGGCTGACCTTTGCCGTCAAAGAATGACCCAAACAAACGGTAATCGTCTTTGTCACAAAGGGCAGAGCAGCTGTTCCAGAATTCTTGCGTATTGGACTGATAGGCGACGTCTTCCAGCATTCCGGCGATTTCTCCGTTTTTGATTTCGTAGAAAAGCTGACCTCCAAACTGGAAATTGTAACGCTGCTGATCGATGGAATACGAACCACGACCCAAGATGTAAATTCCTTTTTCGATGTCCTTGATCATGTCGTTCGGGCTCATTTTAGCCTCACCTGGCTTCAGGGACACGTTTGGCATGCGCTGGAACTGCACCGAACTCCAATTGTCCGCAAAGCAGCAGCCGTGAGATTCGGATTCATTGATGATTTTAGCCTGATCGCGGATGGCTTGGTAATTCACCAACACCCCATTTTTGATCAAATCCCATTCCTTGGTCTGTACGCCTTCATCATCCCAACCTACATTTCCAAGGGAATTGGGCTGGACTTTGTCCGCTACAATGTTGACCAAATCAGAGCCGTACTTGAAGTTTTTGGTTTCCCACTTATCCAGTGTGGCAAAGCTTGTTCCCGCATAGTTGGCCTCATAGCCAAGCACTCGATCCAGCTCCAGCGGATGACCCACAGACTCGTGGATGGTCAATCCCAAGTGTTCCGGATCGAGCATCAGGTCGTATTTTCCGGGCTGAACAGACTTGGCTGTGAGTTTTTCCTTGGCGTGCTTGGCAGCCGTGACGGCGTCTTCCACCATGTCGTAGCTGTTTCGGTAGCTATTGAATCCGGCCGGATTCATAAACTTTTCGGAAGCCAAGCCATCCAAATATTCATAACCCATGCCCATAGGAGCACTGAGTGCCTGACGGGAACGGAAAAGTCCTTCCTGACGGTTAACGGCAGTTACCGTGAAGTTTGGCCAAATGCGGTGGATATCCTGATCGATGTAGGAGCCATCCGTAGAAGCGAAATACTTCTGCTCATTGATCATGAAAAGCGCGGAGTTCACAAAAGCAGCCCCATTGTCCAAGGCAGCATTGTTGACAGAAAGCAGCAAATCAATTTTGTCCTTGACCGGCACTTCCATCGCATTCTTCTGGATGGGAGTTTTCCAGCTCACTTCTCCATACGCTTTGACCGGAGCGAGTTCTACGGGTTCTTTTTGGAGTTTGGAATTGGCTTTTGCAATAGCTACTGCTGTTTCTGCACATTTTTTTATCCCGTCAGGAGTCACGTCGGAGGTGGCAGAAAAGCCCCAGGTGCCGTTTGCAATCACACGGATTCCAACACCGAAGGACTCGGCATTGGTGATTCCTTGTACGTTTTTCTCGCGGGTAAACAGGTACTGCTGCAAGTAGCGACCGATACGGACATCAGTGTAAGTAGCTCCAAGACTTTTGGTCGTGTTCAGTGCCACGTCTGCCAAAAGCTTTTTGGCGGCGGCATCCATTCCGGGTGCCAGGAGATGCTCCGCGGGGACAGGTTTGCTAAAGGCAACTAAGCCAGGAACCATCATGGCACCTAGACCAAGCCCTGAATAATGTAGAAAGTCTCTTCTTTTCAATGGTTTGTTAGTTTATACTTTTTGGTTAGTCATTCAGAATCCAAAATGTAACCCGAATCTCAGGGAATTTCAAAAGGATTATGAGGATGGCGGGAAAATGGATGTTAATGGCAGAATTTGGGAAAGAAGTTTTTGGGGAGTTTTGCCAAAAAAGAAACCTCACTTCGGAGCCTCAGCAAGCTTTATGTTTTCAAAATACTTCGCTGAAATGCAGTTGATCCCTAAAATCCAATCTGGAAAAAATAACAAGTGAATAATAAAACAGCTCAAATTACGGCCGCAGGCCTCTCTTTTTCTGAAGCGAAGTCAGATCAACCACCAATCTCTTCGCCTTTGACAGCAAAGCGCTTGATTTGGTCCCATATTTTTTGTGAACTTTTGGTAAAAGAAGAACTCGAAAACCACCCCACCTCCTCCGTCTCTGCTCCATTAGAGCATGAATGAGAATAACCTCCTATGCTGGGTAAGAACAGATTAAACGAGGACCTTTTCTTCCTCTTGCGGAAGTCGTTCTACTTCTAACTCTCCCTCCCACTTAGAAACCGCCACCGTAGCCAATCCATTTCCCAGAACATTGGTAGCACTGCGAAACATGTCACAGAAATGATCGATGGGCAGAATCAATGCGATTCCCTCAACAGGTATTCCAAACATGCCACAGGTAGCAGCTACCACCACCAAACTAGCCCTGGGAACTCCAGCCACCCCTTTGCTACTCAGCATCAACACCAATAGCATGGTCAATTGAGTGCCCAGGTCAAGTTCGATTCCGTAGACCTGGGCAATAAAGATGCTGGCAAAAGTCATGTACATCATACTCCCATCCAGATTGAAGGAGTAGCCCAAAGGGAGAATAAATGAAACAATGCGGTTTTTGCATCCGAAACGCTCCAACTCTTCAGTCAATTTGGGAAATACAGCCTCAGAACTGGTAGTGCTGAATGCAATTACCATGGCGCCAAAAAGGCGCTGAAGCAAACTTCCCAGCCTTTTTCCCAAGATCAAATATCCCACAAGCAACAAAATCACCCAAAGCACGGCTATTCCTGCGATAAATGCTCCAAAATATTTGGCATAGGTCAACAGGATATCCAATCCTCTGGTGGCAATCACTGCCGAAATGGCCCCAAAAACACCCAATGGGGCAGTCTTCATGACATACCCCACCATTTTCAGCACTACATGGGAGACAATGTCCAATGCCTTAATCAGAGAATTACCTTTCGAACCCAATCCAGCTAAAGCCATTCCGAAAAAAATCGAAAAAACCACCAATTGCAGAATTTCATTCGTGGCCATAGCTTCAATCACACTTTTGGGAACGATATGTTCCACAAAATTCTGAAGAGAAAAACTCTGGGTTTTACCGGTCACATCTTCCACTCCTGATGCATCGGTGATGCTCAGATTCATTCCTACGCCGGGTTCGAAAAAATTGACCATCACCAAACCGATCACCAAGGAAATCAAGGAAGCAGAAAAAAACCAAATCAAGGCTTTAGAACCCACCCTACTGACGGCATGAATATCGCCCAATTTAGCAATCCCCACCACCAAAGTACTGAATACAAGGGGGGCAATGATCATCTGAACCAATCGGATGAAAATGGTGGCGAGTAGTTTGATATTCTTACTGTAGCTGTCAATTAGCTCCTGACTACCCGTTTGATGAATCGAAAAGCCCACAATCAGACCCAGAAACATAGCCGCCAAAATGGCAACTGTAAGACCGTTTTTTTTCATAAATAGGAAATGCTGCAAACAGCATAACCTCAAATGTAGATCAAGAAAAATCCTCAAAAAACAGCACTTTGGGCCCGGAATCGAAGATTTTTAGCAGCCAAATTTAGTTTGGTGAAACCTCGGGAAAAACTCCCGGTCACGAATTGAAACCATTGCTTAACCTCTCTTGCAAAAGACTATCAATGAGTGAGTTACCAAAAAAAGCACGGTTTTTTGATTCAAAAGTTAAAGTCGGTTGAAATCTTACCCAAATTTAATTTTGCAAATTTTTTTCAAGCTTTGGATGGGTCAGGGAAGTCTTCTGAGGAGTACTTTCAATTTTTCAAATTGAGATTCAGCAATTAGACCAGGAAAAAATTGAAAAAAAGCAGCCTATTCTTCCCGTTGTGCATAAAACTCATAGTCCAAAATCACCTGATTGATAAATTCCAAAGCTTTTGTCTCATAGCTTATTTGAAGAATTTCCGCGGTCTTATCGGCTAGAGATTGAATCAACTTAAAATCTTGGGTAGTCAAAGCCTCCAAGCGAATCTCTTTCATATTTCGGATTTGGGCGTCATTGAGGTTGATCACTTGAGGGAATTTTGGGGTATGGGTTTCTGCCACTTTGGTCAAAAGCTCCGAACCTTTCAATCCGCGCTTCTTAAGAGAAATCACCGCTGTCCCTGCCGCCAAGTCCCCCAAACGCTTACCTTTTCCCCCGAGAAGAATTACCAATACGGCAATTCCTCCGCTACTGATTGTCAAATCAATTGGCCGAAGGATCCAACGAATCAAGTAATCGGCAAAAGAAACTTTGGAACCATCCAACTTCACCACCCGAATATCCATGGCATGTTTGCCGGGACTCTGTCCATTCATCAACAGCTCAAAAAGTAAATGATAGAGGAAAAAGGGTAAGCTTAATCCGGTGAGTAGGGCAATGGAACCCTCTGCTTTCTGTTCCAAAAGACCAAAAACCGTCAAAGAGGCCAAAATGATATACACACCAAGAAAAAAAACATCAATCAGATAGGCAAGAATGCGTTCCCACAAGCTGGCCGGCTGCTGCATGATTTGAATATGTTGGGCGGTTTCAAGGGTCAATGAATTCATTGGACTTCTTTTTATGGCAATTAAACCCAAAATATGCATTAGATTTTTTGTTCCAAGCTCAAAATTCTTCAAAAACTAATGCTTCGGTATATTTATCCTAATCAGTAGATCGGTGCTTTGCCACATTAGGCAAATGCTTGAATTTTTAACTCTAGCCACTGATTCTAATTCCTAATCCAAAAAAGAGCAGTCAATTTCTTTGAGTATAATCCAAATGAAAAAAGGTTTTCTGATTATCCACTTCTTTGCCAGAAGTTCAAAATAGCCTCGACACTTCGACAAGCTCAGGGACCAAGCTCGGCCACCGGATTTCAGGTACTTATTGGGAGGGGAGGAAAATGACGGACACCGAGCGACGGTTGGTGAGCTGGTCGAACCAAACCGACGTGAGACCTAATAAAATTTGGTTACTGGCAGAATTACTGATATACATTTAAGGTTTACATTATATCCGCAATTGCAACAGCATAAAATTGAAAGCTGCACAAGATTTATGAACTCGATATTTTTAGGAAATTTCAACCGCCATATTTAGTAGCTCCAAAGGAGCCAAACTATTCATGACCCTGTACGAAGTGCAGGCTAGCTATTGAAATTCCCCCTCCCCTAAGCCCTGAAAGGGTGAAACATCAAAGTGTCACCCCTTCAGGGTTCCTATTTTATTATTTAACTTTACCCCCGGCTATACCGGGGGTTAGGAATGGTTACAATCCTTCGGATTTTAGGCTGCCAAAAATTTAAAAAGGAAATCTTAATGGATCAATCTATCCAATTGGGGATTCTTGTTTTTTTAATCCCAAACTCCAATCCACTCCTTGCAGAATTGCATTTAATCAAATAGTTTTAGGACTGTTGACCAGTATGTATGCGGGAATCACTTTTTGTAAAAAAAAATCAATCGAAATGGACCAGTCTTGAGCAGTATTTAGCCAAGAAAAGCGCTCTTTCCCCCTCCCAGCTTGCAGACCTTTACTTGGAAGTAGCAGATGATCTGAATTATGCACGGACGTTTTTTCCAGATAGCCAAGTTTTTTATTACCTCAATCAGCTCGCCTCCACCTATCACCGTGAGGTTTATCAGGATAAAAAATTAGGATCCCGATCCATTCTGAACTTCTATTTCAGAGAATTCCCGTTGATGTTTTATCAATACCTCCCTGTGCTTGGAATTGCCTTTGCGGTTTTCGCTTTGTTTGCGCTGATGGGAGCGTATTCCACCCATACCGAAAGCACCTTTGTCCGAAGTATTCTTGGTGATGCCTAT
Organism: Algoriphagus confluentis; assembly: GCF_036245625.1. Lineage (NCBI taxonomy): Bacteria > Pseudomonadati > Bacteroidota > Cytophagia > Cytophagales > Cyclobacteriaceae > Algoriphagus > Algoriphagus confluentis. The sequence continues at coordinate 319,617 of NZ_BTPD01000001.1, forward strand.
GTCAACAAAACCCTAGAAAACATTGAATCCGGAGATCCCATGGCCGTGTACAAATCCATGAATGAAGCGGACATGTTTCTGGGAATTACGGTCAACAACATCCGGGTCTCTTTGACGGCTTTTGTGGCCGGAATCTTTCTGGGACTGGGTACAGTGCTTGTCCTGATGTACAATGGGATCATGTTGGGTTCATTTCAGTATTTCTTTCGGACTCAGGACCTGTTTTGGGAATCTGCGCGGACAATCTGGATCCATGGCACGATTGAGATTTCAGTCATCATCGTAGCTGGATGTGCAGGAATGGTACTTGGGAAAGGAATGCTGTTTCCCGGAACTTACAGCCGATTGATCTCTTTCCAAAGAGCCATGAAAGACGGACTAAAAATATTGGTTAGCACCATTCCCTTTTTTATCCTAGCTGGTTTTTTGGAGTCATTTGTCACTCGCTACACTCAAATGCCTGACTGGCTCAGCTTTCTGATCATCTTGAGTTCGCTGGGTATGATTTTGTTTTACTATGTCATTTTACCACGTAAACTTTATAAGCAAACCAAATTATGCAAACCTATTTTGAACTAAGGAAAAGAAGAGAACTGGGCGAAATCCTTTCAGACACTTTTACTTTTGCCCGGATCAATTCGAAAACGCTCCTGCCTATTTTGATCAAAACCACCGGAGTCTTTTTTTTGATCAATCTGTTTTTTTCAGCAGTGTATCAATACACCACTCTGGATAACTTGGCTGTGACCAATCCGGGATTGTTTTTCGGATCCCTGCTGCTGATGTTGATGGGAAGTCTGCTTTACTATGCTTCTGCCTCATCGGCAATCTATTCTTTTATGGCAGACTACCTGGAAAATAAAGGGCTGGTCGATCCCAATCAGATCACTCAGAAGAGTTGGTCCCTAATGGTCAACCTACTTCTTCTGGGCCTGATGGTTTACTTTATTCTGTTGATCGGACTGGTCTTTTTTCTGATTCCCGGGATCTATTTGCTTATTCCTGCTGCGTTAAGCTTCCCGATATTGATTTTTCGAAATTTAGGTAAATGGGAAAGCTTCAAGGCAAGTTTTAAGCTGGTTTCGGGCTATTGGTGGGTGACATTCGGCACCCTGCTGGTTGTAGTGATCGTCATAGGGATTATTTCGTTTGTATTCAGCCTTCCCGCTACGGTCTATTTAAGTTTAAAAACCCTCGTTGTGGAGCCGGAAACCAATGCCATGAGCGGAGATTTTATTTTTCTCCTTCTTTCTACGCTTTCATCGGCGGTAGGCAATCTTCTTTCCATATTTCTAATCATCGCCATGGGGCTGGTATATTTTGATTTGGATGAAGAAAAAAACAAAACAGGAATTCGTGCAAAATTGGAAGAACTTGGCTAAACACGGCTTCATCTTGCTTCTTTTGGTTTGTTTTCAGGGAATTGCCATAGCCCAGGAAAGCATGCTTTTCCAGATAGATTCGGTTGAATTCAGCCGGGTCGAATCACCCGTCTATACCCCCCAAGCTCCTAACTTCGGCTCATCCTATATTGAAGCTTACCAGTCCAAAAGGGAGTTTCAATATGAGGAAATAGTGTATGAAAATAATTGGTGGGAGGAGTTCAAGAGTTGGCTCAATCACCTTTGGTACGAGTTTCTGGACCTGTTCTTTGGCACCATAGATACTTCAGGCTTGACCAACTTTATCGCTCAGCTAGCTCCTTATCTCCTGGTATTGATTCTAATGGGAGTTTTGGTTTGGATAGCCTTGAAGTATGGGGTAGGCAATAATCCACAAAGTGGGATTCAGGTGCAGGGAATGAGCTCTGATGAGCTCTTGCTTCAGCGTCGGGATCTTCATGCCTTGGCCGAGGAGGCATTGGCTCGACAAGATTACAGGCAGGCCGTGCGCTATCGCTACATAGAAGCGCTCCAACAGCTGATCAGCAGAAAATTGATAGAGTGGAAATCATTTAAAACCAATCGAGATTACCTCCGTGAACTTCAGGGAAATGCCCTTCAGGCTCCTTTTTCTGAAGTGACGCGAATCTACAACTTTGTCTGGTATGGTCATTTTGAATTGGATAAGGCAACTTTTTCTGCACTAGAATCTTCTTTTCATCAGATCAAAGAAAGGGTATGAGCAAGAGCTTGCGGTTTCTCTTTTTTCTCCTCTCCCTTTCGATCTTGGGCATGTTGCTGCTTTTGCATTCTTCTCCCCCACCTTTGGACTGGACACTCAGCTATTCTCAAACCGACAGCCGCCCTGTAGGTGCACAGGTATTCTATGAACTCCTCAGGAAGGTTCCCGGGGATAAATCTGACAATCTAGAACCACCCATCGACTGGATCAAACAAGCTCCGGATCAGGCTACTTTCGTCATAATTAACCATGGCTATACTTCAGACCCTCAGGAAACTCACCAACTCCTCGCCTGGGTGAGAAATGGGGGACATTTGTTTGTCTCTGCCACTTATTTTTCAGGGGGAATTCTGGACAGTTTGGGAATTGGTGCTGATCTAGGAGATTTTAATTTCCCAATGGAATTCAACTCTCTCGATCCGGACAGTACCGAATTTTCTTCATTAATGCTTCTCCCCCCCTTGGAATTAGAAGAGCCCGTCACCTACGATCGTTTTCTTCAGGGTATTTACTTCACTTGGAAGGACAGCCTCTCAATCAGGGTATTGGGGCAAATCCATCCCCCTTCAAACAAAGGAGAAGCTAAACCCAACTTTATCCAAGTGCCCTTAGAAAATGGCTGGGTGACCCTCCATGCATTTCCGGAGGCATTTTCCAATTACTTCATGCTTCATCCGGAGTGGAAGTTATACACCGAACAAGTAAGCGGTATTTGGAATTGGGATCAGCCGATTATCCTGGATCAGTATATCAAAGAAGAACGGGGCTCGCTCTTGACCCCGCTGAGTTTGATTTTACAAAACCAATACCTGAAATCGGCTTATTATGCTGCTTGGGTATGGGTGATCTTTTGGGTGCTTTTTGAAGGAAAAAGAAGGCAGAAAGCCATCAAACTTATCCCTCCAGTCAAAAATCAGTCCTTGGAATTTGCCAAAACGATCGCCTCGATCTACTTCAAACGGAAAGATATGACAGAACTGGGGCAGCTACAGATCAAACTCTTTTGGGATTACTGCCGATCGGCCTTTTTCCTTTCCGGAGATCCCAATGATCCCTATTTCATCCAAAATCTTATTGAAAAAAGCGGAGTGGACCAAAGTGCCACTCTTCCTCTAATCGAGCAGCTCCGCAAAGCTGAAAAGCAAGCTCAGTTGCACAGCTCGGACATTGAAATTATCCAAAGAAGTATTGAAAAGTTCAAATCACTAGACCACCATGGAAGAAACCTCCAATCTGCACCCTAAGGGCGAATCCCTTTCTTTTGGCAACCGGCTACCCATTGAAAAATTGGCTGAAGGCATAGAAAAAGTCCGAAATGAGATCAAAAAAACAATAGTCGGACAGGAGGAGCTGTTGGAACTCATGCTTGTCGCCCTATTGTCCAAAGGCCACGTGTTGTTGGAAGGTGTACCCGGAATAGCCAAAACTCTTACCAGCAAACTCTTTGCGCAGGCCATACAAACCGGATTCAGCCGAATCCAATTTACCCCGGATTTGATGCCTGCTGATGTGCTGGGAACCTCCATTCTCAAGTCCGGTGAATTTGAATTCAAAAAAGGTCCGATTTTCTCCAACCTGATTTTGATTGATGAGATCAACCGGGCTCCAGCCAAAACGCAGGCGGCATTGTTTGAAGTCATGGAAGAACGACAGGTGACTTTAGACGGCAATACCTACCCCATGGCTCCTCCATTCATGGTTCTTGCCACGCAAAATCCCATTGATTCCGAAGGCACTTACCGGCTACCAGAGGCCCAGATGGACCGATTTATTTTCAAAATCAACCTAGACTTGCCTAAGTTGGAGGAGGAAATTCTGATTTTGAAAACCCGGGGTAAAGAAAACTCTGAATCTGCTACAGCCCAAGCGGTGTTGACCGGGGCGGAAGTCAACCAATTTCAAGAATGGACTCAGGCGATTCAGGTGGAGGAAAACCTGGTGAACTACATAGCCCAGCTGGTAGTAAAAACCCGAAATCATCCCAGCCTTTATGCAGGCGCATCTCCTAGGGCCTCTTTGGCCATCTTCCGAGCTGCTCAGGCTTTGGCGGCAATGGCGGGACGGGATTTTGTTCTGCCTGAGGATATTCAGCGCGCTACTCTACCGGCTATGCGGCACCGAATCATTATCAGCCCGGAAAAAGAAATGGAAGGAGTCTCTGCAGATTTGATCATTCAAGGAATCATCCAGTCCATCGAAATCCCGCGGTAAGTTGATTCATATACTCAGACAGTTGTATTTGGGGAAAAGGTTTTATTGGGCCTTGATGGGAATTGTTTTGATTTTTTTCCTTTCCTTTTGGTTTTATATCCTTTATCCTTTCGGTTTGTTTTTGGCCTGCATGATGGGAGTCTTTTTCATCGTCGATTTCACCTTGCTGTTTGGTAAAAAAGAGGGGATAAAAGCAAGCAGAACTCTACCGGAAAAATTTTCGAATGGCGATGCCAACGGAGTCATCCTCCGAATCTTAAATCAATATTCTTTTGAAGTTGGCTTGTTTGTGTTGGATGAGATTCCGGACCAATTCCAAAAGCGGGATTTCGGTTTTTCCACACAACTCTTTTCCAGAAAAGAAGTCGAAGAAGTCTACGCGCTCACCCCAAACCAACGGGGTGTTTACCAATTTGGCAACTTACACCTTTTCGCTCAGAGTCCAATAGGGCTGGTAGTCAGGAGATTTAGTTTCGACAAAAATCAAACTGTCAAAGTCTATCCTTCTTTTCTGCAAATGAGAAAATATGAGTTCTTGGCTTTTACAGCCTTGAAAAGGGAATTTGGCTTAAAAAAACAGAAACGAATCGGCCAAAGTCGGGAATTTGAGCAAATCAAACCCTATGTATTGGGAGATGATCTCAGGCATCTCAATTGGAAAGCGGTGGCAAAAACAGGAAAACTGATGACCAACCATTTCCAGGAAGAAAAATCACAGCCTGTGTATTCGATCATTGACTTGGGCAGAGTTATGAAAATGCCCTTCAACGGTTTGAGTTTGTTGGATTATGCAATCAATAGTAGCTTGGTTTTTTCCAATATCGCCTTGAAAAATGGGGATAAGGCAGGGTTGGCCACTTTTTCGGATCAAATTGGACCAAACTGCGAGGCAACCCATCGCCCCACTCAACTTCGCCTGGTAATGGAGCTGTTGTATGGGATTCAGACGGGATTTCCAGAGTCAGATTTTGGAAAATTATACAGCTGGTCCAGAAAAAAACTGGGGCAAAAAAGCCTTCTGATGATTTATACCAATTTTGAACATGTAGGAGCCATGCGAAGGCAGCTTCCGTTCCTAAAAGCCCTGAGTAAACATCATGTGGTATTGGTGATATTTTTTGAAAATCACATCCTGGAGGAATTTGCTGAGACACCTGCCTCCACCCTTTCGGAAATTGTGGAGAAAACTATTGCTTCAAAGTTTCTGTTTGATAAGCGACTGATCGCCAAGGAACTTCAGCGAAATGGGATTCAGACCATTTTGACCAAACCTCAAGATCTGACGATACAGACGATCAATAAATACCTGGAAATCAAGGAAAAAGGGTTTATCTAGTCTCAAGAAAAGAGACTATCCGCTTCTTGAAAGCCTCTTTTTACTGACTGCTTTACGGCCTATCTTCAGATGAACGGCTACGCTCAAACAAACTACAATCCAGACACATAGACCATCGCATGGGATTTGGATTGGAGATTTCCTTGGCGTTGTCCATTCCGATATTCCTGACCGACTCTCAAAAGGTTTCCAGATTCAATTCGGATGTTCTCCAAATTAAGAATCTCTTTGAAATACACCATGTCATATTTTGGGCCTAGGACTTTCCCTTTTACATGGTGCCATATTTCCACTTCGATATCGACATTGGGATTATTGAGATCTTGGGTAGAGATGGTGAATTCTCGAGTGTATTCCGGGGAATCAGGCAAGTCCACCTGATAGGCATAGCGGGAGTCTCTCGGGAAAGGATTATTCTCCGTTCGGTCAAAGTAGTTGGGAGCTTTATTTCCAAATGAGCTGATTTCTTCCCTTCCCGAGGAGGTCACCCGATACACATTTATGCCCGCAAAACCGTAAATCCCAGGATTTCGATGGCTTGGAATATCACTGGCCATAATTGATCCTAGACGAAAGGTGATTTTTTTGGTGGCTGAAGCAGAAACGGGTGCAGGAATTGGCATCATGGATTTGATAGCCTTATCACCAGTCCAGGCCTGTGTTTCGGTCATTTGGGTGGTCCAGCCCCAATTTCCTGTAAAGGCATTGCCGGTAAAGGTGAGTTCCAGGTAGCCCGTTCGCCCCTTGTTGGTAAAGGTTCCCTTCAGCTTTTTAGCATTCTTGTCATAAGTCGCATTGATCTCTCCGACGGTGCTATATTTTCCTGTCACTTTATTTCCAACTTGTTCCAGAACCAAATCGCCAAAATTGGTTTTCCACGTTCCTGACCAAACGGCTGTGACTAAATCATTCACCTTTGCATTGGAATTTCGCTTTCCGCTCCAATGGAAATCAAGATTACCCGTTTGAAAATCATTGATAAAATACTGGTTTTTACCCCTTATATTTTGAAGAGTGGCATTATTGTCATAAGCAAAGTGACCGCTGAATCCCTGAATATTGAGATTAGCTCCTGCCCGCCACAGGAATTTTCCCCGGGCATTTCCGTTGAAAAATATGCCCTGCAATTCATAGTTTTGGTAATAATATTCAAATGCTATTACCGTCCCACCACCGGCATAATCCCCATAATAAATTCCATTATCATAGACCAGCTTGGACTGGACCGTATTGAGTTTGGTAGGTACCTTCCCACATTTGGGCAGCAGTCCAGTTGCTTTTCAATAGAAAGAGAGAGGCAAAAATCAACTTGAGTTTCATCGCTTTTGGAGTTAAACTTTTCGTATGAAAATAATCCTAAAACATTGTCTGTCAGATATCTATAAACTAATTGGTCACGGCTCGCTGGACAAAGAAATCTTCGAAGACTTTGCTTGGCCGGGAGTCTTTGTATCGGATGGTAGTTTTGATATACCCATCATAAGCTTGGGCATCACGCGAAAAACTGTAGTACACTTCAAAGGTCCGGCGGGCCAGTTTATCCTCGCGAGTTACGGTCATTTTGTATCGATTGATGCGATCCTCATCGTTGAAAAACTGAGGAGCCTGATTCCAAGTCTGCATCACTACCAGCTTCCCTCCCACCATGTGGTAGAGGGTGGTTTGGTTATTTTTCACCTCAAAGCGGGGGATGTTTTGGGTGGATTTGATATTGACAAAATTCAGATTTTGGGCTTGGGAGGAAAGACCCAGCCCAGATAGCATTAGAAGAATAAAAAGGAGCTTTTTCATGGTCAGGAAATTTTACTTGAAAAGAGTGGTTAAAATGAATCAGAGTTTAGTGATGATTTCTTCTGCGAGCTTAATCAGCTTTTGCTTGAGATTAGCCTCATCCTCTCCTTGATTGATCGTGAGTCTAAACATCAGTCCATCTTGATAGACATAGAGCGCACCTTCCTCAGGCATCCAGGTAGCCGCTTCACCCACTTCAGAGACCAACTCACGGGTTTGATTTCCAGCCAATCCTTCGCCTAGTCCTCCTGCGAGGTCTGCTTGGTCCTGTGTGATTTCGCCTTTGGCTACCCGATCTTGAAGAGCATCCTTCATGAGTTGATTGGATTGCTGCACTTCCTCAGGAGTAAGCACGCGATATTGGAATTCATAATCCTTTTTGCTGATCTCTTGAATGCCACTGAGCTCGAGTCGATCTAAGTCCGGCACCTCGATGTTCATATTGGCTACGGTCATCGGGCGAGTTCGACCTCTGTCCCAGGTGTAGTTAAGTGCATGAAATGAAGGATTGGAAAGCGTGGTATTATAGTCCACATCAGCGTCATTAGCTGGGAAACCCATGGTATTTGCTGCCATTTCCAGCGTGAGCAGTTCATTCAATTTACCTTCATAGGCTTTAGCCGCCTCAAACAATCCCTTGGACTCGGCCAATTCCACTGCCTCTCCGAGTGAACCGGTATTGCCTTTTTCTCCACAGGAAACCATTCCCAGAAGAATAATCACATAGAAAATCTGAGTTTTCATCGCTTACTTTTTGATGAATTCCACCCGACGATTTTGCGCTTTTCCAGCCGGGCTTCCGTTGTCGGAAATAGGCTCAGACTCCCCTTTTCCCTCGGTGCTCATCCGCCCTTCATCCAGTTCAAACTGACCCGAAAGGGCAGCCTTTACTGCTTCGGCCCGCTTTTGGGAGAGGGTAAGGTTGAGATGGACATCTCCGTCACTATCGGTATGCCCAATGATGTGTACCTTGACGCTTGGATTTTCTTTGAGGACCGTTGCGATTTCTTTCAATACGCCAAAAGATTCCGGCTTAATGGATGCCGAACCCGAGTCAAAAACAATCCCCTGGGTGGTGAATTTTCCTTCAGTTATCAATTTGGAACAGGTATCCGGCTGACCTACAGCAAAGCGGAGGTTGGACATCATAAACTCCCTGTTTTCTATGAAAAAAGTAGAGGTACCAAAAGCAAAACGATACTTGCCATCCGACTGAAAAGCTCTGGGAATATCCCAGATTTTGGACTCATTGAGGTACACACGCAGTCTTGATTTTTGTTTCCAAATGGATACTCTGACGGAAGAATATTCCCCACCTTCGGCAATGAAAAATTGGTTTTGAGGCTTTCTATTTTGCAAAACAACCCCTCCACTGGCATCATAGGTGAGGATAGAGGTACTTCCTGTATTCGGTTCCAGCTCGATAAATGTGCCATTGAGGTATCCAAGTTCAAGTAGATTTGAATTGAGATTCTCATCGATGAAGGCCAATTTGGTCAATACTGCATTTTCTTTGAGCACAATGAGATCAAACTCTATGGTGCAATTCTCTGGCAGCACCTCTACAAATTCGGGATAGAGGGTTCCCTCATCCGAAAAAAGCAGCCACCTGCCCTCCATACCATCGATAGTCACTACCTCTCCGGAGGAGTTGGTGTTCCATCGGGCAGGAAAGTCCCCCACCGCATCCTGGGAGAAGTCCTCGAAGGCAATCAACCGTTCGCCGGGGATAAAATCAAAATTGGAATAAGTCTGAAGAGTAGAAGCCGAGGCAAGCTCAGTACCCAAGGACGAATAGGAGGAGCTATCATCCAATAGTTCTGGATTCTGCTCTGCTTCCATCTCCTCTGAGGTTTTCTCTCCTTTTTCTTTCTTTTTGAAAAGGTTGTTGACCCCTTCTTCCATTTTGTTGAAGGCCTTGTCCACAGTCTCACTACTCTTGGACTCTGCTTTACCCTCAGTTTGGGTTTTCGTATTCAGGACAATTCGTCTGCCCAAACTCTGTGCGTTAAGGTCATTGAGCAAAACCAAGCAGCAACCCAGAATTAAAAATTGTTTCATGATGCTTTGAGATTAGATTTCTCCCGTTAGTATCGCATCAGCCAAAAGGTAAACACCAAAAACAAAAAAAAATAAAAATTAAATATGTATCCGTTTTCTTACCAATAACGAAACTTCATAACTACTCCCCTCGACTTGGTTCGACCAACTCACCAACCGTCGCTCGGTGACCGTCAAGTTTTTTTTGGTGAGGGGGGAGTATAATGCGGCACAACCGGATTTTACTCCCCTCCTAAAAACTATACTAACCCGGAGGCCGCGCTCAGTCAATGAGCTTGTCGAAGTGTCGAGGCCATTTCAATCTATGGCATCCTAGCGGATATACATAAAAAATAAAATAGAGAACATATCCAATGCAGAAAAGCAGGGCCTCTTCTGTCATTTTAAGTCCAAAAACACCTTGCTCTTCCCCCATTCCGGTTAGATTTTTTCACTCTTGCATCTTGGTCAAAAAAATCTATGTTTACTTTTCGATTTTTTTTTAACCAATGGAAGTGAAAGAAAAGCAGCTGGAATTGCTGAAAAAAGGAGACCGGGAAACACTCAAGCAACTCTACCTTGAGCACAAAGCAGGTTTCAGTCTTTTTGCGAAGCGATATACCCAAGACCAATTTCAGATCGACAACTGCTACCAGGATGCGATCATTGCCTTGGCCGAAAATGCCCAGAAAGGAAAAATCGAAACCCTAAATTCCTCGATTGGTACCTACCTCTTTTCCATCGGAAAATTTATACTCTTCAAAAATCTAAAGGGAAAAAACCTAACTGGTCAGCTCAGTGAAGAGATGTTGGAAACCATACCCATTGAAACCTACGAGGAGGAAGCGCGGGACGAGTACCTGCTTCTGCTCAGGCAAAAGCTAAGCGAGTTGGGTCCCAAATGCCAGGAAATTCTCCGGCTTTTTTACTTCCAATCCAAAAGTTTGGAGGAAATCTGCAAACTCATGGGCTACGAATCCAAAGATGTACTCAAAAGCTCGAAATCCAGATGCATAAAAAATCTCAAAGAATCGCTTATTAGAAACTAATATGGACCAGGACGAACTAATCAATGCCTACCTAGACGGAAAACTTAGCCCTGATGATAAGCGCCTCTTCGAGCAACTCCTCCAAGAGGACCCTGTCTACCTACAGGCTCTGGAAGAACAGCGCCAAATCAAACTTGCCGTTACACTGGAGGAAAGATCCAAACTGAAGGATTTTTTGCGGGAAATCGACCGAAATGAAGCCCGTCTCCTTGCCAAAACCAACTCTTTAAAATCCTGGCTGTTCGCCGGCGTTGCAGCTTGTTTGATTGTTTTGGTCGGATATTTTCTTTGGACTAGCCTAAGCACTACGCCCGGAGAAAAACTCTACCAAACCTATTATCAGACCTATCCCAACCTAGTAGCACCGACGGTCAGAGGATCAAGTTCTGGTGGCCTTAAGTCTGAGGCTTTTCTGGCTTTTGACAATAGGGATTACGAAAAAGCAGCTGTGCTGTTCGAAAATCTGATACAGGAACCCAACTCGGAATTCGCCATATTCTATCTGGGAATTTGCCAGCTGGAATTGGGAAGACCTGAAAAAGCCATTCCATCTTTTCAAAAAATCAAAGAAAATGCTTCCCAACCGGATAAACCTACCGCACTTTGGTATGAAGCCATGGGCTATTTCAAACTCAATAAACTGGAAGAAGCCAAGCTCAGAATCGGAAAAGTAGCTCAGGCAAATGGCCATGCACTTCAGTCCCAAGCTCAAGAAATCTTCCAAAAGCTAGAGTAAATCATTTCCTCTTCCGGATTTTAAGGGAATAAAACAGTGCTCCCACTATCACCAAAACCAATCCCAAACTCCACCAATACCCTCCTCTGAAATACGGCTTCTCCAAGGGCTCTGACTTACCATTCAAAACAAACCCCGCCCAAAAAAAGGGATGTTTTTTTAGAGGATTCTCCGCCAAGAATCTTCTTTTGGCCAAAGTCAGTGCGGTATTTTTAGGCTTTCCCTCTTGGATCTCCCGGTAAAAGTCAACCATCAAGTCGGCCGTTTCCCGATCGGGAACCTCCCAAAGGCTGTATACCGTGCTTTTTACTCCTGCAAAACTCAGAGCTTTGGACAAACTCATCAGTCCTTCTCCTGGCATCAATTGTCCCAATCCGGTATTGCAGGCGCTGAGCACCACGAGTTCTGCAGGAAAATTCATCTGGTACAGATCCCCTAGTCGGAGTTTTTCTCCCCCTGAAAAAATCAAGGCGGATTCTTCGAAATTGACCGGATCTTGCGCGGAATGCATAGCCAAATGATGCACCTGATAGTCAGTAAAACTATTCACAAAGGACATTTTTGTCGCATGCTGACCAATGTACAGGTGACCATCAAGAGCTTGGACAAGCTGGCTTACTTCAGTGAGGTTGTTTTGAATGGCCTGATAGCCGGTCCCCTGATATTCGGGTGCAAAAGCGACCAGAAATCCATCCCCCAAAGGTCTGCTTTTGAGTCGTTGGAAAGACATCTGCCGAAATGACTGCTGATAGGAGACCCGATGATTCTCCAGCAAAAACTTCCTTTTATCATCCAAAAGTGCTTCAAAAGGCAGAACATGCAAAAAATCATCCGGGAGAATAAATACCTCATCGGTTAATTGTTTGGAAAGAGGACCGATTAGTAGCCGAAAAAGAACCGTCGCAGCTTCCTTGTAGGAATCATCCAGTCTGCGAAGCGAATTTTGAAATTCTTCAGTCCATGAACTGACCGGAGCAACCGGACCCAGAGAAAAAATCTCAAGATGACCCCTTTGGATCAGCGTGACAAACACCTGATTCTCTGTCACTGCGTAACTCAACACGGTAGTCTGGGGAGAAAGTTTTTTTTGAAATTCTACCAAAGTAAAAGATCCTCCGGTAAAAAATCGGTAAGTATCTTCCTCCTCAATTCTTCTTTCGATCTGTCGAAGCTCATCCCGAAGCCCTTTTTCCTGATCCGAGGAAGCATTCACCTGATTCAGCTCCAGGCTTTTCAGGTTGAGCTCCCGCAAAAAATCAGCAGTAGTCCCCAAAAACTCTTCATTTTTACTGAGAAACTTCTTCCATCCCTGCTGGGAACCATTCTTTTCCAAAAGTTCCACCACTAGAATTTTCTCTTCTTTCTTCAGGAGCCCTTTCTCCAAAGCCATAAAAAGCAAGCCTTCTTGGATTTGTCGATGAATATTCTCCAAAGACTGGGTATAGCTTCCCTTCAGGTAATATTCCTGAAACATTTCTGCCGCAATCAAAAAAAGAGCATAAGAACATCTCAGATCTGACCTATTGTTATTTTTCAGGCCTACTTTCCGAAAAATCTGCCCTGCCTTAATCAAAATAGTGAGGTAACGGACATTGTTCAAGCGGGAAAAATCCCTGTAGGAAAGCTGAGGAATGGAGGACCTGCTGATCTCTCGATCCAATAGTTCTCCGAGCATTTTTTGCAAGCCAAGAATAGACGCTTCCTCCCTTCCCATTCGATACAATAAATCAGCCTGCAGGACTTGTAGAGAAAAACTACTCGAGCCCTCAAAACCAAACTGATTAAGTAGAGAAAGGCTTTTTCGGGTAAAGGCCAAAGACTTTTCATTTTCTCCTGCATCGTAGTAGACAATCGCCAGATTGGCGTGGTATTTCATCTCAAAAAAACCCGAGAGAGGAAGGTTTCTCATTCGTTCGTAGTAGGCTACTGCAGCGGAATAGTTTTTCAATTCCTTTTGCAAAAATCCGGCTTCCTCATACATCACTGCCAATACCCCCCACTGTTCGGCAAAAAAGTCCTTTGGAGAGGTTTTCAAGAGTTTTTCTGCTTTAGTCAGATTCAGGTCCAGAAGCCGGTCATTTTTGGTGGCTCCGTAATACCGGGAATAATTCAACAAAAGTTTTATTTCCAAATCCAAAGCCTCTACCTGAGTCAGATCATAGGTGCTTTGTGTTTCAGCTACATACCTCTCAAAAAAATGAAGCAATTCGGAGGCAGCACTGTAGTTACCGTATTCAATTTCAGCAAAAATCAGGTTGTTCAAAACAGTGGAGATATTTTCAAAATCATCCAGATGGCTGATTTTCCAGATTTCAAAGGCCCGGTAATAATTTTCCATAGACCGGTTTTGAAACCCCAAAATGTCTTGCAGGTAGCCGAGATTATTGTAGCAGAGTGCCACTTGGGAAAAATCAGGTTGAGGCTGCATCTCAAACAGCCGAATGGCCTTTTCATAGGTCTGAGCCGACTCAAGAAATTTTTCCTGATTCAGCAGAATAGTGCTTTTTCTATACTGAAAACTAGCCCACTCCGACCCAGGAATCACTTCCAAAGCCTTGTCCTTTTCCAGGGAATCGCCCAAAGCCAAACCTTTTTCAGACTCTCCCAAATAATCCAAAACAGCCATCCGGACCACCCCGAAACGCAGGCTTTGCCTCGGGGAAGGTCGAAGCTCTCCTATTGAAATCTTGTGCAGCAGCTCCTCCATCATGGGGAAAATTTCCACAAAATCATTTTTACTGACCTTTTCCTCCATCTTCTCCAGCCTACTGTCCAAAGTTTGGGAGCAAACCAGGTGTACATTCCAAAAAGTAAAAAAAAGGGCGATTAGGAAAACACAAAAACGGAAGCGCATAGGCCAAATCTATCAGCAGATTCTTTGAAAAAGGAATATTCTCCTGTTTAAATAAGCCTTTTTAAAAAGTTAAGCTATCCGTTTTTTATTTGGAAAAACTTGTTCCCCGATAAATCCGGGATAATTCCCTTTTGACTGAGCTTTCAGATAAGAAAAACACCTCGATTTTGGACCAAAAAACCAATTCAGCCTAAAAAAGAAGGCTTTAAAAAGACATTCCGGAACATGAAAAATCTGGATTCACCAGATTTATTGTTTTCCAAAAATCGATATAATTCCTGTCCAATCAGTCATCTCGGAGATTCTCTACCGGACTTTGGAAGTTAATCTTGAGTGCTTGGAACCCAACCAAAATTCCGATCAACGTCCCGAATCCCACTACTGGAAACAGAAAAAACCACAAGTCCGGAGAAACCCTAAATGCAAACCTTTCCAACCAAGTGAATCCCAACCCAACTGCAAGTGGCCCACTGACCAAACCTGCAACCAGCAGAAATATTACCGCCTCCTTTCCCATTAAATACAAAAAATCCTTGAGTTCTGCTCCCAGAGTTTTTCGGATGGCCAGCTCCTTGGTTCTCGAATTGGCTATCCAAAAAAGCAAGCCATTAAACCCAAAAAAGGAAATCAACAAAGTAAGGCCTGCAAATAGCCTCATGGCGATGAAAAAGTGATTTTCCTGCTCATATTGTCTAATGAAAAAATCATCCAAGAAAAAGAATTGGAAAGGACTGGCAGGAAAAAAAGAGGCCCAGAGCTGTTCTGTCTTTTTCCTGACTGCTATATCCGATCCTGCCTGAAAATGAAGGAAAAAATAGGTATCGGGTAAATCCCTAAGCTCAAAAATCACAGGCTGAAACGCTTGCTGCGCGCCCAGCAAGTGGAAATCCTCTACTACCCCGATGATTTCAGGTGTGGAATTCATCCTGTAATGAATTTTTTGCCCTATTGCATCATTAGGACTATCAAAGCCTAAAAATCGGGAAGCCTGTCTGGAAATCACCAAGCCTTTTTCCTGACTTTTCTCCGGAGAAAAGAACTCACCTGCCAATAGCTTCATTTTGAACTCATTAAAAAAGCGGGAATCTACCTGTGAAAAATAGTAGGTTTGGGCTCCTTCTTCTGCTTGGTTTAGCTGCCGCACATAGCCTTCGGCTTTTCCCCGAATTGCCAGCCCAGGCACAAAATTGGCTGAGGACACAGCGCGGATTTCCGGCATTTGTCGGATTTCTTCCAAAAAAGAAGAGAGCCTTTTATCCTGGTTTTCTTGATCAATGATGACAGTGGGTCCAGTAAGAACCAAGGTTTGATTGAGCTCATAGCCCAAGTCCTTTTCCTTCATAAACCGTATTTGCTGATAAATCAGAAGAGTAAATGCGACGACAAAAATCGAAACGGTAAACTGGAGAATCACTAAAGGTTTTTGGAAGTTGGGAGCCTGAAAGCCTTCGGGAATTACCTTTTGGTAATTCCTGCTGGCAATGGACCAAGCGGGATAAAACCCCGAAATCACTACCGCGAGTACCCAAATCAAAAAAGCTAAAACGATATTTTCAAAACGAAAGAAAGGCGACAATAAGTCCAAACCCGTGATTGTCTGGATTACCGGATGAATCAGCACAATGATCAGAGCCGCCATTCCCAATGCCAAGAAATTGATCATCGCAGCCTCCAAAACCAATTGCCTGAAAAGCTGTGATCTGCTTGCCCAAAAAATTCTGCGGAGGCTGAGTTCTTTTTGCCGCTGGATTGACCTAGCCAAAGTGAAATTGATGTAATTGGTACAGGCCAAAACCAGCACCAAAAAAGCCAAAACTACCATGATCCAAATCGATCCGGGATTCCCGTTTGCTTTGAATTCATTGAGTAAATGAGACTCCAAATGAATGGAGGACAAGGGCTGGGCGAAAAAGGCAAGTCCTGAACCCTGGAAATGCTCAGAGGCAATTTGGGCTAATGCTTGATTCAGGTCGGCCTCAGATGTTCCAGTCCTCAGTTTGACGTAAGTGAAAAACTGATCTCCCCAATTCGAAAATTCCCGATCTGGATCTGCATACAGATCCAGTGAAATCAAAGTCGAAAATTCCAAATGCGTATCGTCAGGAATGGGTTTTAAGACTCCGGCTACGGTATAATTTCTAAATTCTTCATATCCCTCAGAACCATAAACCCCATAAGATCCATTGATCAAAAGAGATTGTCCAACTGGATTTTGCTCACCAAAGAGACGTTCTGATACTTCTTGGGTTAAAATCACTGCCTGTGGGGTGGATTTCCAAGAAGCTACTGAGCCATAGAGAAACTGGAAATCAAACAAGTCGAAAAAGGTGTTTTCCACCCCAAGCATTTCTCCTTGAATTAGGATTTCCTTTCCAGCCTGAATACTCGTGTTTGGACCATTTCTGTGGATTCGAACACCTGATTCTACCAAACTGGTTTGTTCAAAAAGGTTTAGACCTATTTTTGAATAGGTAGATGCACTGAGAACCTCCCCTCCTCCTTCAATCTCCTTGACTTGAGCAATCCTGTAAATACTCTCAAAATCAGGGTGAAACTGGTCGTAGTGTGTTTCCTTAGACCAATAACTGACCATCAACAGACAGGTTGCAATACCCAAGCTAATTCCGGCCAGGCTGATCCCATTGTAAAAAGGATGGGATCGGAAACTTCGAAAACTGGTCTTGAGGAGGTGAAATACCATAGATAAGGGTTTTGAACTCCTTGACTATTGAAAAAGTCTTGCCAAAGAAAACCTAATCCGGTTAATCAGAATGAGGATAGTGTAGAACAAGGTGATCTGGTATTCGAACAAAAATGTGCGGATATGAACGAAATGAAACCCTTCAAAAGAAATGTCTTTTTCAAGAAAAAGAGCCCTCCAGAATCTCTCCTGAGGGCTCGTAAATCATACTTTGTACTTTCAATGAGATTGCTTCGTCGCCTCAGTCATTCTCAAACAGTCTTCTGTACCTTGAAGGGCTCCTCGCAATGACATTAAACCTTTGGCACATTCCAACCATTGTGATAATGCGCCTTCATCAGCTGATTGGCCTCTGAATCGGTGAACATATTTTTCCCTGCATCCCAATACACCTTCTTTCCGGTTTTGTAGGCAATATTTCCCATTTGGGCATTGATAGCAGCAACCGAACCGGTTTGAATCGCACACTTCAGCAACTTGGGATCATTTGCCGTCACTGCTTCCACAAAATTGACAGCATGCAAGTCCAAAGCCGAGCCCTGAGGTCGGGTATGAGGCACTTCATCCACTTTTGGTTTACGTTGCCCGTCTACATTTTCGGTTTCAGGAATGACTTTCCAGCCGCCACGGTTGACAACCAAGGTTGCATTGTTTCCAATAAAGGCAATTCCTTCGGTCGTGCCGTAATTTCCTCCGTCAATACCAGTCGCATGCTCCCAAAGCATATTGAATCCTTCGTATTCATACACCGTCTGCAAGGTGTCCGGTGTCTCGGAAGCATCATCGGGATAGGCGAATTTTCCTCCGGAAGCCATCACGGATTTAGGGGCACTCACTCCCATGGCATACAAGGCGATATCGATCTCATGTACGCCCCAGTCGGTCATCAAGCCACCCGCATAATCCCAAAACCAACGGAAATTGAAATGGAAGCGGTTGGCATTGAATTCTCTTTTGGGTGCAGGACCCAGCCACATGTCGTAATCAACTCCAGCAGGAGCCGATCCATTTGGCACGACAGGTACGGGCTTCATCCAGCCTTGATAGGCCCAGCATTTCACCAGACGGATTTGCCCTAGTTTCCCTGATTTCACATATTGAATGGCTTCATCGTATTGAGAACCGGATCGTTGCCATTGTCCTACCTGCACTACTTTTCCATAGCGCTCCTGGGCCTTGACCATGATTTGGCACTCTTCAATGGTATTGGCAATGGGTTTTTCTACATAGACATGCTTTCCGGCAGACACTGCATCTACCATATTCAGACAATGCCAATGATCCGGAGTACCGATAATGACCACATCGATATCCTTGTCTTCGAGCATTTTTCGGTAATCTTTGTACTGCTTGGGTCGGGTACCGCGAAGTTTGAACACATCTTCGGTACGCTGATCCAAGACACTTTGATCTACATCACAGAGGGCAACACAATTGACCTGGGGGATTTTGAGATGGGCATTCATATTGGACCAGCCCATACCTTTACAGCCGATTACGCCATAGTTGATCTGGTCATTAGGACCTACAGTTCTGGTAAACCGCCCGAAATCCGCTGCGTTAAGCACACTCGGCATGCTGAGACCAGCTCCGAGGAGCATGGTGTTTTGTATAAATTTTCTTCTTGAAGACATGATTGTTATTGGATTATTGGTTATTGGGAGAAAAGTGAAGTTTCGGATTTGGGATTTCGGACGTCGGAATATCCGAAATCAACCTTCCGAAATCCGAAATCACAAGGGTCTGACCCAGATATTTCTGAATCTCACCGGATTGCCATGATCCTGCAATTTGATCGGCAATTCCTCTGGATGAGCTTTATAATTAGGAATACCGATGTACTCCGTCGGACCTCTCAGGATCACATGGTTTTGGACCACCACCCCATTAATCAGTACAGTCACGGTGGCAGGGGAAGTCAAGACTCCATTTTTGTCAAAACGTGGCGCTTTGAAGATGATGTCGTAGTAGTTCCACTCACCTGGAGCTCTCAGCGGATTGACCAAAGGTGGATATTGCTTGTATATCGAACCTGCCTGTCCATTGGTGTACGTCTTGCTTTCGTAGCTGTCCAAGATTTGCACTTCGTACATGCCCATCAGGAAAAAGCCGGAATTGCCTCGGCCCTGACCTTCGCCCACGATTTCAGTAGGTGCGGACCATTCCACATGATATTGCGCATCTCCAAAAGGAAGCTTCGATTGGATATCCCCTTTTCCCCGGACGACCACCAATTCTCCGTTTTCGATTTTCCACTCTGCTGGACTCGAACCGTCTTTTGCTGAAACAAAATTGCTCAGGCTGGTTCCGTCAAAAAGCACGATGGCATCCGATGGAGGAAGATTGTTTTGGGCTCCGGGTGAGATTTTGGGAGGCACAGGGGTGTAAAATTCCGTAGCCTGAGGAGGCATGGGGGGTGGTGTTGGGTTTTGCTGGGCGATGGACAAATTGCTCAAGCTCAAACCGCTTGCAATCAAAGCCAGGGTCAAAAGTTTCTTCATGGTACAATAGATTATTTTAGGATATCGGACTAAGCCAATAAATTACAGGAAAAAAGGCGTGAAACGGAAAGCCGTTGATGGATTTTTGCTGGAATTACCCAAATCCTTTTCTACTTTTCCCAAAAAAACCATCGAAATGAAAAGACCTTTACTTGGATTGATTTTCGGCTTTATCTTGACCTTACAAGCCTTTGCTCAGGAGGAATATTACTTCCCCGGTGAAAAATTTGACCCCTCCATTCCTTCACCCTCCCAGTTTTTGGGTTACCCTGTCGGAGATTGGCATACGCGCTATGACCTGATCGTGAAGTATTTTGAAAAACTCGATCAACTGAGCGAAAGCGCTCAGCTTTTTACCATCGGCTACACCCATGAGCATAGACCCAAAGTGATCCTAACCATCGCTTCGGTCAAAAACATGGGAAATCTGGAAGAAATCCGCCAAAAACAACTCCAATTGGCAGATCCTTCCCAGCCCAAACCTGATATGGCTTCTATGCCTTCGATCATTCACTTGGGCTATGGCGTTCACGGAAACGAACCCTCCTCGGCCGAGGCGGCCATGCTGACGGCTTATTGGCTGATGGCTTCCCAATCGGATTTGGCGAAGAATCTCAGAGAAAATTCCGTTGTCCATATCGACCCTACGCTAAACCCAGACGGAAGAGACCGTCATAGCCTTTGGGCTAATTCCAACAAAGGTTTCCCTGCCGTTGCTGATCCTTTGGATCGTGAACACAATGAAGCTTGGCCGGGCGGTCGTACCAACCATTATTGGTTTGACCTGAACCGGGATTGGCTTCCGCTTGCCCATCCCGAATCGCAAGTGAAAGTCGAATGGTACCATCAGTGGTATCCCAATGTAACCACGGATTTTCATGAAATGGGCACCAACAGCACCTATTTCTTCGAGCCGACCAAACCATATGGCTCAGAAAATCCGGTGGTACCGAGAAAAAATTACGACGACATCAACCCGCGTTTTGCCAAATATTTCGCCAAGTATATGGACGAAATCGGAAGCCTTTACTGGACCAAGGAAGTCTTTGACAACAGCTATCCGGGCTACGGATCGACTTATCCAGACATCCACGGGGGCTTGGGTTTGGTTTTTGAGACTGCCAGCTCCAGAGGTCATGTGCAAAATAGCCAACGCGGACCGATCACCTTTGCTTTTACCATCCGAAATCATGTGGTCAACTCCCTAGCGACTATGGAAGCTGCCTTAGACAATCGGGAGTACATGCATGAGTACCTCAGAGAGTTTTTCGATAGTGCGGTGACGGAAGGAGCCAAAGACCCTGCGAAAAACTATGTTTTCGGAGATGAATTTGATGAGAGCCGCAACCGACTTTTTGTCCAATTCCTTTTGGACCACAAGATCAAGGTCTATGAAAACTCAGCTGACCTCAGCGCTGGAGGTCAATCCTTCAAGAAAGGAAAATCCTGGGTAGTTCCTACCAATCAGCCTCAGTATCGCATGGTGCGGACCATGTTTGAATATGTGAAAGATTTTGCCGATTCGGTATTTTACGATGCTTCAGCATGGACCATGGCTGCCGCCTATGGGATGCCTTTTGCGGCAGCGCCTGCTGCCAAAGCAGGAAGTCAAGTAGCTGAGGTCAAAGCTCCAACTTTAGTATTTCCTGAAGGAAAGGCCTATGCTTATCTGATTGATTGGTCGGATTACTACGCTCCGAAGATGCTTTTTGAACTCCAAAAAGTGGGAATTCATGTAGAATCGGTTCACCGACCGTTTTCCTCCCAAACTCAGGATGGAAAAGTGGATTTTCCGGCAGGAACCCTGATGATTCCCATGGGCTTCCAGAAAATGAATGCAGAGGAAGTCAGTGCCAAAATCAAGGAAATCGCCGCCAAAACCCATCAGCAGGTGTACGCCGTTCAGACCGGGCTCAATCTGAGCGGGATTGATCTCGGTTCTAATTTGGTTTCTGCCGTACAGCAGCCCAAGGTCTTGATGATGGTGGGTACGGGCGTAAATTCTTATGAAGCAGGGGAGATTTGGAATCTGCTCGATCAGCAGGTAGGTATGCCGATTACCAAGGTGAACGTGGAGCAGTTTGGCCGAGTGAATCTTCACAATTACAACACGCTGATTCTTCCTTCCGGAAATTATAACTCCCTGTCTGAGGGACAGGTCAATCACCTCAAAGATTGGGTAAATCGTGACGGAACGATCATTTCCATGAAAAACGCCTCCCTTTGGCTCAACCGAGTAGGCATCACCAAAGAAGAAGCAGTGAAGTTGGAAGAGGAAAAAGAGCCGGCTTCCCTCCCATTCAATACCCAAAATGACTTCGAGGGAGCCAAAGAAGTGGGTGGAAGTATTTACCTAGCGGAGTTGGATTTGACGCACCCGATCGCCTATGGCTATCACCGTAAAAATCTCCCCGTGTACAGAAATACGGATATTTTCATCAAGCCATCAGCTGACAAGTATTTGACCCCGATCAAATACACCGCTAATCCTCACTTGGGAGGATACATTTCCAAAACCAACTTGGAAAAACTCAAGCTAAGTGCCGGAGTGGTCATTTCTTCCTCAGGTCAAGGACGGATCGTTCACTTCTTTGACAGTCCCAATTTCAGAGGCACTTGGTTCGGTACCAACAAGCTATTCCTGAATGCCCTTTTCCATGGGGATAACATGGATTAGGGAATTTGAGATTTGATGCTTTGACTAAGCTCAGCACAAGAATTTGAAAAAAAGCCACTTGATCAGGGATTCAGTGGCTTTTTTTTGAAAAACTCTATATTTTTCAGTACAACATGCCAAAAACCCAAAGCGGAAGACTTTTTCCTACAGGGTATTCCAAATCGTCCTTGACAATCCAAGTCATTTCATCTTTAACCTGCTTTCCGCTTTTATTCTTTCCTCCTACTTCAAAATGAAACTTACCGTCAAGTAAAAAATCTACAGAAGCTGAGTATTGAACTTTATGGGTAACTTTCACCAGACTGTTGAAAAAAGTTTCACGAACCGTTCCTGCTTCCGGCTTATTTTCACTTAATGCAAATAAATAATTCGTATTATTCAAAAAGATTTTTTCAGGTTTTTGTAATAAAGCAACACTAATTCCTGCAGGATATTGAAGATCAATCAAGCGGGCCTCAGCCAGATAAATGAGGTAATTAACCATGGAATTTCGATGAATTAGCGTTTTTTCAGCTAACGCAGAAATGTTGGGTTTAAATGGAACCAGCTGAGCGATTAAGTAAAGAAGTTGAAGAAGTTTTTTCCCATTTCGGATGTCAAAGCCTTTTATCTCAGCCATATCGTATTCCACAATAGTCCGGATAAGCTGCCGAAGTTTTTTAAAATAAATTCTCTCGCTCTCTCCTGAAAAAGGGAAATAACCGCTTCTTAAATAAGCTTGAAAATGAGCTAAAGGCAAGAAATGAGATGGAAAATGGCTTCGAAGTGAAAAACCGGGATTTATCAGGTCCTCCAACTTGACTATAGGTAAGTTTATCCCTTTTTGAAAACTCAGGAATTCCCGGTAAGAAAGCCCATGAAGTTCATAAATAATAGCCCTACGACTCAGGTCTCCCTCTTCTTTGGCAATATCAATGATGGATGATCCCGTAAAAATGACTTGTAAATCCCTATATCGGTCATGAAGATTTTTAATCTCCCGAGACCAGTTTGGATACTTATGGACCTCATCCAAAACAACAATTTTTCCTCCTGATTGATAAAAGGCTTTGACTACCTCTACTACACTATGCGAAAGAAAATATATCTCATCCAAGGAAAAATAGGCGATATGAGACTCAGGGAGCTGTGCCTCCTTCAGATATTGAAGCAAAAGTGTGGTTTTACCGGTACCTCGAGCACCTTTGATTCCGATTAATTTTTCGTCCCATTCAATTTTGGAATACAAATAGCGCTTAAAACCCGTCTGTGTAGTTTGAATTAATTGGCTAGATATTTCAAGAAGTTCTTCCATGTTTTGCACTTTTTAATATGCAAAAATATGATTTTTAGCCTATTTAAATGTGCATAAATGTGAAATTATCGCACATTTATTTATGCAAATAGACTGAATCAATCCTCTTTATTCAAAAAAACCGTCAAGCAAACTGCCTGACGGTTTTTTGGTATCTAGTTGGTTTAGTTTACAATTTAAATTGTACCGGCAAAGTCATTTGAGTTGGGACTGCATTTCCTTCTTTCTTCCCAGGAGTCCATTTTCCGGATTCTGCAACTACACGAACTGCCTCCTCGTCACATCCTCCCCCAATACCGCGAAGCACTTCAATAGTGTCGACTGAGCCATCCGCTCTTACCACAAAAGTTACCATGACCATCCCTTGAATATTCGCTTCCTTTGCCGCCTCGGGATATTTCAGGTTATCAATCATATATTGGGTAAAGCCCTGCATTCCTCCCGGAGGCGAAGGCATTTCCTCTACTTGCTTGTGGACGGTTTCTTGGGCCAATACATTCATTGAAAAGAGCGTAGAGCCTAAAACAAGAGTAAGTCCAAGAATGATTTTTTTTGAAATTTGTTTGATCATGATTAGTTGAGTTAGTTTTAAATTTTTATTAGCAGTGAATACCAGATATTTCACATATAATATTTTACCAATTAAAATATTTGAAAAAGGTCTAATATCTGACTTAATAGGTTTTCACATATCATACACCTTTCCCAATGAGCAAGGGGAATTTGTATTATGGAAATAATGGCCAATCAGAAATTTTAATGCAGCTATCTAAGATTTTTTATGGGATCGAAAGAACTGAGAAAATTAAATACACCTGATATTGTTTATTTAAGCCCTTCCTTCGATGGATATCCAAAAACGACTAAATGCCTCCCATACAAATCAGCAATCATTTTCTCCCTACTTTTTTTCAAAGATTCACCTGTAGCTGGATTATAAGTTACAAATCTAACAGGCATACTCATCCTGGTATTCACAACCTCCCCACCTATCTTTCCAGGTTCCCATTTGGGACCGTTTTCAATGACTCGCAGAGCTTCATTGTCGCTCTCTCATCCAATACCCCGCAAAATTGCCACTCGATCAAGTGAACCATCCTCCCTTACATCAAACCCTATGATGACGGTACCTTCCACTCCATTTTCACGGTCAAGTTTGGAATATTTCATGTTTTTTGCCAAAAAGGTGTACCACCCGTCGTCACCAATTGCAGGTCTGGGAAGTTCATCCACTCGGTCAAAAACAGGATATATCGGCGAAGCAGCATCTGGTACAAGTCTAATTATGTACTTCTTTCCAGCCTCAAAGGAGTCCTCCCAAACTTCCGAGGTACTATAATGCTGGATAATTAGTGTAGCTTCATCAGAAGGAATCGAAATGGTGAAAAAACCATCTACATCTGTGACGGTTCCGATAGTAGTTCCTTTGATCACAACTGTAGCACCCACAGCTTTTTCACCTTGTGGATTTACAACTTTCCCTTCAACAATAAATTTGTTATTGATCTCCTGTGAAAATCCATCTATAGGGAAATACAATGATAGGATTCCCAAAAAGATCAAAAATCGATATAAAATTAGTTTTTTCATATTATTTTGATTTACAGATAAATATATCTCAACAAAATTTAAGGTTGGGGAATAAAATTATGCCGGTACCACATGTGACTTCAATAAACTCGCAAATAGTTAATTATATCCAACCACCGTAACTTGTGGTTTAACAGAATTGATTGGTACTTCTATCACCTCTCCAAATTGAGTGGTGGAATTGGTCTCGATAGACACAGGATTTCCAGTTCCTAGTTTGAATCGGATAGGCAACCTCATTCTGCAATTCACAGCAATTCCTTTTTGATATCCAGGAGTCCAATTTGGAGCCTCAGAAACCACTCTAAGTGCTTCTTCATCTGCTCCTCCACCGATGCCTCGAAGGATTTCAGGATTGGAAATCGAACCATCTGAATTGATGGTAAATACTACGATGACTGTTCCTTCGATTCCCATTCTTCGAGCCTCTTCGGGATATCTAAGATTTTTGGACAGATACAGATTCCATCCCTCCAATCCTCCTTCTGGATTGGGCTGATTCTCCACTACGTCAAAAATCTGCTTACCGTCTTTCCCGAGGTCATTGACCCGAGCCATCAAGTTGGCAGGTGACATGGAAGCAGTCTTTTCCACCATGGTAGGACCGTCCATTTCTTCTTCAGGAGTGATTTCACAGGAGAAAACGGAAACTAATAGTGCTACTGCCGGAATCAGTGCCAGAAACCGAGCCTTTTGGTGTGGTGTTGAGTTGGTTTTAGTTAGCATAAGGATACGTTTTTTGGTTTGAAATTGGTTAAAGTTGTTCATGAACTGCCAGGAAGGCCGTGCTGTCACCAAATGAAGGAGAAGCGTGGCATATTCTTTTCTTGACACCTGATGAGTCACTCCCTGATCTGCCTGATATTCATGTACTTCTCTCAGGGAACTTTCAAAGGCGTAAATCATTGGATTAAACCACAAAAGTATTTTTGCTGCATTGACTAGAAGCAAGTCCCAACTATGAAGCAAACGAACGTGCATGGATTCGTGAGCCAGAATCTGCCGTTGTTTGGGGTCTTTCAAGTCAACATGAGGCATTAAAATGTAGCTGAAAAAGGAAGCCGGAGAGAAATCGGGGTGGATGGCCACCCAATTTTTGTCAAATTGGGTCAGTTTGGCTTCTCCGATCTGTTTTTGGGCAGTTAGTAAGCCCAAAATCATTCTTGCGGCCATCACCACTACCCCAAGCAGGTAGACATAAAAAACCCAATCCAGCCAAGAATATCCTGAATCCTGAATCTGAACGGTATTTTGCCCTACCTCAAAGACCGGAAGAACAAACTCTCCAACCCCTGCGGATTCTATCGTGAATAACGAAAAATCAATCGCAGGCAAGATTAGCGCAATCGTCAAAATAAGCAGGAGAACGGCTCTGTTCCAGGAAAAAAAAGTCAGTCCGCTCAGAAATCCTCTGAACAATCCCAGCCCGATTCCAAGAGCCAGACTGACTTTTAAGAGGTATAGCAGCACCTCGTTCATTACTTGTTATCCTCCATTTGGTCGATCATTTTCTTCAGTTCTTTGACCTCCTTCTGGGAGATATTTTTCTCCTTTACCATGAAGGAAAGGAAATTACCCACCGAACCTCCAAAGAAATTGGAGACCAATCGGTTCAGGCTTTTCCGGCTGTAATCTTCCTGATTGATAGCCGGCTTGTAGATGTTCACTGTACCGTACATTCGGTGAGAGAGATAGCCCTTAGATTCAATATTCCTGATGGTCGATGCCAAAGTGGTGTAGGGCGGCTTCGGTTCAGGCAAGAGTTCAAGAACATCACGGATCAATAGCTCTCCCTGATTCCAGAAAATGGACATGATCTGCTCTTCGTGCTGATTTAATTCTTTCATAATTGGGTGTTAAGTTTTAAAGATTTACGATTATTTAGTAAGTCTATGAATTAATTTTAAAATATGCAATACAACTTGGATATTTTTTTTGCATCCTATGAAAAAAAAGTAAAAATGGATAAGAAAACCCGCCTTCAATCGCTCTATATCTTCCTGATTTTTGTGACGATAACAGCTTTAGGAGCCTTGATTGGCCACTTTTGGGTACATCCTTATCCTCACCTGAGGGTATGGAATGCGGAAAATATTTTTTGGATTTTACTGGGACTACCTTTTGTATTTTTTCAAGGTAAGGTGAACATTCCCGAGTTCTTGGCTCCCCATGTTAGCCTTCGAACCCGCATTTGTAAACCGCTGAGCCTCGGCTTGATTTTCGGCGTTTTAGATGTGTTTATAATAAAAATGGTGCTTCATCCTGAGCCCTATTCTGAGCTACCTCCTTTTCTCCAACCATTTCCCTATTCTCTTTTGCTCTATTTTTCGGGAGCCTTGGAAATCGAAATTTTTTACCGACTGATCCCAATTACCTTGACTTTACTGATCGTATCTCAGATCAATCATGGCAAATACCTAAATCAGGCTTTTTGGGTCATAGCTTTACTATCCTCTTTGAGAGAGCCACTCGAGCAGCTTCCGGGTGGAGAAACTTGGTTTATCGGGTATTCTTTGCTTTCCGGGTTTGGGATGAATTTCATCCAGGCGCTTTACTTCAGGCAGGCGGGGTTTCTGGCAACGCTTATGCTTCGGTTGGGACATTACCTGGTATGGCACATTCTCTTGGGAGTCTATGTCCAGTGGATTGAATTAGGCGGTCAGCACTATCCTTAATCGTACTTTGCCTGGATGACCACTGTCCTTACCAATACCGGAGAAACCATGAAATACCCCAGCACCTCAGGTCTCCCCTGAACTACCCGGATGTTGGTAGTCGGATTTTGTGGGGGAGGACTGAAAAGCCCCCCATCATTGAAAAGCAAATTGACCAGCTCATTGAGGTAATCGTAGGCATCTCTATTGAGTCGGAACAGCTCCAGCCTGACCCGGTCGTTTTCCTGAAAGGTATATCCAAGTTCTAATCCCTGTTCAAAAAACTGCAGACCAAAAGTGTCATCAAACAACAGGTAATCTTCCCTTTGGTTTTTCAGGGTATCATTTTCAATGACCCGAATTCGATAATTGTTGTCCTCCTCAAAGGGCACCCTTCCATATACCTTAATGTAATATCCCTCCTCTCTAAATATCCGCTCCTCTTCAAATTGCCAAGTCAAGCTGTCCAAAATCGGGGCCTCAAGCATAATCCCTTCCGATTGGTACATATTTCCACCCCATTTGACTTGAAGCTGATACCGCTCGCCTACTACCGCTCTTTCGGTAGGGTTGACAGGGCGGTAGGTATTCAAGCCAGGCAAAAATTGAAAAGGGATGACCTTATCAGAGCCTTGGACGGTAATCATAACCTCAGCATCTCGGATAATTTCCGTCTGCAGGGAATCGTAATAATCCTTGGACAGGGATATTCTGACCTCATTATAAGATCCCTGATCAGTCCAAAAGGCTTCTATCGTAGGAATCATTTCCTCTTTGCTGCCCAAAGGCAAAACAACCTCCTCCTGACAGGAAAAAAGACCAAAAACCAATATGCCCAACAGCGTGTATCTCATCAAAATTGAAAGTTATAGGTAATGGAAGGCAAAACGGTAAACAGGTAGGTCATCACTACGCCGGGTCTGGAACTAACAATCTCTCCATCCTCCGATGGATTGAAATTAATGTCGTTGTTGTAAATCTGTCTAAACTCGTATGCAAATGGGTTTTTCCTTCCATATAAGTTGTAAACGCTGAAGTTCCAGCTTCCCTTCCACTTTCTCCCTTTGTCGGCATTTCGCCAAGTGATGGAAGCATCCATTCGGTGGTAATCCGGAAATCGGTCCAGATTTCTTAATTCGGGATAAAGCGGGACATTCTGATTGTCCACTACATAGGAACCTACGGGAAAAGTCACCGCCAAGCCGGAAGTGTAGACGAAGGTTAACCCGGCAGACCATCTAGGATTAAATTCATGATTGACAACCAAAGTCACATCGTGGGGCCGATCAAATCGGGGATTGTAGGCCTGATTGAGGCTGACTCCTTCGATTTGTCTCCAGGTCCTCGACCAAGTATAGGATAGCCACCCGGTGGTTTTGCCTGTGTTTTTTCGAAGCAAAGTCTCCACTCCATAAGCCCATCCGTCTCCCGAAAGTATCTCTGTCTCCACCTGATCGGTAAAGAGCACCTGTGCGCCATTTCTCAAATCAATCACATTTCTCAAGTCCTTGTAATACCCTTCTACCGACAGCTCCCAACGGTTATTGTCAAAATTTCGGAAGAACCCGGCAGAGACCTGATCACTCTGAATAGGGCGGGTGTACCGATCTGCCAACATCCATCGATCTATAGGAAGTCCCGCAGAACTGTTGGTGGCAATCTGTACGTATTGAAAATTTCTATTGTATGCTGCTTTGAACGAAAATTGCTCATCGATCAGATATCGAAATGCCAATCTTGGCTCCAGACCCTGATAAAATTGCATGGGTTCCCACGCATCAAAACTTTCCGATCCTATTTCTTCATTCCGTTCGGGCTTATCATCAGGGTAAAGATACTCCACTCCTTTTCCCACTTGGGAATATATTCCCCATCTCAGCCCTGCTTCCATGCTCAATTTGGGAGAAAAATCCTTGTTCAAACCAACGAAGAGGTTATTGAGTAGTCCATTTTTGGGATTAGTCACAATTTCACCGATTCCACTATCCGGGTCAGGACTGAGGTCCACCGGAGAGAATTGATAAAACTGGACATGAATCCCCCAGTTGATCGTGGTCTTATCTGACAGGATTCTGATCCAATTGGCCTTTACTCCGGTTTCGGAAAGCCGATTGGTCCATTCGAAGCCGTTTTCGGGATCATTGATTTCTACTTTGTATTGATAGCGGGAAAAATACCCCTGAAGGTCAAAAAACGAATTCTCTGAATTGACCCTATTCCAATTCACAGAATTGACCCAATTGGTCCATCCCAAGCCAAACTGATCATCCAATCCCAAAAAGTCGGCACCCTCATAGATGCTAAAGGAAAGCTTATCCTTTTCTCCTAAAAAGAAGGAAAATTTTCCGCTCAGGTCATAAAAATTCAGTTTATTGTTTCTGAGGTTTTCATCCCGGGAAAGTTTCAGAAACAAATCCGCATAGGTCCTCCTACCACTCACAATAAAGGAAGAGTTTTTGCCAAAAAGAGGGCCGTCCAAAGTCAATCTAGAGGAAATGGTCCCAATTCCTCCCTGCCCATGAATCTGATTCCTATTCCCTTCCTGAAGCGAGACATCTATAAGAGAAGAAGCCCGTCCGCCAAACGAGGCCGGCATGTTCCCTTTGTACAAGTCCACTTTGCTCAAGGCATCAGGATTGAAAACAGAAAAAATCCCGAAGAAATGGGATGCATTATAGACGGGTGCTCCGTCCAGCTGCACGAGGTTTTGGTCAGCAGAACCGCCCCGGACAAACAGCCCCGTGGTCCCTTCTCCGGCCGTTTGCACGCCGGGCAAAAGTTGCAGAGACCGGAACAAATCCACTTCACCAAAAAGTGCAGGAATATTTTTTATCGTTTCGATGGGCACACTTGCTTTGCCCATTTCCAGATTCTTGATTTGCTCATCAGGCCTTCTTTCCCGGATGATGATCTCTTCCAAAGACATTTCTTCAGGCTTCAGAAAAAACCGAAGCCCTTTTTCCCCATCCTTAGGCTGAATGACCCGCACTGAGCGCTCATACCCAATGTATGAGATGACCAACTTTGCCGGTAATAAGGCTGAAGAAATTTCAAATTCCCCATCCAAACCCGTCACTACTCCGGTGGCTGTAATGCCTTCCCAGTAGACATTGGCACCTATGAGTGGCTGAGAACTCAGCGCATCAAAAACTTCCCCTCGGATTTTGGGAGCAGATTGGCCAAGGGCAACCCCCCAAGCCAGAGCAAAACTGATCCAAAAGGTGATGACTCGGAAAACAGAAATGAGGGGCATCTGAAGAAAAGGATATCCTTGCCGAACGGACAAATGGATTTAATGTTTGTTAATTCTTGGGAAAGTTGGTGCCTTTGGAGAACCGCTCCCAAAAACCCGGCTTTCAAAATTAGGTTTATTTCCTAATTTCAGGCCATGATTTGGGCATATCCTGACATCAAACTCCTCCTTCTGCTTTCAGGCATCTTTGGTCTGTTGTACTTTTTTTACATCACCCGATATTGGATAATCAACCGTCGACTGAAAGTTCAGAAGCAACGGCTGTTTACCAAGCTAATTCTCCGCACCCTATATTTTATTCTTTTTCTGATCGCTTTGGCAGGTCCTTCGATCGGCAATTCATTCAAGGAAATCCAGGAAGAAGGCAAAGACATTTTTATCGCTGTAGACCTTTCCCAGTCCATGGTCGCCACGGACATCCTTCCCAATAGACTGGCCAGAATCCAGTTTGAGCTGAAAGAACTGCTCAAGTCTTTTCCTTCAGACCGGATCGGCTTGATTATTTTCAGTACTGAGGCATTTATGCAGCTTCCCTTGACGTATGATCAGGCAGTACTCAATCTTTACATTGACGGGCTAAATATCGGTCTGGTACCCAATCTGGGTACAGACTTGACTACCCCTCTCAAGATGGCTTTGGACAAGTTTGAAAAGGATGAAAGCAAGGAAGTAAAGTCAAGAGCGGTCATTCTCATCTCGGATGGGGAGCATTTCGGGGATGACTTGGAAACGATCGCCGACCGAATGGAAGAATATGGAGTTCGGGTGTTTTCCCTAGGTGTGGGAACCGATGAAGGAGGTCAAATGCCCAGGGGCAACGGATTGGTAATGGACCCCAAAACCGGGCAGCCGGCCTTGACCCAACTCAACAGGACTCCGCTTCAATACCTCGCCGCTGAAACCGGAGGAGAATACTTTGAGATTTCTGACCAGGCCAAAGAAATGGGAAGTCTGATTTCTGCCCTAAGCACGATGAAAGGTGGGGTATCCAACACCCGTATGGTAGAGACCAGCTCCAATAAGTATTTCTATTTCCTACTTGCTGCTTTGGCTTTGGCCTTGGTAGACATGATATTACCCGTAAAGACCATCAAACTATGATGAGCTGGAGTAAAAGTATAGTTGGCCTTTTCCTGTTTATTCCTGCCTCTTGGACACAGGTAAGCAGACAAAATGAAGCCATTGAAAAAGCGGAAAAAAGCTATGCTGAAGCACGGTATGAAGAATCCATAACAGATCATTTGATCCTTTTGAATGAATTTGCTCTTGCATCTCCCTACTTGGATTTCAATTTGGGACTCACCCATCACCATGCCAATCAGGCAGATGTGGCGGCAGGTTTTTATGATAAAACCACAGTTGCCGCAGACAAAAAGCTTTCTTCCTTCGCCTTCAATCAAAGCGGAGTGCTCATGGGTAACAAAAAAGAATATCAGGCCGCGTTGAGCAAATTTCAAACCGCTCTCATCAAGGATCCCACCAACGAGGAGGCTCGGTACAACTATGAGCTCTTGGCAAGGTGGCTTCAACGGGCCGAAGAAAGAAAACAACAGGAAAACAACCTACCCGAACCTTCCGAGTTTGCCAAAC
The DNA here is from genome assembly GCF_036245625.1 of Algoriphagus confluentis. NCBI lineage: Bacteria > Pseudomonadati > Bacteroidota > Cytophagia > Cytophagales > Cyclobacteriaceae > Algoriphagus > Algoriphagus confluentis. The sequence continues at coordinate 352,018 of NZ_BTPD01000001.1, forward strand.
GGAAAAAAGCGGAAGCAGACCGGATGGTGGAACAATTCCGCTTCTCTGAGGCTTTAAATGTCATGGAAGAAGCGTTGGCACAAGATCAAACAGTGGCCGCGTATCAGGATTTCATCAATAGTCTAAAGGAGGTAGTAGAGATCAATGAAAAGTAAAAGCATTATTCTGTCCTTTCTTTTTTTCATGGGCATCAGCTGTGCCGTACTGGCTCAGTCCGCAGGTGATTTTTTCAACAGGGCTGCTAGATCCTATGTAAAAACCCAAAAAGATCAGGCCTTGGAGACCGTCAATAACGGGTTGAGCAAATACCCTGAAGATGCTAAGCTAAAAGCGCTAAAGGAAAAACTGGAAAAAGAGCAAGAACAAGAACAGCAGCAAAACTCCCAAGACCAACAACAGCAAAATCAACAAAACCAAAGTCAGAACAGCGAAGGAGAACAGGGACAAAACAACTCCCAGGAAAAAGAAGGGGAGCAAACTGATGAAGACAAAGCCAAAGAGGGTCAGCAAGGAGAAAATCCTTCTCAACAATCCGAAGAACAAGGCGAAAACAGCAACGATCAGATGGATGCCAACCTCGCCGATCGTCAACAAAAACTGGATGAAATGAGAGAAAAGCTGAAAGCTTTAAACCTCACTCCCGAACAGGCCAAACAGATTTTGGAATCCCTCAATGCCGCTGAGCTAAGGTATATCCAACAAAACAAGAAAAAACCAACCCAAAGACCGAACCGAGGCCTTCCGGATTGGTAAAAGCCAACGATTTGATCAAAACTAAACCCAAATAAACATGAGCAAAGAAGTATATATCGTGTCCGCCGTCCGAACACCTCTTGGAAGCTTTGGAGGAAATCTATCCGGGATGACCGCTGTCGAACTGGGAAGTACTGCCATCAAAGGTGCCCTCACCAAATCAGGAGTAGCCACCGACCAGGTACAGGAGGTTTTTATGGGAAATGTGATTTCTGCCAATCTCGGTCAGGCACCCGCAAGGCAAGCTGCCATCGGAGCTGGAATTGGATATCAAGTCCCCTGCACCACCATCAATAAGGTATGTGCTTCGGGAATGAAAGCTGTCATGTTTGCTGCGCAGTCCATCATGCTCGGGATCAATGATGTGGTCGTTGCCGGAGGGATGGAGAGCATGTCCAATGTGCCTTTCTATGTGCCCAAGGCAAGATTTGGCTATAAATACGGCAATGCAGAACTGATTGATGGTCTGGTAAAAGACGGACTTTTTGAGGTCTACTACAAGTTTCCAATGGGCAACTGTGCCGACAATACCGCCAAGGAAATGAATATCTCCCGGGAAGATCAAGATGCCTATGCGATTCAATCTTACAGACGGGCGGCTGAGGCTTGGTCCCAGGGCATGTTCAAAGACGAAGTGATCCCCGTAGAGATGACCGGAAGAAAAGGAGAAAAGATCCTGATCGGAGAAGACGAGGAGTATAAAAACGTCATGTTCGATAAAATTCCTACCCTTCGCCCGGTATTTGACAAAAACGGGACCGTGACTGCCGCCAATGCATCTACCATGAATGACGGTGCATCTGCACTGGTTTTGGTAAGCAAGGAAAAAGCGGAAGAACTGGGATTGAAGCCTTTGGCAAAAATCCGGGGCTTTGCCGATGCGGCTACAGACCCGCTTTGGTTTACGACAGCACCAGCTTTGGCCATTCCAAAAGCACTGAAACACGCCGGAGTTTCTTCCGATGAGGTCTCTTATTATGAAATCAACGAAGCCTTTTCTGCTGTGGCCTTGGCCAATCAGCGTGAGCTAAAGCTGGACAATGACCGAATCAATGTGTTTGGAGGGGCGGTTTCTTTAGGCCATCCTTTGGGAGCATCCGGTGCCAGAATCATAGCCACCCTCAATTCGGTGCTGCAACACAAATCCGGGCAAATCGGAGTTGCGGGTATTTGCAACGGAGGCGGAGGTGCTTCTGCATTGGTGATTGAAAAGATGTAAAACGAAAAAATACAGGATAAAAAAAGCAGGTTAAATGCCTGCTTTTTTTATTTTATTCGGTGGCTATCGGTTGGGGAAAACCAGAAGTAAACACCAGTTCCAACTTTTCCTTTCCCCCCAAAACAAACATCGCCTCTACACCTGGAAGACGTTCGGCTAATTCCACCCCCTTTTTCTCTCCCATGGCCATAAATGCCGTAGCCAATCCGTCCGCCAAAGTGGCTGAAGGAGCCAATACCGAAACGGAAACCAAATTGTGGCTTACTGGATAACCTGTTTTGGGATCCAGAATATGGGACCGGCGGTTGCCTTGCTCGTCTATGTAGAACTTCCGGTAATTACCTGAACTACTCAGGGACTTTTGGTCCATCATCACTTTGGTAAGCATACTGCTGGTGATCCCCAATTCTGCCTGCACCGGGTCTTCTACCCCAACAGTCCATTCCACTCCCCGTGAATTCAGTCCTCGGGCCCGCATTTCACCCCCGATTTCCACCATGTAATTTATGATTTGGTTTTTCTCCACAACCTCTACTAATAGATCGATAGCAAAGCCTTCTCCTATTCCGGTGATGTCCAGCTGAACTCCCTCTTTTGCTGCCAAAAACCCTGAATCCGTTCTAATGATTTTATCCTCAAATCCCATTAAATCCATAAGACCAAGCACCTTGAGGGAATCCATCTGCTCCCGCTGGTCAAAAGAAAAACCCCAAGCTTTGATCAGGGGATAAAGAGTCGGTTCAAAATACCCATCGGTCAACTCATGAATTCGGTAGGCTGAATCCATCATAGCCAAAAAGGTGGGAGAAGGATTCTTCAGGTAACCGGAATTGTTGAAATCAGAAACTTCCGATTCCTGAATGTAAGAATTGGAAGCTGCATTGATTTGATCAAAAACGGCATCAAATTGAGCCTGAAGGTCTTTTCCAGGGTCCTGGACTTGAATCCGGTAATAGGTCCCAAATACCTCCCCTTCATAGACTTTGTATTTAACTTCTTCCTTGCAAGAAGCGAAGATCAATACACTTCCCAAAAACAGCCCGACAAATCTTTTCATATTTTTAACTTTAGAGTTCAAAAATAGACAATTTGCCCCTCAGGGCTGTTAACTTTCCGAGAACTTCAGTCACAGCACCCCGATTTATTCCCACTTTCTATGGTCGGTACTCCTTATCCCAAGATTGGCATCTTCTTTTTGACCTTGGTTTTCAAGCTTTTTTCTCCTGTTTTGGCTCAGGATACCGTGCGGACGTATTACGATGAAGAAAATCTGAGGGTGAAGGAAATCCTGACCAAGGTCAACGGAAAGGCCCAAGGTACGGTGAGGCTGTTTGATCCTGAAGGGAAATTGATTTTGGTCGGCTACCTCAAGGATGATAAGAAAAACGGCTATTTCTATGATTTGGATCCAGAAACAGGGGACACCCTTCGAGTCATGGAGTTTGTGGATAACCTTCGACAGGGGCCAAGCAGGAGCTTTTATCCCAATGGACAAATCAGCCAAGAATCCCACTTTGTCAACAACCAGCTGGAGGGATTGGTCACCACTTATTATGAAAACGGTCAAGTCAAAGATCAGACTACTTTCAAATCCAATAAACCCAGCGGAGAGGCTATTTCCTTTTATGAAAATGGTCAAGTCCGAACCAAGGCCAACTTTTTGGCAGGGCAGTACGATGGGGATTTCAGGGAATACAATGAGCAAGGTCAGCTCATCTACCAATCCCAATACAGCAAAGGCATCCTCAATGGCCCCGAAATCACTTATTTCGAAGAGGGAAGCATCAAATCAAAACGAATTTTTTCTAACGGTGCTTTGGATGGCCAATATCTCCTTTACCATCCAAATGGTCAGATAGAACGAAAGGGAACCTATAAAAAGGGGAGTCCAGAAGGTGAACTGATGGAATATTTTTCGGATGGCGCTGTAAGAATGCAATCCCAGTATTCCAAGGGTATTCCTTCCCAGCCTTCGCTCTATTTTTATGAAAATGGAGAAGTTCGGCAACGCGTTTTTTTCAATTCTTCCGGACAAAAAATCAGGGAACAAAACTACTTCACCGATGGAAATCTTCAGTCTATCTTCACTTATTCCAATGATTTGCTGGATGGAGAGGTAAAAATCTATTTTGAAAACGGCAATCTAAAAGAACTCCGAACCTATCTCAAGGGAAGACTCCATGGTCCCCGTGAGGAATACGATCCGGACGGGAAACTCCTCTTGTCAGAAATTTATGAAAACGGGAATATTATCAAGAAATAAATCCCCACGGAAAGGCAAGGAAAAAAGGCTTTTCCTATTTTTGCCAAAACCAAATAGGAATGAGCCAAGCGATCAAAGAAACCCACTATCAATTTCCCGGACAAAAAGGATTTTACAGAGGAAAAGTCAGGGACGTTTACATGTTTGATCAAGAATTGGTTGTGGTCGCCTCGGACCGGATATCCGCATTTGATGTAGTACTCCCAAAAGCCATTCCTTACAAGGGCCAGGTATTGAATCAGATAGCTGCCAGCTTTCTAAAGGCTACTGCAGACCTAGTCCCCAATTGGGTGACTTCCACTCCCGATCCCAATGTCACCATCGGAAAAAAATGTGATCCTTTTAAAGTAGAAATGGTCATTAGGGGATATTTGGCAGGACATGCCGCACGAGAATACAAAGCCGGAAAGCGGCTGCTTTGCGGGGTACCACTTCCTGAAGGACTGAAGGAAAATGACCGCCTCCCCCAACCCATCATCACACCCACCACCAAAGCAGCCGAGGGTCACGATGAAGATATCTCGAGAGAGGATATTTTGGCCCATGGAATTGTCAGTGAAGCGGATTACCTGATTTTGGAGAAATATACCCGTGCGCTTTTCCAAAGAGGACAGGAAATGGCCCAGGAAAAAGGGCTCATCTTGGTGGATACCAAGTATGAATTTGGAAAGTTCGGTGATCAGATCTTATTGATAGATGAAATCCATACCCCAGACTCTTCCCGCTATTTTTACGCAGAAGGCTACGAGAAAAATCAGGAAAAAGGCCTGCCTCAAAAACAGCTTTCCAAAGAGTTTGTCCGGCAATGGTTGATTGCCAATGGTTTTCAGGGAAAAGATGGACAGCATGTCCCTGAAATGACGGAGGAAATTGTAGAAAGCATTTCCGATCGCTATATTGAGCTCTTCGAAAAAATCACCGGCCAGGCATTTGTGAAAGCAGATACCGGCCAAATCGAAAATAGAATAGAAAAAGCAATTATGGCCCATTTAGGCCAGTAAAACCAACTCACAATGAAATACACCATTGATAAAAAAGAACAATACGTAGTCTTCACTCCCATGGAGGAAAAAATAGACTCACTTCTTGCCCCCAAACTGAAATCCGAACTGCTTACCATTCACGCCGAAGGCTATTCCAATATCGTGCTGGATCTGAGCAATGTAAAATATGTGGATTCCAGCGGACTCAGTGCACTTTTGGTAGGTGACCGGGAATTTGGAAGAAATGGAGGGATATTTATCATCTCGGGAGTACAGGAGCACGTCATGAAGCTGCTCAAGATCTCCATGCTGGACAAAAAGCTGAATTTGGTAATTTGGTCAATTCTCTGGAAGAAGCCGGAGAGGCCATTTTCATTCATGAAATCGAGGGAGGGGAAGAAGAGGAGGAAGCTTGATCCCGGATTTTGAAGTTACCATTCTAGGCAATACCTCATCTATTCCGGTACACGGAAGAAATCACACTGCCCAAGTCGTAAGATTTGGGCAGGAGTGTTTACTGCTCGATTGCGGAGAAGGCACGCAGATTCAGCTCCGAAAGTACAAAATCAAAAGCTCCCGGATTACCCATATTTTTATCTCCCATCTGCATGGAGACCACTACTTGGGGCTGGTAGGATTGCTTTCCAGCTACCAGCTCTCCAAAAGAAAAAAACCGCTGAAGGTCTTTGGACCTAAAGGCTTGGATGACATCATCACTACCCATTTTCGCTGGAGCAATACACAAATTGACTATCCTTTGGAATTTGTGGAAACACAAACCGATGGGAAGCATCTCCTGCTGGACCACCCGAGATTTCAGGTCTTAAGTTTTCCTTTGGTACATCGACTTCCTACCACCGGCTTTTTGATCCAAGAAAAGAAAGGGCTAAGGAATCTCATCAAAGAAAAACTTCATGAGAAGAAAATCCCCTTGCAAGCCATTCACGAGATCCGTCAGGGAAGAGATTTTACGGATCCTTCCGGAGAGCAATACCGGGTGGAAGACTATGCCCATCCCCTTCCTCCTCTGAGAAGTTATGCTTTCTGCTCGGATACCCGGTTTGAGCCGGACTTGGTTCGATTCCTTGAGGGAGTGGACCTGCTTTATCATGAATCCACCTTCACCGAAGCGGACGCCAAGAGGGCTACGGAGACCTTCCACAGCACCGGAAAACAAGCTGCGGAAATTGCCCGGATTTCCGGAGCAAAAAGTCTGCTGTTGGGCCATTTTTCCTCCAGATATGGTAATTTGGATGAAATGTTGGCAGAGGCAAAAACCATTTTCCCAGGTTCGGTCTTAAGTAAGGAAGGCGATACCTATTCCATACAGCCACATTATGAGCCAAATTGACGAAAGCAAAAAGACCAACCTTTTCATCATTCTGGGAAGCATATTCCTGACCAATGCTATTCTCGCTGAGATCATCGGCGTGAAGATCTTTTCCGGAGAAAAAACATTAGGCTATGATCCGGTCAACTGGAGCTTTTTTGGTGAATATGTGCTTGACTTCAACCTTACCGCCGGAGCAGTGATTTGGCCGATTGTATTTATTACCACAGATATCATCAATGAATATTTTGGAAAGAAAGGCGTTCGCAAAATCAGCTTTCTGACTGCAGCCTTAATCGCCTATGTTTTCGTCATTATCAGTTTGGTGACCGTCTTGGTGCCTGCTGATTTTTGGATCGAAGTAAATTCCCAAACGCCAACTGGAGAGTCATTTGATATCAATTATGCATTCAATACGATTTTCAGGCAGGGATTGGGGATCATTATCGGATCTTTGACGGCATTTCTGCTTGGGCAATTGGTGGATGTTTTTGTTTTTCATCGGCTTCGGGCTGTCACCGGGGCCAATATGATTTGGCTGAGAGCTACCGGATCTACTTTGGTCTCCCAGTTTTTTGACTCTTTCGTGGTATTGGGAATTGCCTTCTACGTTTTTGGGAATTGGAGTCTAAGTCAGATTATTGCCGTAGGGCTGATCAATTATGTGTACAAGTTTACTGTGGCGATTCTATTGACCCCTCTGCTTTACTTGGGACATGGCTTGATCGATCGGTACTTGGGCAAAGAACTTGCCCACAAGATGGCAGAAGATGCTACCGCAGACCGTTCCTTTTTTTAATCCGCAAATGGATTTCAGTTAAAGACTTTTATCGAAGAAATAAATAGGACTCCAGCGGTTGCCGATTTTTGGCCTTTTGCTGATCCGTCTTTGAGAATTTTCGACCGCAAACCCAAGGTAAATCAGCACTAGTCTTCCTGAGTCTAAGGACTGACGGGTCCGGAAATAAATTGAATTTTATCCGAGAGGAAAAATCAAAGTCAGTCCAAAACATCTTAAAAAAATCCATTTTTTTATTTCCAGGACAATAAAAAAGCAGGAGAACTTCTCCTGCCCTTTATTTGAAAACTAAACCAACTATTATTTAACTACCACAATGAATTCAAAAATAATACAATTCTAAACAAATCAAAATCCCAAATAAAAATTTGTTAAATATTATTTTTTCTCCGGGAAATTACCTCTTTTGAAGGCTAAGCCGATAGCTAAGCCTTGGCTAAATTGTACTTTTTCGTCCTGATCAATATCATAGATGGTCAGAGAGGTGAGGCTGACATTGATGGCCTCAGTAACTTTGGCCACAAAACCTAAATCCAGTCGATGGTCAATCGTGTCAAAGGCTAAAGTTTCCAAGTTGGCATACATCTGATAACGCATCAACAGAGAAAACCGATCCGTGAATTTTTTATTCCATTCTGCCAGAAGATTGAAGGCAAGCCATTCTTGTCTGACGGTTTCGCCTATTTCTACCCCGTAATTTTCCGGTACAGCCAAGTACAGATTGGTATCAGTCACAAATGTAAAGCGGGGTGCAAAGGGAGAAAGACGGAGAACAAATTCATCGTTCGGCTTGTATTCTGCTCCAATCCCTGTAGTCAGATACGCGGGATTGGCCCATTTGGAAATAAGGGTCCGGGGTTCGGTACTGAAATCATAACCGGGAGCAAACTGGCTGAGAAAATTCAACCCAAAATAAATATTCCACTTGGGAGCTATTTTGTAGCCGATTTTAGAATCCAAGTAGATTCGGTCGTTGGCTTTTCTCCCGTCTTCCCCGTCATTTTTGACCACTCCGTAAAGGAGGTCGAGCGTATTGTCCCAAGACCACTTGTCTTTGGCATAATTGGCCCTACCGAGGAGATAGACATTGAAAGCAATGGAATTCACCCCTCCTCCTTTCCAGTTGCCGCTAAAAGAAGCCTGATTGAGGTTTAATCCTCCGGAAATCTCTTTCAACCAATAGGTTGTATCCTTTGGGGCTACCTCGGTATCCTGACCTTTCACAAAGCCACTAGTAAGGAATAAAAGAAAAATTGTAAAAATCCTTTTCATAAGCATTAGTTTTAGAATGAACAGCTAAAAATATACAAAGAATCATGGAAAAGGACCTAGAGCAAGAACTAATTATCAGGGACTATTTGGCTCGACAAAGAACTACCTTGGCAAATGACCGTACTTTGCTTTCTTACATCCGAACGGCCCTCTATTTTTTGGTGTCAGGGACTGCCTTATTTGAGGTGAAAAATCTTTCTCACATTCGCGACTTGGGGTATTTGGCTTTTGGCTTGAGCTTTGCCTTCTTGGCTATTGGCTTTCTGAGTTACTTCAAGGTAAGAAAGAGGCTCAAAAAGGGAAACTACTTAACCATGTAATCCATGACTTTTGAAATAGGTCTAGTTTTTGGCATCATCGCAGTTGCCATGTTGTTTTTTTTGTCAGAGAAGTATTCGGTAGATACCGTAGCTATTGGCACTATGGTCTTGTTTATGGTCTTTGGAATCTTGGATGTGAAAGAAGGAATGGCCGGCTTTTCCAATTCGGCCACCATTACGGTTTCAGCGATGTTTATCATTTCCACGGCAATCTTTCAAACCGGAATCCTTGACCGATTTAGTGTATTCCTAGGAGGGCAGGCCAAGCAAAGTGAATCCAGGCTTATCCTTACATTGATGGTGTCTTCAGGACTCCTGTCGGCCTTTATCAATGATACCGCTGTGGTCGCTTTACTGATGCCTGCGGTGATTCAATTGGGAAAACAAAATCAAATCGCACCTTCCAGACTATTGATGCCTCTCTCTTTTGGTGCTTTGATGGGAGGTATCTGTACCCTTTTGGGCACGAGCACAAATATTCTGGTCAGCGGAATTGCTGAACAATCCGGACTTCCTTCCTTTGGGATTTTTGAAATGTCTGCCCTTGGCCTGGTTTTTTTGGTAGCAGGTACAGTGTATATGGTTACTATTGGAAAATGGCTCAATCCTAGCCGGGAAGCCAAACAGGGTTTTTCTGACTCCATCGACCTAGGCAACTACCTGATCGAGGTGGCTGTGCAGGATGATTTTGACCAACTGGACCAACCCATCCATAAAACTGACCTGTTCAAGCATCCCTCTCTAAAAGCACTTCAGATCATTCGGGAAACAGGCAATCGGGTTCGTGTATTCCCCAACACTCCTATTCTACTTGGAGACACCATTCGACTGATAACAGATCAGGGAAACCTCGACAGGCTGAAAAAGACAAAGGGCATCCAAATCAAAGCCGAACTGGATTGGGCTGTTGACAGCCTTACTGACGAAGAAGATAAAATTTTTGAAGCGGTAGTGACTCCCAACTCCTCCCTGATCAATCAAAGCCTTAAAGAGGTAAATTTCAGGCAGCTTCATGAACAGGTTTTGGTTTTGGGCATCCGTCACCGGGCAGGTCTTCTGGAGAACCTGCTCTCCAAAGTATCGCTCAAGCCCGGAGATGTCCTCCTGCTCAGAGCTACCGATGAATCCATTCAATCCATCGATCGATCCAACGACTTACTTTTAGTCTCTTCCAAAAAATCCAAATCGCTGAATAAACCCCAAGTTTGGCTCACGATCGGTATTCTGGCCATGGTCATCGGGATTTCTGCCTTTGGGCTGCTTCCCATCCCTCTTTCTGCTACTGCCGGAGCTGTAGCCATGATTTTATTGGGATCAATTTCCCCGGAGGAGGCTTACAAGGCCATTGACTGGAAAGTCGTGTTTATGCTGGCGGGAGTAATGGCCATGGGAGCTGCACTGGAAAAAACAGGAGGCTCGGTTTTGATCGGTGGGGCCGTGGTGGAAACCTTCGGAGAATACGGCCCAAAAGTCGTATTAAGTGCCTTGTTTGCACTTACTTTTTTGCTCACCAATGTCATGTCCAACAATGCCACTGCAGCTCTTTTAGCCCCTATTGCCATTTCCATTGCTGCTTCCATGGAGGTGGATTCCCGTCCCTTTTTGATGGCAGTGACTTTTGCCGCAAGTCTAAGCTTCATGACCCCCATGGGGTATCAGACCAATACGATGATCTACAACCCTGGAAATTACCGGTTTTCGGATTACCTAAAAGTCGGAACTCCGCTCAATATTCTGTTTTGGATTTTGGCCAGTCTATTAATCCCTGTCTTTTTCCCTTTCTGAATTCAAAATTAAGGTGTAACTAGAAGACTAACTCAACTCAACCCTCATATGAAAGCATTAGGAATTATTTTAATCATTGCCGGAGCAGCCATGTTCTTTGTAAATGGTCTTGATTTTACCACCAAGGAAAAGGTAATCGACGCCGGGCCGATTCAAGTATCAGCGGATAAAGAAAAAAGCATTGAATGGCCTGCCTATGCGGGAGGAGTGGTGATGATGGCCGGGGTGGTTCTTTTGTTTGTCAGCAAAAAGAAAAAATAGCCTTTCTATCTTAGGCTCAATTGATTTTGATGTGGTCATACCCCCATCCATGGAGAGATAGATGTGATCTACCGGTTCTTTGGGTGTCTCTCTCAGGCAGGAAACTTCCCTGTTCTGGGATTTTTGGGGACTAAAAAAAGTACCTTCCTTCCTTGTTCAAGTCATACTACAGGTAGGTACACCCAAATACCGCCTCCAACCGGACAGTATCGGGTATCCCACCTATCGAAAACAATAATCAAGGACAGCCATCAAGATCTTCATTTTCACCGCTTGGATCCAAAGGAATTACCTCTCAGTCAGGTTTGCATTTCAGATAGACGACACATGAGTTTGGTAGGAGGATCAGTCTACCAGTTTGACTTCTAACACCTCCTCGGCTGTAATGTCAAAGAATTTTCTGTGCACATTAAATTCTTCTTCTCCCGGCTGAGGGGTTTTTGCCACATAGCTGGCATTTTCCTGCATGACGTAGGCATTGGAGTTGTCCAAAAGGTTGTACCGAAGAATGTTCATCAGTTGCTTTTCCAGGAGAGGGGATTCAATTTTGAAAAGAGATTCCAATCGCTTGTCAAAGCTCCTCACCATCATATCTGCACTTCCGGAATACGTTCTGGTATTTCCGTTATTGTGAAAATGGTAAATCCGGCTATGCTCAAGAAAATCTCCCACAAGAGAAATCACCTCAATATTTTCACTCAGACCCGGTCTTCCCGGCCTTAGGCAACAAATCCCTCTTACGATCAATTTGATGGTGACTCCGGATTGGGAGGCCCGGTAGAGCGCATAGATTATTTCGGAGTCCTCCAAAGAATTCACTTTGATAAAAATCCCGCTGGGAAGTCCATTTCTTGCATTTTCGGCCTCTTGCTCGATAAATTCAATCAACTGATTGCGCATATCTCTGGGGGCGGTGATGAGATTTCGGTAATTACTGGGCACCGAATGCCCGGTGATGACATTGAAAAACTCAGAAACATCATTGGCCAAAACCTCATTGGTCGTCAATAATCCAATATCTGTGTAGAGCCGAGCTGTGTCCTCGTTGTAGTTTCCCGAACCCAAATGGACGAAGCGGGTGATTTCGGAAGCGTCTTTTTTGACAATCAAAAGCAGCTTGGTGTGGGTTTTCAGATTGGAAATTCCATAAATCACAAAGCATCCCGCCTTTTGAAGTCTTTTCGCTTCCCGGATATTGTTTTCCTCATCAAACCTCGCTTTGACCTCAAAAAGCACCGATACGTGCTTTCCATTTTCAGCTGCTTTGAGCAAAGCTTTGGTAATACGGCTTTCTTTGGCCAAACGATAAATCGTCATTTTGATCGCCATCACATCCGGGTCCTCAGCGGCAGTTTCGATTAGGTCCAGAATAGGCTCGATGTTGTTGTAGGGATGATGCAGGAGAATGTCTTTTTCCTTCAGCGTTTCAAAAATATCCCCTCTCCCTTCCTCCGGATAAGAAATGGGATTGACCGGTTGGGGGATTTGCGGAAGCCGGTCACGGAAGCGCTTGTTTCCCACAATCTGCCAGAGTCCGGTAAAGTCAATCATACTTTCTCTTTTGACCAGAAACACGGAGTTTTTGCCCAGGCTCCATCGCTCCAAAAGGGAGTTAAGCATCCATTTGGAGTATCCTTCTTCGATCTCGATTCGTACCACCCGGCCGGTTTTGCGCTCCATGAGCTTTCGCTTCACCTCTTCCAAAAAGTTAGCGTCCATGTCTTCACTTTCCTCTAAAGTAAAATCTCCATTCCTGGTAATCCGGAATAAGCTGATGGATTCAATGTCTACATTCCGGAAGAGGGAAACAATGTTTTCCCGAATGACCTCCTCGATGGGAATCAACAACAGACTGTTTTCCTGCTCGATTTCAAAAAATCTGGGAATATTGGCCGGAATCTGCACAAAACTCATCTTCCGCATGTCTTTTCGCTCTCCCGGGCTGGTGGTCACCACTCCAAAAACCAGCAGCTTATTCATCAGGATAGGGAAAGTCCGGTATCCGTCATAGACCATGGGAGTGAGCATGGGATAGATGGCCTTCATGAAGTACTCGCGTACTTTATCCCGATTTTCCTCACTCAGTTTTTTGACGTTGATGAGGGAAATCCCCTCCCCTACCATTTCCTGCAGAATGACTTGGGTGAAATGCTGATGCTGATCCTGATGAAAATTCTGACAGGCATCCATCAACTTTTCCTTGAAGGGCTCTTCCCTCAGTCCTGAATAATCCACCCTCTGCTTGTCGTAATCCAGGTAATTGTAAAGGGAACCCACGCGGATCATAAAAAACTCATCCAGGTTGGAGGCCGTAATTGCCAAAAACTTGAGTTTTTCAAAAATGGAACGGTGGGGCTTTTTGGACTGATCGAGAACCCGGTCGTTAAATTTTACCCAACTGAGGTCTCGGCTTACCAGATCACTTTTTTGGATCGTGGATTCGTATCTATCGGCTATCGTGGATCGCATGATTCTGAATTAATTCTGGGTCAATAGTTGTATTTCCTGGGATCAAATGGAAGCATGTAAAATAAAAAAAGGGAGCCAAAAAAGCTCCCTGGGTTTAGGTGTCTATTTTGGCGTATTTGGCATTTCGCTCGATAAATTCCCTTCGAGGTGCCACTTCATCCCCCATAAGCATACTGAAGAGGTGGTCTGCCTCTGCGGCGGAGTCGATCGTAACTTGCTTAATCGTTCTCACATTGGGATCCATGGTAGTCGTCCAGAGTTGTTCCGGGTTCATTTCTCCAAGACCCTTGTAGCGCTGAATCCCCACACTGTCTTCTTTTCCGTCTTTGGCCATTTCAGCCGTCAGTTGCTTTCTTTCCTCCTCAGTCCAGCAATACCGCTCATCTTTGCCTCTCTTGAGCAAATAAAGAGGAGGTAGGGCAATGTAGACATAGCCGTTTTCGATCAAGGAACGCATGTATCGGAAAAACAGGGTCAGAATCAAAGTCCGGATATGTGAACCGTCGATATCAGCATCAGTCATGATGATGATTTTATGGTATCTCAATCCCGAAAGGTCCAATTCCTTGTCGTCATTAGCTGTTCCAAATTTTACACCCAGGGCGGTAAGGATATTCTTGATTTCCTCATTGTCATAAATCTTGTGCTCGTGGGCCTTTTCCACATTGAGGATTTTACCCTTGAGTGGCAAAATAGCCTGAAACTCCCGGTCTCTGCCCTGCTTGGCTGATCCGCCTGCTGAGTCCCCTTCGACCAGATACAATTCGCAAACGGTAGGATCGGAATTGGCACAATCTGCCAACTTACCCGGTAGACCTCCGCCACCGAGCACATTTTTGCGCTGTACCATTTCCCGGGCTTTTCTGGCAGCATGTCTTGCCTGAGCAGCTAAAATGACCTTTCCAACGATAATTTTGGCCTCACGAGGGTGCTCTTCCAGCCAACTTTGCAAAACCTCAGACACTGCCGAATCCACAAAACCAACTACATCGGAATTTCCTAATTTGGTTTTGGTTTGTCCCTCGAATTGAGGCTCAGCTACTTTCACCGAAATCACGGCAGTCAAGCCTTCTCTGAAGTCGTCACCGGAAACCTCGATTTTTACTTTTTCCAGCATGCCAGACTTATCAGCATAGGCTTTCAAGGTCCGCGTCAAAGCTCGTCTAAAGCCCGTCACGTGTGTTCCTCCCTCATACGTGTTGATCGTATTCACATAAGAAACCACATTTTCGCTGTAAGAACTGTTGTAATTCATGGCCACTTGCACAGGAACCTCCTGATTGAGCGACTCGATATAGATGGGAGATTCGATGATTTTTTCTTTGGTCTCATCCAAATACTGGACAAACTCAACCAATCCACCTTCGGAATAAAATTCATTGGACTTGGGACTTCCATCCTCCTCCAGCTCACGGAAATCTTTCAGGAAAATTCGAATTCCGGCATTGAGATAAGCCATTTCCCTCAATCGGTTGGCAATCGTCTCGTACTTGAATTCTGTTACGGTGAAAATCGAAGCATCCGGTTTGAAATGAATAATCGTCCCTCTCTTGTCCGTATCTCCTATTTGTCTGGCAGGATATTTTGGAATCCCGATGCTGAATTCCTGCTCTGTGATTACTCCATTTCTATGAACAGTAGCTTTGAGGTAGGTGGAAAGTGCATTCACACAGGAAACACCCACACCATGAAGACCACCGGACACTTTGTAGGTGTCCTTATCAAATTTCCCACCGGCATGCAGTACTGTCAGCACGACTTCCAGAGCTGATTTTTTCTCTTTCGGGTGCATGTCTGTAGGTATACCACGACCGTTGTCTTCTACGGTGATGGAGTTGTCTTCATTGACCGTCACATGAATTGTGTCGCAATGCCCTGCAAGGGCTTCATCGATCGAATTGTCTACTACTTCCCATATCAAATGGTGAAGACCTTTGATCCCCACATCACCGATATACATCGCCGGTCTTTTCCTTACTGCCTCAAGACCTTCCAATACCTGGATATTCCCAGCGCCGTACTCCGCTGGATTCTTTGCTTTTTCGTCACTCATATTTTTTGGAGAAAACCCTTCAAAATGGGGCTAAAAAGGTGATTTTTTCTGATTTGATAGATGTCGCAAGTTAGTCAAAAAAAGTGACCTGAACCACATTTTTTTATAAGCCAAATCGAGAAATCCCGAATAGAGGAAACCCTATTTTTCGCCAAATAAAATTCTGTAAAGTTTTGTTTAACAAAAATTTTTTTTAATCCATACATGACAGTTTTGAATTCGTACATCCTTGATTTTCAGTAGATCATTTATTTTTGTTTAATCTTTTAAATTTTTTATTAAACAAATTTTATTCCTCCTCTATTCTTTAGCTAAATATCAAACCATTTCTATCACCAATAAAACCAAATTACCATGAAACTTACCCTTCTCGCGGATCTAGTGGGACTAGATCGCATCATCAATTCTGACCCCGTGGCCATTACCTTCTTTATCGGGTACATGGCCATGTTTGCTTCTGCTGTCTTCTTTTTTGTGGAAAGAGGATCTGTGGACGGCAAGTGGAAACTTTCCCTTTTGGTATCCGGGTTGATCACCGGTATTGCAGCGGTTCACTACTACTACATGAGGGATTTCTACCTGCAGACGGGTTCCAGCCCCACAGCCTTCA
Organism: Algoriphagus confluentis; assembly: GCF_036245625.1. Lineage (NCBI taxonomy): Bacteria > Pseudomonadati > Bacteroidota > Cytophagia > Cytophagales > Cyclobacteriaceae > Algoriphagus > Algoriphagus confluentis. The sequence continues at coordinate 368,135 of NZ_BTPD01000001.1, forward strand.
GATATGTGGATTGGACTCTCACGGTACCGTTGATGTGTGTTGAATTCTACCTGCTTACCAAACCATTTGGAGCCAAAGGTGGTACTTTGTTTAAGCTCATCGTGGCCTCTTTACTCATGCTGGTGACAGGATATATCGGAGAAACCTCCGGAATCGACAACAACATCATGTGGGGTGTCATTTCTACTATCGGTTATCTCTACATTGTGTATGAGGTATTTGCCGGGGATGTGGCCAAATTGGCTAAAGATTCCAACAGTCCGGCTTTAGGAAGAGCCATGTTCCTTTTGAAAATCTTCATTACTCTAGGATGGTCCATTTATCCAATCGGATATATGGTATTACCAGGCAATTTGCTTTCAGGCGCATTTGAGGTAAGCTCCATCGACCTGTTTTACAACTTGGCCGATGCCATCAACAAAATCGGTTTCGGATTGGTGATTTATTCAGTTGCCATCTCCGAGTCAGGCAAAGGAAAAACTGCTGCTGCATAATTTCCACCCCTGAGGCTGTCTTTTTGGTCCAATCCCTTCAACAATCGTAAATGAACAATCCGGCTTGAATAAACCAGCCGATTGATTCACCGGACTGAAGTACAAGGTCAAAAGACAGCCTCTCTTTTCTATCTCACAATGACCCACTATGACTACATATTTGCCGGAGGAGGTTGTGCTGCTTTTAGTTTGATCTATTATCTGAACAAAAGCAGTCTGAAGACTAAGTCCATTTTGGTGATTGATCCTCAAGGGTCTTCTTACCCATCAAAAACCTGGTGCTATTGGGCAGAAAAACCTCTTGAAATCCATCCTCCCAACCAACTTGTTCAGTGGAACCAACTTTCTTTTGGAAGAGGAAAAGAAAAAACGCTCCTAAAACTCAAAAAATTAACCTATTACCACATTCAAGCGAGTGATTTTTTCAGAAATCTCCGTGAGGAATTTGACAGCAATCCCAACATTAACTTTTTCCAGGATAAAGTAATTTCCTGCCAAACCTCAACATCCGGATTTATTGTCACTAGCGAAGGGGGAAAGCAATTCTCCGGTGACTACTTTTTCGATTCCCGTGCTGAGTCTGCGGACTGGACGGACCAAAACGTCTTGAAGCAGCAGTTTGTGGGGTGGAAAATCTCCTTGGATTATTCCTTTTTCGATCCGGACTCCGTCACCTGGATGGACATTCTTTCTTCAGAAAATGACCAATTCTCGTTTGGCTACATTCTGCCCTACGACACCAAGCATGCCTTGGTAGAATATACCTGCTATTCTGAAAAAGAAATTCCTTATTCTCTCTTGGAAGACAGGCTCAAAAAGTACTTGGATTCCCACTTGGAGAGCATATCCTATACTCCCTACTTCGAAGAGAAAGGAAGAATCCCCATGAGTACCCAATTCAAAATGAATTCTCCCCATCCCAGATGGATCAATTTGGGCACGCGGGCAGGATGGTCCCGTCCCTCCACCGGGTTTACCTTTCAGTTTATTCAGGATTACTGCCGGGAATTGGTTGCTGAACTGGAATTTTCAGGAACTGTCACCCAGAAAAAAATGCCAAGCAGACACTATTTCTACGACAATATCCTGCTCAACATCGTGAAAAAATGGCCCAAACAACTGGAACACGTCTTTGTCAATCTATTCACCAGCAATTCTCCTGATCATGTACTTCAGTTTCTACAAGCTAAAACCGGGGTCTGGGAAGAGCTATCTCTGTTGAGCAAAGTTCGCTTTTATCCCTTTTTGAAAAGTCTTTGGCACTATGAAAAGCACTGAGTTTTGGCTGAAGGGATTCGGACTGCTTATCTGTGTCCTGTTTGTTTGCCTTCCGCAAAATCCACTTGCACTTGAACTGACAATAGCTGGGTTGATATTAATCACCCTGGGAATTCCTCATGGTGCCATCGATCATCTGACCTCAGAACCCAGCACCACCAGAAAAGGATTGCTTATTTTTCTCCTTCGATATTTGGGAATGATCGGCATTTACCTGATCCTTTGGATTTTTTTCCCTGTGCTTTCCTTGGCATTTTTCCTTCTTTTCTCTTCCTATCACTTTGGCCAATCCCACTTCTTCGAACTCAAATCCTACTCCCTCATTTACAGCACTCTATTTGTTTCAAGAGGAGCTTTTTATATCGCTGTGATATTGTTTGGGGACTTTTCCATGACACAGAAAATACTCGATCCTCTCTTGGAATTAGGAGCCATCTCTGAGTATGGACCATGGATCAGTATGGGATTTCTAGTCCTGTCTATGGTTTTGGAAGTACTTGTTTTTCAAAAAATCAAACGCGCTACTTGGATTGATTTGCTACTCCTTGCTCCTCTCCTGTATTTCTCTCCTTTGCTGATCAGTTTTATTGTTTATTTCGGCTTTTGGCATGCCTTCCCCAGCATGAAATTGGAATACGACTTTCTCAGAAACTTTCCAAAATACAATACCCTGAAAAAATTCACGCTGCAGCTCCTGCCCTTCTCATTGATCAGCCTTTTTGGATTGGCCTTAATGATCTATTTTGGGCAGCGCTTTTTGGAGTCCAATGAGCTGCTATTGCTTTTCTTTATTCTGATTTCCCTGATTTCTTTTCCACACGTAGTCTACATGGATCGCTTTGTACGATTTTTCAAAACTGACCCGTACTCAGCATAACCAGATTGCAGGCAGGCAAGACTTCAATCCCTGCTTCCTTTGCTTTGCTGAAAAAAACGGGATTCTCCGAGCCGGGATTGAAAATGATCCGTTGAGGTTTAAGCCCGATGAGGTAATCAATCCATTCTTGCTGATTTGCAGGGCCAAGGTAAAGCGTAATGGTATGTATGTCCTCCAATTCAGGTCTTTCTCGTAAGTCCACGATGTCACGCCCAAAAACTTTTCCTTTCTTGATCCCTATCGGCACAAAATCCATCCCTCTCGCCTCAAACATGCTTGCTGCCAAGAATGCATACCGGGAGGGATTGTCCGTGGCTCCGACAATCAGCGTTTTTTTCATTTCAGACCTGCCGGCTTCCATAGATTCGATCCCGCTCAAAAGTGTCCATGTGCCGATGCTTTTTGCTTTCGTAGATATCGGCAAGAGTGATCATAATGCCCGTCTCCTCCACCTCTCCAAACTCGTCGTTCAGCGCGGTACCAAAAGTCCTCATGGTAGGCGAAAGATTCATGTAGGTATTGATCAGCGGAGGTATATTTTCTCCCAAGGCTCTTATTCTGCCATTTAGCAGCTTGTAGCCTTCCTTATATTCCAATCCTTCAAACGGATTGGGCAGAGACAAAATATCCGTCTCGTAGGTCAAGCTCAATTTTTCTTTAGGAACCACCAGGCGATCCCGATCAGGAAAATAATGATTCATGAAAAAGAGAAGCAAATCCCTTCCTTCTCTGTGGTAGTGAGGATACATGGTTACTTTCCCGAAGAGGTAGTTGACATCAGGATTAAGCAAAACCACAGCTCCCAATCCATCCCAAAGATTATCCAAACTGAATATTCCTTTTCGATTGTCCAGACTCGGTTGGTACTTGGGCTGGACAAAAGACCTTCCCAACTCAAGCGTTTGGGGAATATAATCCCGAATAAATTTCTCAGAAAAATCAAAGAGATGGGTGGTAGAAAGATTCAACGAACCGTCCTCCTGAATGGCATTTTTGCATTTGATCAATCGATACCCCGCCACAATCTCTTCGTCTTCAGGATTCCAGGTGATCAATTGATCGTAGCAGTTTTCGCAGGTATCATTTTCGTCCAGATCCAATTCCATACCTGTACCTCCTCCTGCGGATCGGAAAGTGAGCTCTCTCAGCCTTCCGATCTCCCGAACAGTATGGGGGGAATTATGATAATTGACCAAATAGACCAGATTATCCCCGTTGTTGGTATATCTCAAAAACCTTTCCTCCGAAAGCTCCTTCTTCAATAAAGCCCGATCCACCGGGGGAATGATCTCTGATTCTTTTTTCATCTGATGTTCCAATACCAATTAATTCAATCACTGTCTGGATTTAACGAAATAAACAATTTTAAGGGGTTTCTGACCTTTTTTGGAGAAAAGAATTCCTCAAACTTACTTATTCAGATACTTCCATTTTTTTGGGTTCACCCAAATTATAGACCCTTTCCTTTATTTCTTCGGCCCACTTTCCGTCATTTTTCTCCTGAGAAAGCTCAGCAGCAGAAATAGGAAGTCCAATGGTAATTTCCACTTCTTTTCCCCGCTGATTGTACATCTCATCCACCAGCCAAAACATTTCCACATTGGCTTTAATGCCCAATTTCTTTCTCCAGGAAGCAAGATTGTAAAAAAACTCAGAATTTTTTCCTCGAATAAAACAAGGAAGAATGTCCAGGCTATATTTTCTAGCTTTGGTTACAAAGCTTTTTTTCCATTGCAGGTCTCGTATTTTTCCTTCCTGTTTTCGGGACACCAGACCCGCGGGGAAAATCAGGACAGCATACCCTTGGGAATACGCTTCTTCGATTTTCAGATTGGCTTCCTTGGAGTTTTTGCCATGCTTATTGACCGGAACAAAGATGGGTTGAAAATTATCGAAAGTCATAAGAAGATCATTGACCAGAAACCGAATATCCGGCCGGATTCTGCCCACACCATGAATGAGTGCAATCCCGTCCAAACCTCCCAGCGGATGGTTGGCTGCCAAAATCACTCCTCCCGATTCGGGAATATGCTCACCTCCAACCAACTTGACTTTTACCCCAAATTCATCAATCAAGGCATCTGCAAAATCCAACCCCTTCAAATGATGAATTTTGTTCATCACTCCATTCATCCACTGTTCATGGGTGACCCTTTTGATGTAGCGGAGCAAAAAGCCAGGCATCCACCTCAGCAACTTTGGATTTTTGGAACCAATAGCTTTCTCGATGTCGATGTATTTTTTGATCATTGAGTGAAATGAACAGGGAGCAATTATCAAGGAGGAACAACAATTTCTCCGAAATTTGGCTTAAAACTACAAAAATATACCCCTTCCCTGATTTCAAATCAAGAATCAAATCCTAGAGTATTGAAAACCAAGGGGCTGTTTTTTGAGTAATGTAAAAAAAAACTACCATGAACCTCGTACTCACAGGCAGTACCTCCGGAATCGGGTGGGAAACCCTAAAGGCTCTCCTTCCTCATTTTGACCATGTTTTTCTTCCCGTAAGGAACCTGGAGAAAGCTAAAAAAATGATACATCCTCTGACCGAAAAACACAAGATCCAACTGATCCCCATGGATCTGAGCTTGATGAAATCGGTACAGGAAGGGGTTCAACATATTTTGAAATCTACCGATAAGGTCCACGTCCTGATCAACAACGCTGGAGGCATGTATCCCGGAGGCAAACTCACAGAGGAGAAACTGGACCTGACTTTTGCCACCAATCATCTCGGTCACTTCCTCCTGACTTTGGAATTGCTTCCTTTGTTGAAAAATGGACAGGCAAAAATCATCAACGTCAGCTCCGAGGCCCATCGATTGGCTGCTTCCTTAAACTCAGATTGGGGATTGAGAAAAGCAGGAAATACGATTAATGCCTATGGTAAGGTGAAACTTTACAACATCCTTTTCACCAAAGAGCTGAAGAGAAGGTATGAGGACCAAGGAATTCAAGCCTATGCCCTTCACCCGGGAGCGGTAAAAACGGCATTTGGATCAGAGACTTCCTTGATCGCCAAGGCAATTATCCGAGCCACCCAGCTCCTGTTTATCAGTCCTAAAGCAGGTGCCAATACCAGCATTTTTCTCGCGATGAGCCCCAAAGACCAACTCAAGAACGGAGGCTATTTCGATAAAAAAAAGCCAAAAACCCCCGCTGCGATTGCCTTAGACCCAAAGCCTGCCGAGGAGCTTTGGAATTACAGCCTCAAAACACTGCAGGACTTGAGGCCTGATTCTTCCGAATGAACACTCCGCTTGAGTAAGAATTGCGGCTTGGACGAGAATCCCTATTTTTGTCCCAATGAAAGAGACCATCTTGTCCCTATGCCCAGGCCCTTGGGAAGACTACGAACTGATCGATACCGGAGGATTTGAAAAGCTGGAGCGCTTCGGGAAATTCATCCTCAGCAGACCCGAGCCCCAAGCCATCTGGGACAAAAGCTTACCCGACTCGGAATGGAAAAAGCTGGCTCATGCTTATTTTGCCAAAGAAAAAAACAACCCTGAAAAAGGGCACTGGCAACAGCTGAAATCCATGCCTCACCATTGGCAAATCCAATATGCCAATTCCGAGGGGCTCAAAATGAAGCTCAATCTGGCCCAAACCTCCTTCAAGCACATTGGCCTTTTCCCGGAACAAGCAGTGAATTGGGACTACCTGTACCAAAAAGTAAAGGCTTTTCCCGGAAAAAGCCCAAAAGTATTGAACCTCTTTGGATATACCGGAGCAGCAAGTGTAGCTTGTAGAGCCGCTGGTGCTGAAGTTTCTCACTTGGATTCCGTCAAGCAAGTGGTCACTTGGACCAAGCACAATATGGAATCATCCGGACTCGAAGGCATCCGATGGATTGTGGACGACGCGATGAAATTCATCAAAAGAGAAGAACGCAGAGGCAACAGGTATCAGGGAATCATCCTGGATCCTCCTGCCTATGGACGGGGTCCTGATGGGGAAAAGTGGATCTTGGAAGAGCAAATCAACGAGATGCTGAAGACCTGCCGCGCGATTTTGGATCCCAAGGATCATTTTCTTTTGCTCAATATGTACTCTCTGAGCTTTTCTTCCCTTATCGCCGCCAATTTGATCCAATCCAATTTTGGAAACGTGAAAAACGCAGAGCAAGGCGAACTGTACCTGGAGGAAAAACAAGGCAAAAAGCTTCCTTTGGGGATTTTTTATCGGTTTTCAAGCTATTGATCTGCGTAAATTCGATGAACAACAGACAGGTTTTTCTCTCCCATTTAGCCCAGACCACTGATTTTCCGCTCATGATCGAGGTGGAAAAGGCAGAAGGAATCTATCTCTTTGGTCCGAATGGAGAAAAATACATCGATCTCATCTCCGGAATCGGAGTCAGCAATGTAGGTCATCGCCACCCCAAGGTCATTCAAGCCATCCAATCACAGGTGGAGAAATACCTTCATCTCATGGTGTACGGGGAATATGTGCAGACACCTCAAACCCGGCTGGCCAAGGCATTGGCAGAAACTCTTCCGCCAAATTTGGATAATGTCTATCTGGTCAATAGCGGCTCGGAGGCAGTGGAAGGAGCCTTGAAGTTAGCCAAGCGCCATACCCAGAGACGGGAAATTATCTCCTGCGTCAACGCCTACCACGGCAGCAGTCATGGGTCGCTCAGCGTAGGGGGAAATGAGGTCTTCAAAAGAGCCTATCGGCCCCTTCTTCCCGGAATCAAAAACATTACTTACGGAAGCTACTCGGACCTTGCACAAATCAGCCAGGAGACAGCAGCAGTCATTATCGAAACCATACAGGGTGAAGCAGGCATTCGGGTCGCTTGCCGGGAATACTTTCAGGCATTAAGAAAGCGTTGTGACCAGACAGGAACCTTGCTGATTCTGGATGAAATCCAAGCTGGATTTGGTAGAACCGGGAAATTCTGGGCCTTCGAGCATTTTGAAATTGTACCGGATATTCTCGTTTGTGCCAAAGGCATGGGAGGAGGAATGCCTATCGGTGCTTTTATCGCCAACAAAGAAGTCATGGGCGTGTTCAAAAACAACCCCATTTTGGGACATATCACTACCTTCGGAGGACATCCTGTGAGTGCAGCTGCATCTTTGGCCACTATTCAGGCGCTCCAGGAAGAAAAGCTGATTGATCAGGTAGAGCAAAAAGCGAATCTCATTAAATCCTTGCTGGTCCATCCCAAAATCAAGGGCATTAGAAACAAGGGACTGATGATGGCCGTAGAATTTGAATCTTTTGAAGTCCTGAAAAAAATCATTGACCGGGCCATCGAATTGGGCGTGATTACAGACTGGTTTCTGTTCTGCGATGATTCCATGCGGATCGCTCCGCCCTTGGTGATTACCGAAGAAGAAATCAGACAGGCCTGTCAGATAATTCTTCAGGCTATTCGAGAAGCAGGTTAAACTAATCGTAAATCCTAAAAAAATGGGACAAAAAAAATGCCCGCATTGCGGAGAATGGTCAACCTGGACGATGCGTCTCACCGATCTCTGCGAGCATTGCGGCAAAACCTTGGGTGGAAAAGACCTTGAAAATCAGCAACGAAGAGAAGAAACCATCAAGGCTAACGAAAAAAACTGGATGTTTTTCATCGATGAAAATGATCCGGTTTGGAAGGCGAACCTCAAGAAAATCGGAAACTTTTTTTACACGATCTTCATGGCAATTGTTTCCTTCATACTTTGGCTTATCGCAGCTTTGCCTGGATAATGCACGTGATCAAAAATCCTTATTTTTTTATTCCTGTGGTGTTTTTTGCAGGAAATCAGGTTCTAGAAAAAGGTTTTGGAATCTTCATTCCCTGGATCCACTCCTATTTGGACGACCTTTTGGCTCTCCCTGTTATTCTTGGAATCACTTTGCAGATTTACCGCTGGATCCACCCAATGCGGGAGACCTTCCGATTGAAGAAGGAGCACGTCTTCGTAGCATTTCTTTACGTTTCTCTCGTCTTCGAAGGGATTCTTCCTTGGTATTCAGATCACTATGTTCGGGATTATTGGGACATATTGTGCTATGGCATAGGGTCTTTTGTTTTTTATTTCAAAATCAACCGATAAGCAAAGGTGAATTCCTGCTTCATCCATACAAACTGAGATTTTTTTTGACCAAATCCTTCTTTTTGCAAATCCTTAGATTGCATTAACTTTCCAAAAATTCAAGCACAATGAAAAAACTGGCAAGTATCCTTGGAGCCCTTCTTCTGATGGTAGTGCTCTCAATCCTAGGTTTTATCGCTTGGCAATCTCCCAGCTATGATGGAGAGCTCCAGCTCTGCTGCCTTGGAAATAAAGTGGAAGTCTACTTTGACCAGTTTGGAATACCTCATATATATGCCCAAAATGAGACTGACGCCTACCGGGCTTTAGGTTACATCCATGCCAAAGAGCGTCTTTTTCAGCTGGAAATGCTCCGAAGAGTCGGTTCGGGTACTTTGGCGGAATTTTTGGGAAAAGATCTTGTAGAAGTGGATCAGTTTTTTCATACCCTCGGGATTCCCAAGCATGCTAAGGAAAGTACCGCAGCTCTGTTGGCTCAGGGAAACACTCCTTGGAGAATAGCTGCCGAAGCCTATGTGGAGGGGGTAAACGAATTCATCGCCCATGGCAAACTCCCCATTGAGTATCTGCTTATAGGTGAAAAGCCCCGACTTTACACCTTGGAAGACATGCACAGCATCATCGGCTACATGTCCTTTACCTTTGCCATGGCCGTGAAAACGGATCCTTTGCTGACCCGAATCGCCAGAGACTTAGGTCCTGACTACCTCAGCGCTCTCGCAGTGGAGACACTACCTGAGCACCACATGATTCCTGTTCATTATCCCGATTCTTCCCAGAGCGCTTCTACCTATTCCAATTTAACTGCTCTTTTAGAAAAAATCCTTGTACCCCAACTGCAAGGCTCAAACGCCTGGGTGATTTCCGGCAGTCTTACCCAATCCGGAAAGGTAGTCTTCAGCAACGATACCCACATTGGTTTTTCTGCTCCTTCGGTATGGTTTGAAGCCCATTTAGAGTATCCTGGATTTAGCTTTTATGGCAATCATTTGGCGGGTATTCCCTTTGGATTTATGGGAAATAACCGGCACCATTCCATTGGTCTGACCATGTTTGAAAACGATGATCAGGACTTTTTCGAAGAAAAACTAAACCCCAAAAACCCGAATGAAATCCTAATTGGGGAGGAAGCTTATCCCATCCAAACCAGAAAAGAAATCATCCAAGTAAAAGGTGGAGAACCCGTAGAATGGGAAATTCAAGAGACTCCTCACGGCCCCATTATCAATCCTGTCGTCAAGGAAATTGCAGCATTGACCACCAATCCTGTCTCTTCTTGGTGGGTCTATTTACTCGAACCTGCCAAAAGCTTTGAGGCAGTGTACAAAATGAATCATGCCCAATCCATGCAAGAGGTAGCCGATGCGGCAGCCCTCATCCATGCCCCCGGTCTGAATATCATGTATGGAGATATAGAAGGCAACATTGCCTGGTGGGGAGCGGCCAAGCTTCCGATTCGGGGAGACAAAGTGCATTCCAAGATTTTTGCAGATGGATCGGATCCCAATGCCCAGCCCAAAGGCTGGTATCCCTTCGAAGAAAACCCAAAAAGCGTCAATCCTCCCATCGGATTCGTAGCCTCGGCAAACAATCAACCGGACTCTACCAGAGGGGGCCACTTATTCCCCGGATACTATTTCCCGGGAGATCGCTGGAACAGAATAGCCAAAACCATCTCCTCCCGCTCCGATTGGGATGTGAAATCCCTCCAAAGCCTTCAATTGGAGACCGTAAATGAAGTATTCCCCGAATTAGCCCAATTCATGCTTAGTGAGGTCAACCGCGATGATTATCAGGAATTCTCGGCAGCTCTTGAAAGTTTGGAAACCTGGGATGGAGATCATCAAATTGAAAAAACTGCGCCCACTCTTTTCTACAAATGGCTGATCCACACCTGGAGACTGGCTATAGAAGATGAGTTGGGAAAAGAGGGCTTCGAGGCATTTCTGCAGACATTTGTTATGGTCAACAGCAATCATCATTTCATCACAAAAACGGATAATCCATGGTGGGACAAACAAAATTCTCCGGAAAAAGAAACCCGTAAAGACATCCTGTCCGAAGCGCTAAGCCTTTCCTTGGATGAGCTTTCCAAACAGTTGGGTAGCAACCCAAAAGACTGGAAATGGGAAAAGGTGGTTCATTTGGAGCATCCTCATCCCTTGGGAAGTCAAAAGCCTTTGGATAAACTCTTCAATGTTCAAGCTGGCCCAATTGCCGGTAATGAAGAAGCAGTAAACAAGCTGACGCTGAAACCTTTGCCAGACGGTACCTATCAAATAGTTGCAGGACCGGCGATCCGGATTATTCTCGACTTTGGAGATTTGGAAAACTCTGTTTCTGTGTTGCCAACAGGAAATAGTGGAAATCGCTTCAGTAAGCACTATGCCGATCAAAAAGAACTCTTTGTCAAAGGAAAGTACCGTCCTCAGGAAATGAACGAGGAAAAGATAAAAAAGAAGTCGGATAACAAGCTGATTTTAAACCCTGCCGACTAGAGTGGTGTTATTGACTTGTTGACTTATTGAGTTATTGCTATGGGAATTTTTAATCGAAACAAAGGTAAAAAAGAGGCGAAGGCCTATCCGGTCCAAAAGGCAGAGGAAGAATGGCAGGAAATTCTGGATTCGCAATCCTACCATGTGCTGAGGGAAAAAGGAACAGAAAGACCTTTCACAGGCCAATATTATCTCAACAAGGATACCGGAATCTACGAATGCAAAGCCTGCGGAAATGAGATTTTCCACTCCTCCAGGAAATACGACAGTGGATGTGGTTGGCCCAGTTTCACTGAACCGATTCGTCCTGAAGCCATTGACGTGCAGATGGATTATAGCCATTTTATGATCCGTGAGGAGATTCTTTGTGGAAACTGCGGCGGGCATTTGGGACATCGCTTTCCCGACGGACCAAAAGATCAAGGGGGAATCCGCTACTGCATCAATTCGGTCAGCATGGACTTCAAAAAGGGAGACGAAAAACCCTAAAATTTTTCCTCAATTCCCAATCCAAACAGGGCAAAATCATATTTGACAGGATCCTCAGCATCCAATTCTCTCAGTCGATCAGTCAATTCCAAGGCCGTTAGCCAATCAGTCTGCTTTCGCTGAATCAAACCCAGTTTTCTTGCTACCCGATCTACATGCAGATCACAGGGGCAGATCAACTGAGCAGGTTGGATTTTTTGCCAAATTCCAAAATCCACTCCCTTATTATCCTTTCTTACCATCCATCGCAGAAACATATTGATCCGCTTACAGGCTGCCTTTCGGGCAGGCGTAGCAATATGCTTTCGGGTGCGTGAGGGTGCGTCCGGCAAGCTGAAAAAATAGTCATGAAACCGGATCAGCATATTTTCCATGGCGTCATCTTGGTTAGTTTGACCGATTAGAAATGCTTCTTCCAGACTGGAATGGGTTTGATAATATCCTGCCAGAAAATGAATGAAATAAAGCGTATCCGTAGCATTGAAAGTCCGATGTTTGAAATTCAAAAAAGGCTTTAAATCGCTTTCCTGATGATGGATCAAAAAATCATGAGGAGCCTTGTCCATCAACCCGAATAGCTCATTGCACTTGTTGATGATGGTTTTGCGCTGTCCCCAAGCCAAAATCGAAGCAAAAAACGCGGTGATTTCAATATCCTCTTTTTTGGAATACTGGTGGGGAATAGAAATGGGATCATTGGGAATAAATCCCGGCTGATTGTATTGAAGATACTTTTCCTCTAAAAAATCTTTCAGTGAATTCATGCGCTCAAAGGGCCACTTTCACCTCTCCGCCTTGAGTGCCGTCAAACCATTTGAAAGAAAGCTCATTCTCGGCTTTTTCAGACACATGCCAATCAAAAGACTTAATCTGAGTTAATGAGCGAAGAGAATCTTCGTCTGGATTGTACAGGCAAATATCAAAATCAGGCATATGTTTCGAATCCAGGGTGTTCCATTTTTCCAGAATAAATCCTTCTTCAATGACCCGGATTTTATTCCCAAAGACATGATCATTGAGCACAGAGGGTACCCCATCTTTTCTTCTCATTTGGAAACCAGACGGCCCGAATAAAATCTGTTTGTAAAGTTTAGCTTCCAATAGCTCGTTGGAATGAGGTAAAACTTCCCAATCCGAATCCTTGATCACCACTTTTTTTCCCTCAGGTCGAAGGCTGGCCAAGAGCTGGGAAAGTTTGGAAAACACAAAAGTCAACCCAATAAATACCAATCCAAAACTCGCAAGAATGGGATAAGAAATAATAAAAATCCCGTTCCAGATAAATCTGAACAGATGGTGAAAGAAAAGTTGGACTTTGTTCATGGAATAGTACTGAGCTGTAAAGGTACCCCAGATCAACTAGAATCCCAAAGTCACCTCGAAAAGCCAGACTACTTTCCTGTTTATGCTTAGTACAACACCTCTACAGGAAATCTAGTGTTCACTGCCCTGAGCTGATCATAAGCCGCTTGGGAGAGTTTGATCACCAGTTTGGAATTATCTCCTGTTTCAGGCAGCGTACCTACTACCCTGGCAAAAATGGTGATATCATTTTCTTCATTCTTTACACGCATAATGCTGCCAACTGGCGCGGTGCGATGCAAAACCAAATATTTTTTGTGGCCTCCAGTGCCTTCAATTACTTCAGCCTGTCCATTTTCCTTAATGTTTTTAAATCCACCGGAGGTATTTTCGATGGTATTCTCAGTATTCATTTCACTAGTCGAAACAGCCATTTTTGGTTCTCCTATCACCGGTACAGTGGAAGGACCTTCAGGAGCTCTTCCTACTTTGATGCTCTGGCCGGCACGAAGATTATTGGACGTCAATCCATTCCATCGGATCAGGTCTTCCACACTGGAATTGTATTGATTGGACAGAGAAAAGAGGGTTTCTCCTGACTTTACAGTATGGGAAATCCACTCTCCGGGAACAATCGGTGCTGTTGTAGGAGTATTTACCACAGAAACAGCGGTGGGTGATGCCTTGTATGGTTCTGGTTTTGAAGCAGGAATTTCCTTCTTGGGCTCCTCTTTCTTTGGTGCTGGCTCAGATTTTGGACTTTCCTGAGTGGTAGAAGTAGGTACTGGAGTAGTGGTAGTGGTATTGGTAATAGCTATGCTTGGATTAGCAGTCACAAGGGGTGAAGAGTTGGTCTCTTTGACTATTAAGGCCTGTCCGACGCTCAAGTCATTTCCCAATAACTTATTCCACTGCTTCAATGAATCCACTGTCACTCCATATTTTTTGGAAATGGAGAAAAGGGTTTCTCCGGGAGCTACTTTATGAAGGGAATTCCCTTCAGGAAGTTTGGCTGCGGAAATATAGGGAACCCGGATAGTCTGTCCGGCTTTCAAGCCCTGCTTCAGGGATTCATTGGCATTTTGAATATCACCTACGGATGCTTGGTATTTTCTGGAAATGGAAAACAGGGTCTCTCCTCCGGTCACCTGGTGAAGGATAAACGTTTTGTCTCCTACTCGCTCCACACCGACAGAATCTCCCAGTATCCTAACGGAAGCGTGAGAACCTTGAAAAGTGAGAAAGTATGCAAAAAATGAAAGAACCAGAAGGGTTTTGCCAGAGAAGAAAGTGGTATTCATGGGTCGATATTAATTTTAGAACAAACTCAGGACTAATCCTGTACTACTTTTAGGCAATAATTATGCTAAAAATCACTTCTGAAGCTTTAAAGAATAAAAGTCATTTCTAGTGAATTGTCTCCTAGCTTAGTATCTTTTCGTTCTTTTAACCCAATCATGAATCTATCCAAACTATACTTACTCCTTTTCTTCGGACTCATTTCCGGTTTTGTTTTTTCTCAGGAAAAAACAGAAAAGGTCTACACATTCAAAATCGATAAAGACATCGACCCAGCCATGAATCGTCGGGTAAAAATGGCTTTGGAAGAGGCCAATGAAAAAGGTGCTGATCTCATCCTGATCGAAATGGACACCTACGGCGGGGCGGTCACGGATGCGGATGAGATCCGAACCCGGATTTTGGAATCTGATATTCCCGTCTATGTATTTATTAATAAGGATGCAGCATCTGCAGGAGCCTTGATTTCGATTGCCTGTGACAGCATCTACATGGCACCCGGAGCAAGTATCGGAGCTGCCACGGTCGTCAATGGAGTCGATGGAGCCGCTGCACCAGACAAATACCAATCCTACATGCGCTCCATGATGCGTAGCACAGCAGAGGCCAAAGGAAGAGACCCGAAAATTGCCGAGGCCATGGTGGATGAAAAAATCGAAATCGAAGGGATTTCGGCTGCCGGTTCGGTGATTACCTTTTCCGTATCGGAAGCGATCAAGTATGGGTTCTGTGATGGTGAATTCTCCTCAATAGACGCGATCCTGCAGGCAAAAGGACTCACCGATGCCGAATTGATTGCCTATGAAGAAAGCTCAACAGAAAGTATTATTTCCTTTTTCCTAAGCCCTGCCATCAGCGGAATTCTGATCCTCATCATTATCGGTGGTATTTATTTCGAGCTTCAAACTCCAGGGGTAGGCTTTCCTCTTTTAGCAGCCATTATCGCTACTCTGCTTTATTTCATCCCTTACTACCTCAACGGTCTGGCTGAAAATTGGGAAATCATCGTCTTTGTCCTGGGAATCATTCTGCTCGCTGTTGAGCTGTTTGTCATACCGGGCTTCGGGATTTTTGGGGTGTTGGGCATTGTGTTTATTCTTGGAGGACTGGTCTTGGGTATGCTTCCCAACCAAGACTTCAACTTCGATTTTGTCCCTGCCTCGGAGCTGTTTGCAGCATTGTTGACCGTGATTTTGGCTGCTTTGGCTTCAGTGGGATTGGTTTTTTGGCTGACGCCAAAAGTCAACAAATGGGGAGCCTTCAGCACTATCACTTTGGCTAGTACACAAGAACGCACACAAGGCTACACGTCAAGTTTTTATGCAGACAGCCTAAAGGGAAAGACTGGAATCGTGCATTCCAGACTCAGACCGAGTGGAAAAGTAGAAATCGAAGGAGAAATTTACGATGCCTATTCCAGAGGGGAATTTTTGGACCAAGGAGAGCCGATCATCGTCATTTCCACAGAAGGGACTAGCCTAAAAGTCAAAAAATGGGAAGGCTAAACTCTGGATTTTGATAAGTTTGTGACATGAATCCATTCCAGTCTGTCTACCAACTGATAGGTGAAGAAAAAATCAAAGAACTCACCGCGTACTTTTATCAGGAGGTAGCTGAAAATCAGAATCTGAGGAGACTTTATCCGGAAAAAGACTTGGCCCCCGCCGAACGGAGACTTTTTCTCTTTCTGCTTCAGGTGTTTGGAGGACCTCAAACCTATTCGGAAGAAAGAGGTCATCCCAGATTGAGAAAGAGACATTTCAACTGGCAAATTGATGCCAAAATGCGTGACCATTGGCTGAATGCCATGTTTACTGCCCTGGATAAAATTGAACCCGAACAAAATGTCAAGGAATTGATGATGGGGTACTTCATCAAAGTGGCTAATCATATGATCAACCATGAGTAAATTTTTAAGCAGAATTTATTCCATCTATGCGGCAGTACTATTTGTAATAAGTTTTCTTCTGATCTTTCCATTTTTCCTGATCTGCATTTGGGTTCCGGGATGGCAAAAGTTCGGGCGAAAAATCAACCGATATTGGGCAAAAGTTTACTTCTCCCTGATCTTCTTGCCTGTCCGGCTTGAGATTAAGGGAACCATTCAAAAGAATCAACCTTATATTTTCCTGGCAAATCATTTCAGCTATCTGGATGTGGCCATGATGGGATTTATACCGGGAGATGTGCTTTTTGTGGGAAAAGCATCTATTCGCAAAGCCCCGCTTTTCGGTTACTATTTCAAAAAACTTCACATTGCCGTAGACAGAAGTCGGGTCAAAAGCAGGGCGGAAACCATGCGCAGAGCCGGAGAAGCTATTGATAAAGGAAGTGGTATCGTTTTGTTTCCCGAAGGAGGTATTTATACCCAAAATCCTCCTCATATGGTTCCCTTCAAATACGGAGCTTTTCGATTGGCCGTCGAGAAACAAATCCCCATAATCCCTGTCACCTTATCTTATAATCATCTAATTTTGCCTGAGGACGGAAAATTCCTGCTTCATTGGAAACCTGCAAAAATGGTCCTGCACGAGGCACTAGACTCAAATAATTTCAGCTCAGAATATGAACTTTCCGAGCAATGCTACCAAATCATCCAAGAACAACTCCATCAGGATAATCCTCCAAAAAAGTCACTGAAAACCAGCGAAGCGTGAAAATAGACAAGGAAACCATCAAAAAAATAGCCCATTTGGCACGATTGGAATTCGACGAAAGTTCTGCTGAAAAAATGTCCAATGACATGTCTCAGATTCTCGATTGGGTAGAGCAACTCAACGAAGTGGATACCGAAGGTGTGGAACCTCTGACTACCATGTCCTCTGAAGTCAATGTGATGCGGGAAGACAAAGTCGGAACCCATCTCAGTCATGAAGAAGCCCTTAAAAATGCCCCACAGCGGGATTCCGATTATTTCCGCGTACCCAAGGTTTTGGAATCCAATGAGTAAGTATTCGGATAAAAAGAAAGCATTATCCCAAATCCCAGCCCTTCTGCTTCTCGTGGCGGCAGGGCTTTTTGCCGTTTGGGGTTTGGCCTACGAAGAGGGATTTTATCGGCAGCTTTTACCGGCTGGATTCCTGGATTCGGTAGAAGTCCCATTTCACACTCAATCTTTTGGTGATTTAAAACTTCCGATTTACTTGGATAATTATATTGTATTTCAGGAGTTTAAAGCTATATCAAGTCCTTTTGGAATTGCTGAAAGCAAGGCATTTGGTTTAGTTGTTTTTTTGGTCTCTGTCTTAGCTTTGGCAGGATTCAGCCATTTCAAAAAGCTTCCTTTTTTGGGCGCAGGATTGGGGTGGATCGTGCTCCTTACCCTGACCAATGTCAACGGACTGAATATCGGAGCTCCAAGTTCCAATATTCCATTGATAGGAATGATTGTGGGATCATTGGTACCCACTTTGATCTTTCATGTTTGGTTGGAGCGGGCATCCTTCCTGATCCGAAGTGTGGTGATTGGATTAGGTTTTGGTGCATCGGTCGGGATACTGCTCTATACAAGCCCGATTTCTAATCCCGCTGTGTACCTGGCCGAACAGGCCTTGGTGCCTGCTTTGCTATTTGCTGTTGCTTGGCTCTTTTGGCAAGGTCACGGGGTGATTTCCGGGCTCTACGTTGTACTTGCCCGGATCAACACAAATTTGAACACCAAAATCTCAATTCAGATTTCCATCTTGGCCTTGGTCTATTTCGGTATTTTGATCGGGCAACTTGCAGATTTGAGAGGTACGGTTACCTTGCCGTTTCACTCCTTCTCCCCACTATGGATTGTGTTTCCTATCGGGATTTTGGGATGGTTTTCCACCAGGGAAAAGCTACAGCAGAGCGAAGATTTGGCAGCTCGGCCGAAGATTCTAAAAACCCTCTATTTTCTGGGTTTTGGACTTATTTTACTGCTGATCTGGAAAGTCAGATTTGCGGGAAATCAACCGGCCGAAGAGCTTTTAAAACATATTTTGACCTATACTCAGGCAGGATTCACCCTGTTTTTCATGGTCTATTTGATGACCAACTTCCTTGGGGTAATGAATTCGGGAAAAGCCGTGGAGCGAATCTTGTTCAAACCCTTTTCCCTCCCCTATTACCATCTTAGGATAGGTGGATTGATAGCGATTCTTGTCATCATGGTCTATATGGAGGCAGTGGTAGCTGCTCAATTCAATTCCCTGACCAGCAATATTATGGGAGATTATTATTACCAGACCGGACAAAAACTGGAAGCCAGTATTCTCTATGAAAACAGTTGGGATAGCTACCGTAAAAATCCCAAGGCCAAGTTTCTGACGGCTCAGCTTTTGTTTGATCTGAATCAGCCCAGCTTGGCAAAAGAGCATCTAGAGCAAAGCTTTTCGGAAGCACCTCAGCTGGACAATATCCTGTTGCTTTGCGAAAGGCTCAATCGGGAAAATAAACCCTTTGAGGTCATTTTCTATCTGGAAAACGGGCTGAAAAGATTTCCTGAGAACCCCTACCTGTTGAACAACCTGGCCCTATATTACACGCTTACCCAACAGCATGAAAAAGCTCAACTACTTTTAGAAAGCCACTCTTCCAACCACCCCGTTACCCGATCCAACAGCATCGCGCTGCAGACCAAACTGAATCAGGAAGTCAGCTTTCCAGATGGCAAGGTGGATTTGATCACCCAAATCAATGCCCTTGCTGCCATCCGCAAAAGCGGAAAAACTCCGGAAGAAGATTTGATCAAGTCCATCCGGCAAAACCTGAAAAGAGAGACTTCCCCCCTGCTCATTCATGCAGGTTGGAGGAATTTGGTTACAGAAAAAACGATCGAAGATCCTTTGGAGGACTTGGCACTTCTGGATTCTCTTTCTAAAAAAGAAGAGTTTTTGGATTACTTCTTTGACCTACAGGAGACGGCCGTTCTCCGGAGCCTTGCGGCAGACCGAATCATGGAGGCGGTCAAAAACCTGAACGGATTGGCCTTTAGAAATCCCGGAGATGCTGCCTACTATCTGCAACTTACAGCAATGATTCAGGCACAAAATCTGGATTTCGTCAAGGCTGCCAAAGATTTGATCGTGGCCGAAGAAAAAGGATTTCGGGCTTTTGCTCCTTACCATTTGAGCATTTTAAGGTATGGAGGACAGGAATCCCAAGCATATTCAATTGAACGGAAATTTCAGGTTGAGGATCAAACCCTTTCCCCTGAATATGGAGCTATGCTTCCACAATTCAATGAGTGGCTCGCTGAGAAAGCATGGGAAAACTGGAAAAACCTTTCCAGCTCGGATTTGAAGAAAGACCTGGCGTTCCGCCTCATCGCCCAAAAGTCCCATGGCCTGAAAAGAGCCCAAATTCAGGAATTAGGCAGCTATTTGGAGGAAAACACACCCTATTCAGAATCTCTGCAGGCTTTCCTAGCCAATCCGGACTGGGCAAATACAGAGTCTCTAGGCTCCCTCATGAAGTTTCTTAATCTGGGTGAGGATTTGGCATCGAATCCCTACCTCACACCTTTGATCTTGAGTGCCGCAGACCGGATTCCAGACCCTCTTAATCAGTATGAAATTCTCCAGGCCAGCAGTGAGTTTAACAGGGATCCGCTTCTCTGGATGAGGAAAGTTCAGGCCGCAAAAAGACTTGGTTTGGATCATTACGCTGCTGCGGCCATACAGGAGATGAGCAGCTGGATGACTTGGGACGAAATAGAAAAACTTCAAATGGCTAACTATTAGTCGATTTTCACGTAATTTGAGCAACTGGAAAAAGAAAACCTAAACCACTAACCTAAACTAACACGTACACCATGAGCAGAGTCATTGAAACCCATGAAATCAACAAAACCTATAAAATGGGCTCCGAAATCATTCAAGCCCTCAAATCTATAAGTATCAGCGTAGAGCAAGGAGAATATGTTGCTTTTATGGGTCCATCCGGTTCCGGAAAGTCTACCTTGATGAATATCATCGGCTGTTTGGATTCCCCTACATCAGGGACCTATATTTTGGCAGGAAAAGATGTGAGTGACATGAGCGAAAATGAGCTCGCTGATATCAGAAACAAAGAAATTGGCTTCGTCTTCCAAACTTTCAACCTTCTTCCCAGAGCCTCTTGCCTGGAAAACGTCGCCCTACCTCTCGTCTATGCAGGGTACAGCAGATCCGAGCGGGAAGAAATGGCGTTCAAAGCCCTCGAAAATGTAGGGTTAGGAGATCGGACGAAGCACCGACCCAACGAACTTTCCGGAGGTCAGCGTCAGAGAGTGGCCATCGCAAGGGCTTTGGTCAATAATCCCAGCATTATCCTGGCGGATGAGCCTACAGGTAACCTGGACTCCAAAACCTCCTACGACATCATGGAGCTTTTTCATGAGCTGCATTCCAAAGGCAATACCATAATTATGGTAACGCACGAAGATGATATCGCACACTATGCCCACCGAATCGTCCGACTCAGAGACGGACTAGTAGAGTCAGACAAAATAAACCCCAATCCAACCCGAGGAATGGCCGTTCATGCCTGATTTTCCCAAGAAATCGAAATAGAATGCTATTTTTGCCTGAGTTAGAAAAGCGGCTGAAATGAAAATCTATACCAAGACCGGTGACGAAGGCATTACCTCTCTATTGGGTGGTTTGAGAGTACCAAAATCTGACCTCAGAATAGATGCCTATGGAACGGTGGATGAGCTCAATTCCTACCTAGGCCTCTTGAGAGATCAGGAAATCAACGGGAAAAGAACCGATTTTCTCAAAGAGATTCAGGACCGGCTCTTTACCATAGGAGCAGATTTGGCCACAGCACCCGGCAAGGACAAGGTGAAAAAGCCAGACCTCCATGCGGAAGACATCGAGCAGTTGGAAGAAGAAATGGACCGAATGGACCTAGAGTTGCCTCAGCTTACAGCCTTTATTCTCCCGGGTGGTCATCAATCGGTTTCCTTTTGCCACCTGGCAAGGACAGTCTGCAGAAGAACAGAACGAATCGTAGTAGAACTCGCTTCGTATGAGCAGGTCAATCCATTGGTGATCCAATATCTCAACCGACTTTCCGACTATCTATTCGTATTAGGCCGAAAAATGGCAGCCGAACTGGAAGTGGATGAAGTGACGTGGAAACCCAGATCTTAATTCATTTAGCCAGTTTTTCAAAATAAATTGACCCGGGTTTCCCAAACCCAAAAACAACAAGAGTATGAAAACTTCATTAGCTATCCCGGTAACCCAAATCGAGCAATCCCGATTGCCAGAAATCGATTTTTCCAATTTGGCCTTTGGGAGGGTAATTTCAGACCACATGTTTGTGGCAGATTACAGAAACGGAGAATGGACAGACCTTCGAATTGAACCTTATGCACCCTTGGAATTGAGTCCTGCCAATGCAGCCTTGCATTATGGACAGTCCATTTTTGAAGGCTTGAAGGCTTACCGAAATGACAAAGGTGAAGTTTTGGTATTCAGGGCAGATGCCAATGCGAGACGTTTAAATGAATCTGCGTCAAGAATGTGCATGCCTGCATTGCCTGAAGAGATTTTCATGGAAGGCTTAACTCAACTGATTGACTTGGATAAAAATTGGGTACCCTCCGCAAAGGGTTCCAGCTTATACATCCGGCCTTTTATGTTTGCTATGGACAACTACATCGGGGTCAAGCCATCTGATACGTATAGATTCATCATTTTCACTTGTCCTGTGGGGGCTTACTACAGCAAGCCGGTCAATGTGAAGGTAGAAACCTACTGGACCCGAGCTACAGAAGGAGGCACCGGTGCCGCAAAAACAGCCGGAAATTATGCAGCCTCCCTCTACCCAGCCCTTCAGGCACAAAAAGAAGGCTTTGATCAGCTGCTTTGGACTGATGGGAAATCCCATAGCAAAATCGAAGAGAGCGGTACCATGAACGTGATGTTTAAAATCAAGGATACATTGATTACCGCTCCCACCCATACGGGGACTATTCTTAAAGGAATCACCAGAGATTCCGTGATTCAGCTCGCAAAAGATTGGTCAGAACCCTTGGAAGAACGCTTTTTGAATGTCAGTGAGCTTCAGGAAGCCTTGGAAAACGGGACTCTTGAGGAGGCTTTCGGGGTAGGCACTGCCGCTACCATTGCCCATATTGCCAAAATCCAAGTCAATGGAAAAACCTACACTTTGCCTGAAAAAGGAAGTGATGCCTTTTCCAATCGAATTCTTCGGGAATTGGATGGCATCAAATACGGTGAAATCTCTGATCCTCACCAATGGATCATCAAAATCTAATTCTATGAGGCTGAATCCATGAGAGGAAGAGAGTTTTTCTCCACTCTGGATTCAGTCTCTCTTTTTTCCGCTTATGATCGCACGGCTTTGCATCCTCCTACTCTTCCTTTTTTCTTCTTTGGGCCATGCACAGACCCCAACCAAAGATTTTATCCTGCTGAAGCGAGGAAGCAATCAAAAAAGTCAAATCCGCTATTATCCCGGAGAAACCATCACCTACAAAAGCAAAAAGCTGGGCTATTTTATCACCGATAAGATCGAGCGACTGGATGATGAGTTTATTTTCCTATCCGAGAATATCCTTAGCCCAAACGACATCGAAGAAATCGACATCAGGCAAAAAGACAAAAGAAACGGGACCCTAAGAAATCTAACCGGCTTGTTCTTGGGAGCTGGTGTTTTATTGATCTCTGTGGAAACAGTGAATAGTCTTTACCAAGACGAAGCCTTTGAGATTGATTCGGGAGTGGCCGCTCTCTCCGGCGTTTTGGTAGGAACGGGATTGGTACTTTTGCCTTTACGGTACAAGACGTTCAAAAACGAAGGAGACAATCGGATTCAGATTATCATTATGCGTATGGATTAATCGGACTTTGCTGGTATATGCCCGATTTTTTTCAGACTTTTGCAACCGAAATTTTAACTTAGACAGATGACTTCAGAACAACTGAAAGACTTGAAAGCCCGCACTTCGGCTTTGAGGAGGTACCTTTGACTACGATCGGAAGAAATTAGAAATCCAAGATCTCGAGGCCGTTTCGGCCCAGCCTGACTTCTGGAACAACCCCGAAGAGGCAGAAAAAACCATGAAACAAATCCAGGCGAGAAAGACCTGGACCAGTGATTTTGAAAACCTCGACAAGACCATCCAAGACCTGGAAGTATTGTATGACTTCTACAGCATGGAAGAGGTAAGCGAGGAAGAAATCAAATCAGAATACACCAAGGCAAAGATTGCTGTAGAGGAGCTGGAGCTCAAAAAGATGCTCTCTGCTGAAGAAGATCAGCTCAATGCGGTACTGGAAATCAACCCCGGTGCAGGTGGAACAGAAAGTAACGATTGGGCTTCCATCCTGATGCGAATGTACATCATGTGGGGAGAGAAAAACGGATTCAAAGTCCGTGAGGTGGATGTGCAGCCCGGTGAAGTGGCTGGAATTAAATCAGCAACCCTTGAATTTGAAGGGCCTTTGGCCTATGGTTTCCTGAAGTCCGAAACCGGGGTACACCGTTTGGTGAGAATCTCTCCTTTTGATTCGGGCGGAAGAAGGCATACCTCATTTGCCTCGGTATATGCCTATCCGGAGGTAGATGATTCCATCGAAATCGAAATTAACCCTGCTGATGTGGAATTGCACACCTCTCGATCCGGTGGCGCAGGTGGACAGAACGTGAACAAGGTGGAAACCAAGGTTCAGCTGACGCACAAGCCAACAGGAATCGTGGTCGTCTGCCAAGTGGAGCGCTCTCAGCTTGCCAACCGGGAAAAAGCAATGCAGATGCTTAAATCCCGCCTCTACCAGATGGAATTGGAAAAGCGAAACGCGGAAATCGCCAAAATCGAATCTTCCAAACTCCGAGTGGACTTCGGTTCTCAAATCCGAAACTATGTCCTCCACCCTTACAAACTGGTCAAGGACAACAGAACAGGACATGAAACCTCAGATGCACAAAGCGTCTTGGATGGTGGCTTAAATGAGTTTATGAAAGCCTTCCTACTCGCCCAAAGCGAAGAAGAAGCCAATAAAGAGTAAATAACAAAGGCCGGAGATTTTCCGGCCTTTTTTCGAATTTTCGATATATGGCCATCAAACCCTCCTTTTTCACCTTTGATTTTTTTCTGCTTTGCTTAAGCAATTTCCTTTTTTTCTCCAGCTTCAATATGATTATACCGGAGCTTCCTGCCTACTTGAGCTCTTTGGGTGGAGAGGACTACAAAGGCTTGATCATTGCCCTTTTCACCCTTTCGGCCGGGCTTTCCAGGCCATTTAGCGGGAAATTGGCTGATAAAGTCGGCCGAATTCCGGTGATGATGTTTGGAGCATCCGTCTGCTTTGTAGTAGGTCTTTTGTACCCTTTGCTCACCTTTGTCTCCGGGTTTTTATTTCTCCGATTTGCCCATGGATTCTCGGCAGGGTTTACTCCCACAGGCGCATCCGCTTATGTCGCGGACATTGTCCCTTTCCAGAAAAGAGGGGAAGCCATGGGAATCCAATCTCTTTTTGGTTCCTTGGGCATGGCTGCGGGACCGGCTGTAGGAGGCTGGTTAGCCGGGTTTTGGAGTATAGATTGGATTTTCTACTGCTCAGCTTTCACGGCTATCTTTTCCATTTTGATTCTGATCAAGCTCAAGGAGACCTTGGTAGAGCGAGAAAAACTTACTCCCAGACTGTTTAAGCTGAATCGAGAGGAAATTATTGAAAAAAGAGTACTGCTCCCCTCAGTGGTTCTGTTTTTATCCGTTTTTTCATTTGGTGTGGTATTGACGATCATTCCGGATTTTTCCACTCATTTGGGTATCCAAAATAAGGGACTATTTTTTGCTGTTTTTACCCTTTCCAGCTTGGGAATCCGATTGATTGCCGGCCGTACCTCAGACAAATATGGCCGGGTAGTCGTGATGCGGGTGGCTAGTCTATGCATGGTTGCTGCCATGACTGCCATATCCTTTTCTGAAACTAAGGTGGTTTTGCTCGCCTCCGGAGTTCTATTTGGTGCAGCTGTAGGCATGTATAGCCCTACTACTACAGCCTGGGTGGTGGACTTGTCTCTCGACAAATTCCGGGGCAGGGCCTTGGCTACCATGTATATCTTTTTGGAAAGCGGAATTGGTGTAGGCGCACTCGTCTCCGGGTGGCTCTATGCCAATTCTTCCTCCAATTTCAAACTGGTCTTCCTGACAGCCGCTGGTTTTGCTTTTCTATCCTTTCTGATCTTGATTTTTACCAAAAGAGATCGAAAATTCAGCCAACATCAATAGCCCAAGTAGTTGCTTACCCTTGGAATAGCCAAAATGGACTTTTGGCGACCATTGTAGTAGGTCACCTTTTCTCCGTCAAAAAAGGCCCCTTCTTCCAGCATAATCCGTACGTCTTTGTTCCATTCCTTGACAAAGACTACGGCATTGAGCTCGATGGCATAGCCGGTATTGACATGAAGCGGAAAATCACCAGCACCGGGCGTATCACCCTGATTGTCCCACATACCAATAGTCGGTCCGGCAGAATGGCCATAAAACCCAAGCGGATGGGTATAAATGCTTCCCCGTATTCCTTCTGCCTCCATCTGCTTACGGGAGGCCCGGAGAATTTCATTACCTGTTCTACCCTCCACATAGTTGGAGGTGAGAATATCCTGAAGGCGATTGCCGACCTTCAAAGCATCCTGCAAATAGGCAGGCACCTCGGTTTCCCCTGCTTTGAGGACATAGGCCAGCTGCTGGGTGTCTGTATTGAGTCTCAGATAGGTAATCCCAAAATCAATATGGAGCAAGTCTCCTGGCATAATGACTGCCACATCAGGTCTTACGGCAAAAGAACGATTAGCTTCATTGGATTCGGGATCAGGTCGCTGAATATCCACTGTAGGGTGAAACCAAGTGTCCAGTTTCATCTCTTTTATTTTTTCCCGATAAAACCACACCACATCATCTGTAGTAGTGACCCCCGGAGTGATCACCCGATCAGAAAGCCCCTCTGCAATGATGAAGTGAGCTAATTCTTGGATGTGCTTGTATGCTGCCATCTCAGAGGCAGTGCGGGTTTCCAGCCAACGGACCGCCAGGGTTTGGGCAGAGACCACTTTGTTCTGAAATGAATCAGGGAGTCGGTTCATAAACTCCTCATAGTCAAAATGGGTAAGTCCATCGGCATGGCCGTAGTCTTTGGCATAGTTTAACCCTATTTTCTTGGGATTTTTTGCCTGGATGATCTCCATCAAGGCATTCCATTGATCGGGCTGGGCTTCCGGGTCCCAGGCTTTTTTGAAGGATTTGCCCACATCGTATCGGGCTATCGCAAAGGATTCAACAGGAGCATTGGGAGAGGGCTGATACATCACCAAGATGGTTCTTCTTCGCGCAGCATGCCAAGTGGATGGAAGAAGGGTACGGATGACGGGATCTTCATTGTACTCTCGGGACATGACGATCCACATATCTATGCCGGTTTCTGTCATCAGGCTGGGAAGGAGATTCCCGATTCTGTCTTCCAGCCATTGATCAATAACCCGAGACTGTTCCCTTTGCGTAAGGACAGCCGGTTCTTGGGCTAAAGAAGAAAAAACAAAAGCGATCCATAGGATCGAAAGAAGCATTAATCTCATAAGAATGGCGGTTTTTCAGCTCCAAGATAAGAGATTGGAGCGAAAAGGAAAGCAATTATTCCGCCATCGAAGCCGGAGAATGGGAAGCCAAGGAAGAACTGATTTTCTTCTTGCTCAGGGTATTGAATCTGAAAAACAGTAGCACCGCAGTGATACTCAACCCGATCAACAATCCATACCAAATCCCTTTTTCGTCAAATCCAAACTCAAAGGCAAGCACATAGCCCAGAGGAAGACCCAAAACCCAATAAGCCATCAGTGTGACCAAAGTTGGAATTTTCACATCTTCCAAACCTCTCAAAACACCCAAACCCACCACCTGTACTCCATCACTCAGCTGGAATAGGCCGGCGATGATCAATAAGGAAGAGGAAAGCGCAATTACTTCCGGATCGTCGATGTAGAGTTCGGGTAAGAAATTCCTGAAAACCACAAAGATTACTGCACAGCCAAACATAAAGGCCATCACCAACCCAAACACCACCATTCCAGCCTCTCTCATCGCTTTAAAATTGCCTTTGCCAATTTGATTGCTGACTCGGATCATTCCTGCTGTAGATAGCCCAGTAGCCATCATGTAGCTGATAGAAGCCAGATTAAGCGCAATCTGATGTCCCGCCAAGGCATTGACTCCGATCCAACCCATCATGATCGCTGCGGTTCCAAAGGCGGATACTTCAAAAATATACTGAAAGCCGGTTGGAATGCCGATTTTCAGTATTCGAGTGAGCATTGGAAAGCTAGCATGGGGGTTGCGCAGTTTCAGATGATACTTTTTGTATCGGGAAGAGGTAAGAATATAGCCTCCCATCATCAGCATCATCAAAATTCTGGAGATCAAGGTGGCCAAGCCTGCCCCATTCAAGCCCATTTCAGGGAAACCAAACTTTCCCCAAATGAAGACCCAGTTTAAAAACACATTGACCAGATTACAGAATATGGTAATGTACATGGCCTGTTTGGTTTGGGAAAGACCTTCTGCTAGCTGCTTGAAGGTCTGAAAGACCATCATTGGAAGAAGGGAGGCCGTAATGATAAAGAGGTAAGGCAAAGCCAAAACTACCACTTCCTCGGGCTGCTCCAGATAAGAAAGCCCTTGAGACAAGCCCAAAATCACTCCGATCAGAAGGATTCCGGCGGTGACATTGATCCACAATCCATGACTGAAAAGTCTGGAAATACGCTTAAGCCTACTTTTACCGTCAGCAACAGAGACCAAGGGAGTAATCCCCATGGAAACCCCAATTCCAAACATCATGATCACAAAAAAAATACTATTGGCCAGCGCGGAAGCTGCCAATGGAACCGGGCCTAATTGCCCCACCATCATGCTGTCTGCGACACCCACAGCCACTTGCCCCAGCTGACTGAGCATCACCGGGTAAGCAAGGATAAAAGTCGTTTTAAAATGATCCCTAATCGTCATGACTTACTAATAACCTAAAATGCGGGCAGCCTTGAGGAGTCCGGCTACACTGATTGCATCTGTGATTTTTCCTGACATCACCCACTCCAAAGCTTCCCTGAAAGGGAGTTGTATAATCTTCAATACTTCCGTTTCATCAAATTCCGTAGCACCAAAACTCAGGTCTTCCGCCAAATAAATATATCCCACTTCGTCCGTGACTGAGTTGGAGGTGTGGATTTTCATGATTTCGGTCCATTTGGCAGCGAATATCCCTGTTTCCTCCTTCAACTCCCTTTTTGCAGATTCTAATGGATCCTGATCGATGAGGCCTCCACCCATGGGGATTTCCCAAGCATACTCGTCCAAGGTATACCTGTACTGACCGACTAGCCAAGTAGTATGGTTTTCATCAATAGGAATGATGGCCAAGGCCTTATTTTTAAAATGGACTTTACCATATAATCCTTCTTTCCCAGCCGGGTTGAGAACCTGATGATTCTCTACCCGGATCCAGGGGTTCTCATAGACTAGTTCCTTCTTGAGGGTTTTCCAAGGGTTTGATTCCATAGCAATTCAAAAAAAAAGGGTAGCAACTTGCCACCCTTTCTATGATTAGTGTACTGATTAGGCAGGAATAGGCAAAACTTTTGAGTCCTTAAAGGTAGATAGAATTACCATGGACTGCATGGAATCCACTTCCTTGATTTCGGAAACTTTCTCCAGCATCAATTTTTGATAAGCGGTGATGTCTTTGGCAATGATCTTCAGGATAAAGTCACCCGTACCGGTGATGTGATGACATTCGATGACTTCATGAATGTCATTGATTTCCTTCATGAAAGCATCAATGTTGCCTTTATTGTGTCCGATCAGGCTAACCAAAACAAAGGTACTAACGCCCAAACCAATCTTCTCCGGGTCCAGCTTTGCATGGTAGCTTTTGATAATTCCAGACTGCTCTAGCTTCTTTACTCGCTCCAAAGTTGGTGCTGGAGAGAGTCCGATGTCCTTGGACAATTGGGCATTGGTAATCTTGGCATTGGCCTGAAGAATCTCCAGAATTCTACGGTCTATTTTATCAAATTTGATTCTTACACTATTGTCCATGTTTCTACGTCTTTACAAAATTTTCTGTGGCGCAAAGTTAATATAATTGATTAAAATTTTAAATCGATTAATCTGTTTTTGATGAACGGATTCAAAATTTTTTGGAAGTATTTCTGAGTATTTGGCAATGAATTCCTTACAAACAGCAAGGTACTTGCGAAAATTTCAAATTATCTCTTGCCTTAGAGTGGTTCTAACGGGAAGGCTGAAATTAAAGTTTATTCTTTTTGATAAAATCTCGGGCTTCCTTGTGGGCGGGGTGTTTTCGTTTGGCATATTTCTTCACCTGATTGAAATACGCTTTCGCCTTGGCCTTATTGCCTGCCTGAGACTCTATTTTTCCCAGCTGGATCAAGGCGTGCAGGTAGTACCCGCTTTCTTGGGATTCGGATTCCTCTCCGTAAGCCACCGTTTTTTGGTAGTATTGCTTGGCTACCGCTTTGTTTCCTGATCTAAAATTATACTCAGCCACATAAAAGGCCGCATATCTCCCGCTATTGGCTTCATATCCAGCTTGCTTCTGGTCAATCCTATCCAAAATCTCATAGGACTCCCTGACGGAGTCGGACCATCTGCCTACCGAATAGAGATGTCTAGCATAGGATCGATGGAAATAAGGATTGTTGGGAAATTTTTGGTGCAAATATTCGGAGATTCTCAAGGCGTCGTAAGGTCGGTTTTCCATGGAGGCATACAGCCTAAACAGAAAATATTGAGCCTCTACCCGGGTATAGAATGCATTGCTAGCCACTGTCTCGAGCTGCTGGATTCCCAGTTCTTTGTTTCCTTTGGGAAAAAGGGCCATCACAGGACGAAGCAGGGGGTAATTTTCAGGTATCCAAACCGAGAAATAGTTGAATAAGGCATCTCCCAACAGCAGTTCGGGGTTAAATTCTTCCTCTCCCCTGCTGAGCTCCATGTATTTCAACGCATTTTTTCCTGCAAATGTGG
This sequence comes from Algoriphagus confluentis, assembly GCF_036245625.1. Lineage (NCBI taxonomy): Bacteria > Pseudomonadati > Bacteroidota > Cytophagia > Cytophagales > Cyclobacteriaceae > Algoriphagus > Algoriphagus confluentis. Next base: position 398,458 of record NZ_BTPD01000001.1, read on the forward strand.
CTTTGGTCCAACTCTTTCTTTCGCTGTACAGCCTTCCCATAAATCCATATCCCGCTGCAAGGAAAAATGCGGCTTCTTTGTTTTTAGGATTGGCATCAAACATTTTCTCCGCCTTCTTATTGGCTCTTTCCAAATACTGTACGAATATGTTGTCATAACGGGTATTGGTCACATCCACTTCGATTCTCCACCAATAACCCAAGGCCATCAGGAAATCAGGAAGTGGATGATCGGGGTATTGGTACATGATGACCAAAAAATCCCGCTCAGCGGTAGGGAAGTCAAAATTGTACATGCTGTTGATCGCCTTGGTTATCCGGTACTGCAAGCCCTTATCCAAAAGCAGGTACTCCGAATCGGAGGACAGATTAATTGGCTGCTGCGGCTGGGCCTGAAGTCTGTTGCACCCCAGAATCAACATAAAGAAATAGATATATCCGATAATTCTTATTTTCATCCTAGACTGGTATTCTTCGCAAAACTAAAGCGAATTGGCCACAATCACTTAGATTTAGGAGGATTTAGCATTTCCTATGGCAAAACACGCTTCCCCTTTGGCACAACGTTTAAGCGAACTGATTGATTTCGACAAACGCGTCTTTTTTTTCCTGCTTCTCTTCATTTTTCTTTTGATCCGCTATTTGACCAATAGTTTGATTTTGGAGGCAATACCGGGATACGAAGATCTGGAAAGAAAAGGCGACTTGATGTTTTTTCATCTGTTCAACTCCCTGAACTATCTCTGGACTCCCTTCGCGTTACTTTGGAAATTTACAGTCATTGCCTTTTTGTTTTGGTCTATTGGCTTGATGATTGGGTACAAGGCAGATTTTAAAGCTTTGTGGAGATTTGCCCTTGTCGCAGAAGTGATTTTCATTCTACCCGAACTCCTACGCCTACTGACTTATATGAATCCCTCTGGCAATATTACCTATCAGGAAATTCAAAATTTCGAACCCCTCTCCGCCCTCTGGCTGGTTGGTCCGGATACTCTTGATGAAAAGTACCACTATGCGCTCTCTGTGATGAATGTATTTGAGATTCTCTATGGAGTTTTTTGGGTTTACGGCTATCATATGATCAGCCGAAGGAGCTTGTCCGAAAGCACTGTGGTGGTGGCATTGGCCTATTTTCTTCCTCTTTTTATTTGGTTGGCCTTCTATATTGGAGCCTACCGCTAGGTTTTTCTTCGGGATTTGGCTTCTCCTGCGCATCGCTTGGAGCAGTATTTGACCTCTTCCCAGTTTTTCTCCCACTTCTTTCTCCAAGTGAATGGTCGGGAGCATACCGGGCACATTTTAGCAGGCAAATTTTCTTTTTTCATCAATAGGGGATTTTGACAGCTTTTTTCTTAAAAAGGGCTAGGCCCATCGTTTGGATAGGGTATGTCTGGCCAAAATCCGCTGTGCTTCCTGGAGCACTTCGGGATACTTCTGCGCACTCCAAATTATTTCTCTGGCCCGGGCCGCGGCTTTTTCCAAATCTACCAAGGGAAATGGGTAATCCTTTCCCAATTGGATCTTCAGCTCACTTTGCTCCAACGGCGTGAGAACCCAGGGTGTATGGATGAGAGAATTGGGCAAATTTCGGAGCTCCGGCACCCACTTTCGGATAAACACCCCATCCGGGTCATGATCGAGGGACTGCTTGACCGGATTGTAAATCCGAACGGTATTGATTCCTGTGACTCCAGCCTGCATCTGCAGCTGTGGATAGTGAATCCCGGGCTCAAAGTCCAGAAACATCCTCGCCAAATGATTGGAGCCCGATTTCCAGTTTTGACCCAAATGATGAGTCAAAAAAGAAACCACCATAGCACGCATCCGGAAATTAAGGTATCCAGTCTCTTTCAAACAGCGCATGCAAGCATCTACCAGGGGCACTCCTGTCCTTCCCTCTTCCCAGGCTTGGATCCATTCCTCGTTTTTTTCCTGAGGAAGGTGAAGAAATCCCCGATTGATCGGCTCAAACTCCATACGGGATTCCATTTCAAACTTTTGGATAAAATGGCAGTGCCATTTGAGCCGGGATTGGAAATTGGTCCAATTACGTGTTTGTTTACCTGTTTTAGCCTGGATCTGAGAAAGCTGGTAAACCTCCCTCATGGATAAACAGCCCCAAGCCAAATAAGGAGACATCCTACTGCAGGATTTTCTACTCAGCTCAGGTTTGCTGATAAACTTGCTGTAATCTTCGACCCGCTGAGTAAGAAAGCTTTGCAGGTACTTTCTCCCTTTGGTCTCTCCTCCGGGCTGCATTTGAGGGTGAGAAATCTTCCATGCCTCCGGGATGGGATTTTGGGGAAATTCTTCCCAAATCCCCTCAGGAAGATAGGCCCAAGATGCCTGATCCAGTTTAGGATAGCAAAGGGCGGAGCTCATGAAGCCAAACCAAAGATTATTCCATCGATTTCGGTTTTTTCTTCCCCGTTCCACTCCTTGCTGAAGGTATTCCTTCCACAGTATTCCTTTTCTTTTGAAAAAATCCGCCATACTCACATCCCGCTTGTAGGTCAAATCAATCCCCGTTTCCTGATGGGAATAAACGGCCTGAATGGTAAACTTTGTGGAAAGGAAAGAAAACACTTCTTCAGCCTCTCTATGGAAAATGGCCACTTGGGTGGAGTAAGGGTTAAGGCGGATTTGAAGATCTTGAAGACTTTCCCAGACAAATCTCCAATGACGGTCATCACTTTGGGGTGCCTGAATGAGACTGGGCTCGAAACAGTAAACGAGCAGGACGGGTAAGCCGGAGTCAATTGCATCCACCATTGGCGCATGATCGCTCAGTCGTAGGTCTCTTTTCAGCCAAACCAGGGAGATTTTCTTCACAACCAGAAAACTTTCAGGACTGGGCAAAGTTTGAGATTCATGAAGAAATTGAAAGATTTATCTGAGGAAGAGGTGGATAGAATTGTGGAGATGGCCTGGGAAGACCGGACACCTTTCGATGCGATTCAGGCTCAATTTGGTATCAGCGAAAGTGAAACCATAGTCCTGATGCGGAAAACCATGAAAAGAAGCTCTTTCAAGATGTGGAGAGCAAGAGTTCAGGGAAGAGCAACCAAACACGCCAAAAAGGCTCCGGAGGAAATGAGCACATTCAAATCGAGAATGCAAAAGAGCATCACTTTGAATAAGCTATCCAAGCGATAATCCAACTTCAGTTCGAATAAAAAAGGCAGATCACCCGATCTGCCTTTTTGCCAATTACTCAACCCATTCATCTATCAGAAACCCAATCCCAGCGCCATGGCTGTTGGATTGAAGTTTAAGTCTCTCACTTTCGTAGCACGTCCTGTGGTCAAGTTTATGGAATAAACCCCCACATTACTTCCTACCCGGAAGACGCCATAGGCCATGTCAGATGTTCCTCCGATATCGAAGCCGTTTCCATCCAATACGTCAATCCCCAAGGACCCAACCGGTACCAAGACTCCGTCATTTGGAGGGGCTTGCTGGTAGACCATGTCTGTAGCATAATCGATCACATATAGAACAGTGGAAGTAGTACCTGCAAAAGAATTGGTATACGCCGCAGCGTCGACCTGAGGCATACCTGGATTAAGCATTCCATCTACAGCCACTACAGTTCCCAAATCTGGATGGAGCCTAAGATTTTGCCCATTTTCCGTTACCAGCCGAATTCGATCAACCGTTGGATTGAAGTCAAACCCTACTTTCATGCCGTCAATCATTGGTGAAAAAGGCATTCCGATTTTAGTCAGTGTTCCATTGGAAGGATTGACAGAATAGAGCTGGCTTCGGTTGGTGACAGCCAAAAGCTGACCGTTGACAGGCCGGTAATCCAATCCGACGACCTCCTCGCCCATTTCCAACCCTTGAAAATCGACCATAGACATATCATTGCTCATGGGATTGAACCGGTACAATCTTCCCTGAGCGTCGGCACCATAAGCGATCGGATTGGTTTTAAGAGCTATTCCCAAAACAGATTGGCTAAACCGCCCTACCCAAGTCGCCTGACCGGATTCCAGATTGATCTGATATAGTCTAAACTCCTCATTCATGGGCTTACTTACTGCAAGAGCAATAGAATTGTCCGGATTGATATCAAAGGAAGTCGGGCCGTCAAAATCTACTCCCAAATTCCCTACTTCGACCAAACCTCCATCGTTGGGAGGCATCTGCATGTAAAGTTTGTCCTGAGTGAGATCTATGTCATAAAGCACCGTGGAAGTAGCACCCGAAACACTGTTGGTGTAAGCAGCACCGGAAATCATCGGATTCATTCCTCCATTGATTCTGCCATCTACAGCGACCACGGTCCCCAATTCAGGGTGCAGCCTCAGATTTTGGCCTTGTTCGGTGACCAATCGGATCCTGTCTACGGTGGGGTTAAAATCCAGGGAGACCAAAGATCCTTCTATGGCAGGTGAAAAAGCCTGACTCCCTAGAGGTGTTGCCAGACCTGAATTTTCGTTGATCAGGTAGAGCCTACTGGCCGAACTGACTCCGTACAATTGCCCCGTGGCAGGTCTGTAATCAATGGAAAGCATCCGCTCTCCTGAACCTAAACCGGTAATGGAAATTGAATTGGCAGGGACACTGATCTCACCACCTTCAAAAAAGAGCAATTGATTCCCCTCTCCCAAAACAGTCAAGTCCACCATAGGGGGATTCCCCGGATTGGTTTCGATGGGGTCACTTCCATCCTCGCAGGAGGAGAAACCCACAACCATTAGACAAAGGGCCAAGCCCAAGGAAAAATTCAGCTGTTTTTTCATAAGCGTATTTTGGTTTTTCCGCAGATACGCAGTGAATAATTCCTTTGGATTTACCAAAATAAAAAAAACCGAACCCTTAGGGATCCGGTCTTTTTCATTAACCCAAACCTATCAACCTATTTATTTATACTGTCTCAAAAGGCCATCTCATGATGCCTCCTGCCAGATTTTTCAAGTTTTTGAATCCCAAATCAGCCATTATTCCGCAAGCCTGCCCACTTCGGTTTCCGCTGCGGCAATACACGAGATAGGTTTTGTCTTTGGGAAGGTTTTTGATCTGATTCACAAAATCTCTGGACATGATATCGAGATTTCTCGCACCCCGGATTTTGCCTCCTGCAAATTCTCCTGCAGTACGTACATCCAGAATAACAGTGTCTGGCTGTAGCATCAGGTCATGAAATGGACCTGCGGGGATATCTTCGTAATTCTTTGGTGTGGTTTTGAAGAAGTCAAACATGGTTGTTTTATTTTTTCTTCAAAGTTAATCCACCTATCGACTGACTATCAGTAATAAAAGTCACTTGAAAAAAAATCAGGCTTTGGCTGGAAAGAATTTCTTTTTTATGTCCAAGAAAGAAAGTCGAATCAATAATACCCATGGAAACCCGTGCATCAACAAGTCTCCCCAATCGATCAGCTTCATTCCCACAGCTCCTCCTGCTACCCATCGGATCTTGCCCAAGATATGGGGCTCTTGAGTAATTGGGGCCAAACCCAAAGCAATGCAGAGGATGATGACAAAGCTCCAACTGTTGTAGAAGACTTTTCGGTTTAGTTCTTTTTGTTCCACGGATAGGTGATTTGCTGCCAAAAGGTCTTGGGAAATTCCTCCACATGCTCAAAACCCAAAGGCTCGTTCTCGTTCTCATTTGGGATATAAGCAGTACCAAAGAGGTAATCCCAAAGGCTTAATGAAATCCCATAATTCACCCCATGGCTTCCTTCAGGCAAGTGCTTGGCATGATGCCAAAGGTGCATGACTGGGTTATTTAGGACATATTTTAATGGGCCGTAGGTGATTTTGATATTGGCATGGTTGAGATGACCGATGGCAATGGTGAATATGTGAAGGATGAAGAAATCGTCCAGTCCAAACCCAATCATAGCCAAAGGAATGTATTGGACAGATTTGTAAACAATCGTTTCCATCCAATGATAGCGAAGGTGAGCGGCAAAACCCATTTGCTCGACTGAGTGGTGGACCTTGTGAAACTCCCAAAGCCAAGGACTTCTGTGCAGCCATCTGTGCACATTCCATTGGATAAAATCCGCTACCACAAACATGAGGAGAAATTGAGCCCAACCGGGCCAAGATGCTACCTGAATCGCTACCAGATTACTGACACCAAAAAGGCCCAGAAAATCATTGAAAGCCTCCACAGCCACATTGGAAAGGGAATTGTAGACGACTAAAGAGAATAGGAAAAAATTAAAAAACATGTAAAAGGCATCCAGCCAGAAATCCTTACGGAAGGCAGGTTGGTTTTTCCTCCAGGGAAAAACCAATTCCAGTACCCAAACCAAAAGCGATAATCCAATCAGCCAATAAAAGTAATTGTGCCAGGAAGGATCGGACACTTCGGATTGGAAGTAATTCCAATATCCCAAATACCCATCCGAGATGATAGTGAAATAGTCCCTCAGCATGGCTCTACAAACTCATCAATTCCTTGGCTATGATGTAGATTCCCATCACTAGAACAAACCACCCAAATCCCTTTTTCAAGGCTTTTTCATTGATTTTTTTGGAAAGCGCACTCCCGATAAAAATCCCCACAATGGAAAGTCCGGTGAAGATCAAAAGCATATTCCAGTCAATGGTTTGCGTGGATAGGTCCCCCAAAAATCCAATCAGGGACTTGGCTGCTATGATAAGCAGGGAAGTTCCCACCGCCATTTTCATCGGCAATCGTGCCAGAAGTACCAAGGCAGGGATAATCAAAAATCCCCCTCCTGCACCGACGATCCCTGTGATGAGTCCTACTACTGAACCTTCCAGTGCGATCATCGGAAAGTTGAACTTAATCTCTTCATCCTTTTCACAATCCACGCATTTTTTGCTGCGGATCATAGAATACGAGGCTGCCAGCATGATGATTGCAAAAAACACCATAATTCCGATGTTTTTGGTAATAACGGCATCACCTATGGAGAAAAGGGTATCCGGCAAAGCTGGTACCAGAAATTTTCGCGTAAGAAATACAGTAATAAAGGAGGGAATTGCAAAAACAAAAGCGGTATTGTAATTCACCAAGCCCTTCTTCATGTAGGTACCAGCTCCTACCAAGGAGGTCGATCCTACCACAAACAAAGAATAGGCAGTAGCCAAAACCGGATCTACACCCAGAATATAGACCAAAACCGGAACGGTAAGGATCGATCCTCCCCCTCCGATAAGGCCCAAACTCACGCCAATTACTATTGCGGCAGCAAATCCAATAAGGACAACAAAATCCATAGTCGTTTATATTTTATTCTGTCCACAAAAGTACATGGGAAGAAGGTCGGTAAGCGGTGACAAATGTTACATCACGCCCTCAACCACCCATTTTTGGAGGGATAGACAACAAAAGCCCCCAGGCATCATTTTTATCCTTCTAGCCTCCAATTCGCTCTTGATCCTAGTTCCTCAGCTATACTCCCCCTCTTTGAAAATCAAGACTCGATCCCTTTTCTCGATTCGGTACTAGAATAAATGGACATGAAATTTCGGTTAAAATTCATTTCAAGAACGAGAAAACCGAGGGATAAATCCTAATTTAATACCGATCAATCCCACCTAGTCATGAAGATCATCGTTCCTGTCGATTTTTCGTCCAATGCGATCAATGCGCTTGAATTGGCCATTCAGATTGCCGATAGAAAACATGGACAAATCAAACTCGTCCACGTGATTGAGTTGGTGTATGATTTTGCCTCTCAGGCAGCTGTAGCCATAGAGTCCATGTATAAGGATGGAGAAAAGCAACTCAATGCCCTAATCCAGAACTACGCATCCCATGAAGTGAACATGAGCTACCAGCTCATGGAAGGCAATCCCGCTGTAAACATTGCAAGAATTGCCGAAGAGGAACAAGCCACTCTGATCGTCATGGGCACCCAGGGGGCAAGTGGAATCAATAAAATCCTGATCGGGTCTACTGCGGTCAATGTAATCAAAGAGGCACATTGCCCTGTTCTGATTGTGCCAGCCAAGGCCCAGCTTAAGGCATTACAAAAAGTGACACTTGCTTTGGAGTTTGCCAACCATGAAGAGCCATTTATCGATTGGCTTGTGGAAATGGCCCAGCGTTGGCAATTAGGGCTGGAGTTTTTGCATGTCCAGACCCAAAAAGAATTCCAGAATAAGCTGATTGTCCTTGGACTGGAGAAATATCTTGAAAAAAAATACCCTCAACTTCCGGTGAAAATTCACACTTTTTATGCTTCAACAGCGGCTGAAGGCCTGGAAAGTTACCTGGATGAACATGACAATACCATGCTGGTCATGTGTCATCAGCATAAAAATCTATGGAAGCAGATTCTTCAAAAAAGTGAATCCATCGCCATGGCATACCATACCCATATCCCCTTGCTGATCATGCATTGATCATTTGCTGATCAACTCCTCAAAATCATCCCGGATATAAATTACGTTTCTGCCCAATTCTATCCATTTTTTCTTTTCCAACTGCTTGAGAAGGCGTGAAATCACCTCTCGGGAAGTCCCAAGTTCATTGGCGATTTCTTGGTGAGTAGTGTGTAGTTCATTGGCTTTTAGCTGCTTCATTTTGGTGACAATGTAGCGCATCAGCCGTTCATCCATTCGCTTAAAGGCTACTGCATCCAAGGCGATCAGCATTTCCCTAAACCGCTGCTGATAGGTGTTGGAAACGAAATCTTTCCATTGCTTGAATTCATCCACCCATTGCTCATGGATCTGGACTGGGATAAATATCAGCGTAGCATCTTCCTCCACCACCGCTTTGATTTCACTGGGCTTGGCTGCAGAGCAGCAGGTCAAAGAAAGCGCACAGGTCTGCCCTTCTTCCAAGTAATACAAAAACAATTCCTTTCCATCCTCATCCATACGCATGATCTTGATCGAGCCTTGGATTACCAAAGGCACAGCTTTGATAAACTGCCCGGGTTCCATCAGGATTTTTCCTGAAGGCAAATTCATCACCTGTCCCTTTTCCAGGATAGCCTGAAGGAGTTTGGGATCGGTCAGTTCGGGGATCGCAAGTCTGAGATTTTCCTGTGTCATATCAAATACCTGTTGCAAAAATGGTCAAGGATTGATCAGTAATTTAGTGATAAATGTCACTTGCAAAGATCAATTCTTTAGATCTGGGATCCGATTCAAAAGATCACTTTATAAGGTGATAATTATCACCAAATATGAAAGACAGGCTAAGTACCTTACTCCCAGTAAGTAAATTCTGAACAGAAAAATACCGGACTTCAAGGACTCCAGTGGTAAACGGACCACTCAAGAAGAACTAAAGTCGATTCAAAATCCGGCACAAACCCTGCTAACCCCCTATTCAAATGAAACATTATCAAATTTTGATCATTGGCGGAGGAACTGCCGGGATCACTATCGCAGCCCAACTGAAAAGAAAGGATTCCTCTCTGAATATTGGATTGATCGAACCATCTGAAAAACATTATTATCAGCCTGCCTGGACCTTGGTAGGTGCCGGTGCCTTCGATTTCAAAGAAACAGAGAGAGATGAGGCAGACTACATCCCCAAAGGTGTGGATTGGATAAAAGGCGAGGCAACTGCAATTGATCCAGATCTCAATCAAGTGTCCACAGCCAATTCCGGTGACTTTACTTATGACTACCTGATTCCTGTTCCCGGTTTGGTCATGGCACCGGAACTTTTGCCCGGACTTACAGAGGCCATGGACAAAGGGGTGGTCTGCTCCAACTATACGGATCCAGAACATACTTGGGAAGTACTTCAAAACTTCAAAGGCGGTAATGCAGTATTTACACAGCCTACCACTCCTATCAAATGCGGGGGAGCTCCTCAGAAAATCATGTATATGGCTGAGGATTACTTCCGAAAAAAAGGAATCCGTAATAAGACCAATGTCCTCTTTGCTACCCCTGGAACGGTCATCTTTGGAGTACCGGAGTTTGCCAAGACCCTGAACAAAATCATTCACGACCGGAACATCATTTTCAAACCCTTCTATGCCCCTATTCGCATTGATCCGGAAAAGCAGGAAATCTTCTTCCAGTATTCCAAGCCTGGAGAAAGTAACTGTACCCTTATGGAAGGAAATCCACTTGGGGAAGAATTAACTGGGGCTACAGAAATAAAAGTACACTACGACATGCTGCATTTGGCCCCACCCCAAGCCGCTCCAAAGTTTATCCGCGATTCCAAAATCTCCATTCAGGAGGGCCCCGGAAAGGGTTGGGTCGATGTGGACATCCATACCATGCAGCACAAGCGATATCCGAATATTTTCTCTATTGGAGACGTGGCCCATCTGCCTACGGCCAAAACAGGAGCGGCCATCCGAAAGCAGGCCCCAGTCCTTGTAGAAAACCTCCTGAGACTCATCCAATCTGGGGAAGCAGGAAATAAATCCTATGAAGGATACTCTTCCTGCCCTATCGTCACCGGTTATGGAAAGATGCTACTTTGCGAGTTTAAATACGACAATGTGAAGGATAGCGATCCAATGATCTCAACCTTCGTTGATACTACCAAAGAGCAGTACAGCATGTGGTTGCTCAAGAAGTACGGATTGCCCTTTATGTACTGGAATCTGATGCTTAGAGGAAAAGCTTAAAACAACCCATCCCGGGCAAAAATGCCCGGGATGGGTTTTCTTTGTTATCACTCACAGGTAGGACAGCAGACAAATGGAACCTTCGTCAAAGGCGAAGTCCTCAAAATCCGGAATTGCCCCAAATTATCTCCCAACTGATCCCGATCGTCCCGAGAAATGGAGGTAGAACTGTCCATCGCCCGCCTGGCTGCCACCTGGAATTCGGGGGATACTTGATTTTGGCCTCTTACATTCAAGTTATTGATATGCTGGCGGATATGGGTAATATTTCCAAATACTTCTACCACCAAAACGCTCAAGGAGCTATCTTCAGGAAGTCCCAAATCGGATAAATATCCCGCTATCTCCTGAGAGGTAAAGACCGCTGTACCGACCGGATGAGATTCCCTTATTTCGGCCAATAAGGCAGACAAAGAGATCTGGCCTTGATTAACTTCAAATTTACCCTTTGAATATTTCTGCAAATTGGGCTGAAAATATGTCTGCTGGGTCAAATTATTGATCCGTTTCAATTCTTTGGGATCCGTATTGATTCTCACATCAATCCGCATTTTTCGCTCGGCAATCAGGATATTTCGATGATCTAACCCGTCTGCCTGATGAACCTGAGCATAAAGAAGGGTCCAAAGGCTGGTTCTTGGGGGTTTGGAAGTCACATTTTTCCCCTTGAAAACAGCCTTGGCAAAAGGAGCCGAAACATACATGTGATTTTCGTTGCGATTCAGAGAACAAAGCAATGTAGGGACAGGATGCTGCATTCCCGTGACTCTCAATTCCCGCCCAAACCTGGCTTGAGCCGTGGACCATAGATTTCCCTTTGGTGCAGTGCCGTTAAAAATAAAGTTGCCGACCGATTGGAAATTCATTGCTGCCAATTCAGCATCTTCATTTTCCCGATCAATAAAATGGGCATGTCCAACTCTAAATTCATAAGTAAAAAAGCCGAACATTTCCGGACTCTCCGAATGAAGTCCGGGAGGCAGAGGCAGTAAGTAATGTCGGTTGCTATCGGTGGACTTGATCATCATCTGCATCGCATCGATACCTGATTTATCATCGCTTTGCCCGGGAATAATCCTTCGGATCACCTCAGGATCCAGGCTCAGGGAGGCTTCCTCTGGGATGTGCTGCAAATCCCAATCATTATTTGAAATCAGCTGATCCGGAGCATTGGCCAGCATTCGGCAGAAATAAGCATCATCCGGATTCTGTATTGGTTCCTCAAATTCTACCCAAAGAAACCGCCTTCTCGCTTCCGTACTGCTGTAATCTTCCGCCCGGTCATAGGGTGAAAAGGCCAAGCCCACACTGACTACCTTGGGTGTTTGGTTTGGTATCAAAACTGTGGGTAGTTTCAACAAATCCGTCTTTACCGGTTCTGCATTGGCATGCCCTTTCTTCATTTTTGGCACCAAAGTATATTCAGCCCAAAGCTCATCTGGGTACCTTGGGTTAGTAGAATTGGGGAGAAAACGTTCATTTTTCGGTTCCAAAGCATCGAGGTAAATGATCCGGGTATAGTTGCGGTTCACCCGATCGAAGGAATCCATCTGCAAAGCTTCAAAGGAGACCGTATGTTTGAGCTCGATGTCGTCCAGGTAATTATTTTCCCGGACTTCCGATTTGGGTTCTCGCCGAAACCGATGCTTTCTTTGGATCACCCATGCGACATCTTCGTGCCCATCCCAGGTCCAATCTCTGTTCAGCTGGTAGCTCAGGCAAGTCACCCAATGATAATAAAGGTCTGATTTGGTAGCAAAAGTGATGCTGCTTCCATCAGGGGCCAAGGAATGTCTGATTCTCGAACTGCATCCAAATGCCACCCGCTCCCCTTTTCTGGCCATCAAGGTTAATCCTTTGGATTCAAGTCCCAGCGCATCTGCGATTCGCTTGACTACATCGGGCTGATCATTTTCAGATTTCCTCCTTAGCCGGGCTCCTATTGTCATCTGCTTGAAGGTAGGAACCGGGTCTGGCTTAAGGTATAAGGCCTGCAATTGGGGGATGTTTTTGTAGGGCAAAAGAAGTTCAGCCTCACTGGTGGTCTCTTTGTAGAACATGAGCTGTTGAACCTTACCAAATCGACTGTCTTTCTCTTCGTCGGAGTCAATAATTCCAAAATATTGAATTTCATCCTGCTCTGTAGTAGCTATCGCTCTTAGAGATACCCGCACGTGCCGACCGGTAGGAAGCACCAAGTTGCTTTTTGAAAGCTCATCAAACAGTTGCTTTTGGGACAAGAAAGGATCTGCCGGCTCTCCCAAATTGAGGACGGGTACATCCACAAATCTGACAGGCAGCTCAATTTTCTCATTAAAATCAGCAGGAAAATCCCATTCTTTTGAATAAAGAGGAATGTAACTATCCTGTCCGGAGCGACTGAGCTGGGTGTCCATTCTCAGGGATTTCACTTCCACGAGCACTTGTATTTTTGTCACATCGGGATCGGGAAGCGCAGGTTTGAGTCCCTCACCTACATCTAATGCTTTCAACAAGGCCACAGGATCCATGCCTTTCTGCTGATACTTATCTGTAAATACTACAGCGGGATATTCCAATAAGGGCCGCTCAATCTGCAGCACGCTATCTCCTCCAAAAACTGTGTCTTCGGAATCCAAGGAGTTGAAATAGTTAGCCTGATTAGACCTGAATATCAAAGGCTTATCAATTCGTAACATACCCGGATTGACAAAGCGCTTGAATGACACCGAGGCTTCAGGGCTTGGGGCAGCATTGAGCGGTTCGTCATGGAGAGCGGGTCCTCCCCCGGAAATATCTGCCATCCGGACTCTGAATCGGTAGGTATTGCCATAGCGGAGGAGTGTTTTGATCTCTCCCGGTACTAGAGTAGTATTGGGTTTTACCCTTCCGGTTTCAGCTCCATTCTGCTCTTTGCCGTGATTTTGGTCAGTTTTGTAGATTGCCATCGCATCCTTGTCTTCGGTGGACAGGCTTTTTCCAATCCAATATGCATAGTACATGGGCAGCCAATACCTCGAACTCAAAGGACCGGCAAGTTTGGTAGGATAGACTTGATAGGGAAGCTCCACGCGCTGAGAGGCAAAAGTGGGCTCGGAGGCATCACCTGATTTATCGATATGGACCACATTCAGGCTTTCCCATTCACTCATCGCATCGGCTTTTTTGACATCGATGTGGTAGCCCATTACTCCCAAAGCCGAATCGAGTCTCTTGTTTGAACCGGGAACGTCCCCGGGATTTTCCATAATCTGCCTTAAATACCAAACCAAGAGCTGCTCATCGTCCCAACCCAAACGTATCCCTGAATCAGATTGGGGAGGTAGTCCATCTGGATTCTCCTTGAGTAGGTTCCCACTTTTGGCCTGATTGGCGTGGACGATTTTTGCAAAACCGTCATTGTACAGCTGGGCTTCCAAAAAGAGCTCATCCCAGGGTCCCGGAGGGATAGGTTCTGTTGGGTCGCTGGCTTTTTGGTAGAGGACAGGAAATAATACCGGGGCAAATACGGGCCTTTTCTCACCGATTTTCAATGGCGGTATTTTTGCGGCATAACGCTTGACCAATGGGCCATCCGCTTTATTCAGCAATTCCTGCTGAGCCAATTCATAATTTTCTCCCGCAATTTCACAATACAGGTATCCCCCATTGTCAAACCAGCCCGGTTCTACCTCCAAAGTCACTTCGTAAATCATTCCGCAGACTTTGGCGAGGACGGGTTGTCTCAGAATGGTCGCAAAAACCCTTCCCCAAGAAAGGGTAGTTCTGGGAGTGTAATTATTGTCTACCTGTACCTTATCTCTAACAGCACATTCGTAGGAATCATCCGTGACCGCATTGGGATGTCTGGGTACCGTAAAATTGAATCGCTCTCGGTAGGAAAGTGGAAGATATTTTTTGATTCCCCTCTTTCCAGCATCCTTTGTATGGACAGGCGGAGGGAGATGATCTGTATCGTCTGTAATGGGCATTTTAAATGATTTGGCAACCCATTGGATATAATCGTCCTTTTTTGTCGCAGGAATCACTTCTACTGGCCTGAGAATGGGTTTTCGGCTTTCCGCCGGGGCATTGCTGAGAGGAAAGTCGTCCGTCCCCCTGACGATGGCCAGCTGGAATTTGGGCTGAAGCTTCGCAAATCCGGGTACCTGGGTAGGAAAAGGATTAACCAATCCTGTGGGCCAAGGCTTAAAAGGATCGGTATTTCGGGGAACTACGACAATATTGACAGTCAATTTATTTCCTTCAAATCGCTGAGGGAAAGTCATCAGGGTTAGGATTCTTCTTGGTTCCATAGTTGAGTTGTTTAGAAAAAAAAATCAGGCGATTTGTCGGCTTTCTTGCCAGGTTTCTTCAAAACTGATATTGATCACAAAGCAGATGCTGATATCCAATCCGAAGGTAACCGAGGCGGTACAGTCCGTTTTTCCGTTGGATCCGCCTATTCGCTTCACGGTGCCGCTGGCTTCGATGTAAATGGTCACACTGACCAATCCCCCAGCCAGACTAGCATGGCCTTTGAAGAGCATAAATGCAGTGACCGCAATTACTTCAGAGGAGGCATAGATCTCGCAGCCTACCATATAGGTCACACTGACATTGCCTATGACCGGCAATCCCACAGAAATGGAAGCTCCAAAGCCAAACTTCATCAAAAGGCTCGGTCCTATTTTGGTATCGCAGGCCAGTTTGAGCTCGACTGCACCAATGGCATAAATGGTCGCACCGCCCACGGTGACACACATGACCTCCAAGCCTCCTTTGAACTGGATAAATGCTCCTGCGGTAGGCAATAGTTGAGTCGGGTCTGTGGTGACTTTTAAGGCGGCATTGAAGTATACCCCAAGCGAAAGCCCCGCCTCCAGTCTGAGCGGACATTGAGGGGAGTTATAGAGGTTATCTTCAGGTGGGAACCTGACCAATGGAATTTCCTTGGTAGCCTCAAATTTGTATTCCCAAACTTCCCCGGCATTGCTCATAGCAATCTGAAGGCCCTTTTTCAGGACCTCAGCATAGTTGCCTGTAGACATGGAGGCCAGCAATTGCAACAGGTCAATAACCGGCTGCAAATCTTCACTAAACTCAATCTCAGGTGTCGGCAAACCCTGAAGCTTATTCGGGTTATTCGGGCCACCTTCGTAGCCGGATTCCTTTCCTTTTTGGGCATCAAAGTTTCCTTTGATAGTCATCAACCGTTTAAAAGAGCCCAAATCGACTACCATGCCAACGTTATTTACCCTGCTTTTCCAGGTATCCTTAAGGTCATTGGCAAAAGAATCCACGTCAAAATTCAACTTGGAGTCGATGTAGGTATTGTTGTTGGGCTTGGTCTCCTTGGCCTTGTACTCAATATAGATTTTGAGAGAATCCATATTGACCAAATAAAGTGGGTCAATATTGGGTATGTCAAATGCAATAGCCTTGTTGAGAAGGGAATTGGCTTCTCCAGTGAGCAATTTGAAACCCCGGTCCACAATTTCACCGGATTGCTCTTTGACCTTGAGGTCTAATAATTCAAAAACCTCCCTTCCTCCGTCCAAAATTGAATTCATTCGAAAAGCGGCCACTGCTCCCCCATTCGCATCTACGCCATTGACCAAAGCCACTGCTTTTCCCAGATTGGAGTACCCATCTCCTATGTTGGGAAAAATACTGCTGCTATTCATCAGTCGGTAGGCATCTGCAAAAGCAGGCGGAGTCTTGCTCAATAATTTCTTAACCCCAAACCTAAAACTTGGAGTAAGGAAAAGTGCCTTCTGAGTGGCTGTAGTCTGAAGAAATCCAAAATTGATCGTATCCTCTACGGGATCACGGAGAATTTCCTTTGGGTGAGCTATTCGGAGAAGCTTATTATTGAGAACAGCGTTTTCCAAGGGGTTTCCAGGCTTCCACAATCCCTCTCTGATGATCGGGATGGGGATATAAGTCGGAAGAGGAGTCACTTCTCCTGTACCCGTTTCGTGCTGAACTACCGACCAACTCCCATCTTTGGGCAAAAGCGCATTTCCTCTCGCAGCAGCCACAAAAATGGGCTCATTGGGATTGTTGCTTGTGGATACCGATGGAGATATATCAAAACGGGTAATTCGCATCAGCTGCCCGGATTGATTCAAATCCATGACGCAGTCCACATCTCCTCCGATCGAGCCACCCTGGAGATTCAGCAAGGCTTGGAAATTAAGTTCCGGAATAGTCACCCCTTGCGGCCCAAGCTGCACATAGCCCAAAATCTTTTTGGAAGGAGTTAGTCCATTTCTGTGGCCTTGAACAAGATGGTCTATTTTGATGTCAGCATCAAACCATACGGCAGCAAGGATGACATCTTTGGTGACTTCCGCTCCGGTTTTGTTTTGGACCCATTCCCCGAATTCGTCCACGTAATACTCATTGATGGGAATCCTGATCGCTTTGGGCTCGTTGTATTCAGCCACATTTCCGTCTTCCTGAATATTTGTGACATTGAAAAGTCCTCGGATAGGGCCGGTGTGAAGCTTGTAGGGGATCACTGTTTCGGTGTGGTAAATCGTATTTCCGGATTCATCGACCCCCTGAGTAGGCTTACTCTTGTCAATGTATTTGTAAGTAAAATCAAACAGCCCATCTGATTCTGCCTGCCAGCCACTGTCTGTCCGGAATACATATCCGGAACCTGTCCGGAAAAGCGTAATCGTACGGACCACTCTGATCCCCCATGGGTAAAGGATACTTTTCACCTGAATCACCTCATGGCCGGTTCTCCCGAGCATCAGGTCAAACCGCGCCTGACTCGTCTCTGCTATCGCCGCTCTGGGACTTAGCCAATTACTAAAAGTACTGGCTCCATATCCCGTAAAATCTATTTGGGACAAAGGAACTCCCCGTTTTTTCAGGATTTCCGGAGTGGATTCATCTGTGAAAAATTCTCCGTTAAAAATTTTGGTTACGCTCCTTCCCAAGGTACTGGAATTGTTGGGCACTCCATTCATTCCCAGGATATTGGCCAGCTGCACGGTAAATCCTCTGAACATTGGGCTATCCGGTCCAGCCCCTACGATTGCGTCTTTCCCATAGTCCTTTGCAATCGCCCGGATCTGAATTCCCCCCGTCAAATTATTGGGGAAATTTGGTTCGATCAGTTTCAGTTCGGGAGGTTCTGACTCTCGGATCTTCTCGTGGGTAAGTTCTGCAAGTGCTTTCAGGCCAAAAGGCAAGGTAAATAAAGCATCTACGGCGGTCTTGATATCTTTTTTGTATTCCTCCAGCGTGTATTGGACCAAAGGCTTGGGGGCTAGAGGAACATGACCGGAATGGTAGTTGGCAAGCCGGGTAGGTCCTCCATCATTGGGGTAGTAATTGAAGAAAACTGGAGGGTCTCCCTGCACATTGTTTCCGGGTGGAGTCAAATTAAATACAGGCTCCCAAGCCACCTGAGGCAACATAAATAGTCGTGCTGCAGAACCCCTGACCACGACTTCCATACCTTCGACTCCAAAAAGTTGATTTTCTGAAGGTTCGATGTGCACTTCATTTTTGCCACGCCCTACAGCTACCCCGGTTGTCACCCGTCTCATCATTGGACTCCCTAAGCTTACCCCCATCTGATTGGCATTGGAACTGACATCCAAAAGCGCGAAATGATCGTGTTGATACTTGGCAATATGAGGGTCGAGCCGCTCTTCGTAGTTGGGCAGAGGTGAGTTAGTCTCCGCTTTCTTGGCTGCTTTTTTGGCAACTTCACTAGACAAAACGCTTTCCGAAACCATACTAGTGGACATAGATCTTGTCGCCCATTCCGTGTTCTTGGAGCTTTGGGCTTGATTACTTCCAAGCCCAAAATGAAAGCTTACTTTCACCTTATCCACCTCCTCAGCAGTAGGCGTCTGGGAAATCTGGCAAATTAACCAGCTGATAATCCCCTCTATTCCCTTTTTTCCTTTCTTGTCGCTTAGCCTTTTGAGTACCCCAAGATTTGCCAAATAAGGGTCAGGAAGGGTGGGCAAGTACCCCATCAATCCAAAAACCAAAAAAGTCTGACCCTTCACGATGCGCTTCCACTCGGAATCACATTCACCAAAAATCATAGCCCCATTGACTGGTGTAAGCGTAAAAAGCGCATTTTCCAGAGCAAGGGCAATACTTTTGAAGCTGGGTACTTTTTCGAAAGGCAGTTTATTGTCCCAAAGGATATTGTCATCGATAAAATAAAGGAGATTTTTTTCCTCTGACCCTGCCAGAACCAGCAGGCTGTCTTTCGTTTTTATCTCAACAGGTAGTCCGCTGACCAAAAGTGGACGATCCACATGATGGGTAGCATTGACTGTGCAAACTACCATCTCCACTCCTTCTGCCAGTGAATTGTAAATCAGCGCTGCCTTTTTGCCCAAAAAAACACTTAAGCTGGTTCCTTGGGTATTCAGCTCGTCCATCCAGTGCCCAAACTCCTGAAAAGCTCCCTCTCCTTCGCCTTCCAAATCTGTCAATCCTATCCTATCCGAATCCACAAGAAAAATTGGATTTTTCAGCTTCAAATTTTTCGCCTCCAAGTTTTTCCAGGAAAACTTCAAACCTGGTTTTCCCTCGATCATAAACCCTCCCGAACCTCCTACTTCAAGGGGGTTGTTGACGTCGAGTTCAGCGGCAGGAATAGCCCAAGCGGCAGATTTTAAGCCAGCGCTTTCCGTGATTTTCACCAAGCTGCTTTCTACTGTCACCGGGTTGATCATGGACTGATCGGCAGCCATGGGAATCAGCAGCCTGCTGAGTTGGTTGGAATAGCTTGGAGCCTTGTTGATTTGTTGAAAAAGAAATTTTTGACCATAGAGACTCGCGGCTCCACTTCCCAGGGTAAAAATTTGGGCTTTGGATACTCCTGTAAAAGAAAATGAAAAACTTTCTGGGGTTTGGGTTACTGATTTTCGAGCATCCTCTCCATACTTTGTTTTTGGGAATGAGGAAGCAGAAGTTTGATTTAAGGAAAGAGATACCTGAACCCCCGTCTGAGCCCCTAGCACCAGCTTTCCGTTTTGAAGTACCGGATTTTGACTCAATTGGATAGTTCCGGCTTTTACACTGAAGCCCGCATAGCGGTCTGCAGGAGCATTGGAAGCCAAGAGATCGCACCTCACCCAGACACTTCCGGGGTAAATTTTGTAGTTATTTTTTACTTCTATTGGGAGATTAAGCTGCTTTTTTCCGCTCAATTCCGCCTGAAACAGAATGACGGGAAGAGGACTGTTTTGCTGATATATGCCCAAAAGCTTGACTACCCGATACAAATCCACCGCTACAATTCTGCCATCATCCCGGGTAAGCGGTCCTATGGTCCTTTCCAGTTTTGCTCCGGCTGCCCAACCCGGTACGCTCCGATTGATCTGCGTGGAGCGGACGGGCACTTCCCTGATGAAAGGCTTGAGCTCGGGACTATCATCCTTGACCTGTGCTTTTTCAGCCAATTCCTGAATCTTTTTCATTTGCTCAGGCTTGATCCGCTCTTTGGAAAATATTTGGGAGCGTTCGAAACTGAAGGACTCCGGCTTAACGCTTTGGTCCTCTGCTGCCAGGAGGTTTCGGGCCAACAAGGGCAGTTCTTCGTTCCATAGCTTGGCGTCTTGAGTTTTGCTGAGCTGAAGATGTCCGAAAACTTCAGCAAGAAGGGAATTCATCCTGTCTTTTTCCATGAGAAAAAAAGTAATGGGTTAGAGAAATCTATTTTCAATTAGGAATTGATTTCTTCCTCCCAAAAAAAACCTCACAGAAATCGATTGAAAACCGGAAAATAGCTATCTAAGCTAATTAATGACAAGGTATCAAACAAGCGATTGACCAACATAATTATTTGATAATCTTTGAATTAAAGAATATTTAGAGGGGATTTTTTAGGTGAAAAATAATCAAGAGTCCTTTCCTGAAATAATAACCTTGTCCGCTCATCAATTTCTGTCGGATCTCTTTCTTGGCTTTCCCATACCTTTGTAAGGAAATGAATCGTATGAGAACCATTTTTCTGGTCTTTGGTCTTGTCTTTGGGGCAGGAATACAGGCTGTGATTGCCCAAGTGATTCGGGTGACCGATGCCGAAAGCCAACTTCCGCTCAAAGGTGTATTGATCTACTCCAAGGAGCCTCAACTTAGCGTAGTCACTGAATCTGAAGGAGAAGCGGACATCAGTCTCTTCAAAGACCATAGGTCCATTGTGATCCAACTTTTGGGGTTCGAATCAAAAGTCCTTTCCTGGAAAAGTCTCTCCGCCTCCAATTTTGAAATTCAACTGACTCCCAGCCAAATCACCTTGGATGTCACCGTGATTGCCGCATCAAGGTGGAAACAATCCAGCCAAGAGATCCCCGGAAAAGTACGGCAATTGGACAGTCAGGATCTGACTGTCCGAGCTCCGAGTACCACTGCCGATTGGCTGGGCTCTTCCGGTGAGGTATTTGTACAAAAAAGTCAACTGGGAGGAGGAAGCCCAATGATCCGGGGATTTTCTGCCAACCGTCTCCTCTACGCCGTGGATGGAGTACGAATGAACACCGCCATCTTCCGAAGCGGAAATCTTCAAAATGTCATTTCCCTCGATCCTTTTTCCCTGGCCAATACGGAGATTCTTTTTGGGCCCGGTTCGGTCATGTATGGATCCGATGCCATCGGCGGAGTGATGAATTTTGAAACTCTCCAACCCCAAACTCAGGGACTTTCAGGGAATATAGTCAGCCGGTTTTCCTCTGCCTATTCTGAAAAAACATTCCATGCAGACCTGTCCTATGGAGGTAAAAAGTGGAAGTTTGTCACCAGTGCTACCCATTTTGACTATGGCGATCTAAAAATGGGAAATTCAGGAGGTCCAGATTCTTACCTCAGACTCAAATATACCGATCAGATTGACGGACAAGATGTAGAAATCACCAATCCTGACCCATTGATGCAGGTAGGGAGCGGATATCAGCAACTGAACCTCATGCAAAAAGTCCAATGGAAACCCAATGATCGATCTACTTGGGACTATGGTTTTCACTATTCCGAAATCTCTGATATCCCGAGGTATGACCGCTTGCTGGAAGAGAGAAACGGTCAGTTGAGATTTGCCCGCTGGGATTACGGTCCTCAGGTGTGGATGATGAATAATCTGAAATGGACCTACCGCTCCAATCACGGATGGTTTGATCAAGTAAAGGTTGTGGTGGCTCAACAGTATTTTGAAGAAAGCAGAATCGACCGGAGATTTGGGAATGTGCAGGAGTTTGAAAGAAAGGAAAAAGTCTATGCCTATTCCCTCAATGCGGACTTTTTCAAAAGTTTGAAGAATGAAAACTATTTCACCTACGGGGTGGAAGGAGTTACCAACCTGGTGAAATCCGAAGGCTTGGAAAAAAACATAGAAAGTGAGGCCATTCAGGCAGCCTCTGCCCGATACCCCAATTCCGATTGGACCTCATGGGCTGCCTATGGGAATTTCCACGGAGTTCTCTCCTCCCGATGGAAAATCCAAACTGCTTTGCGGTACAATTACATCAGCCTAAACGCTGACTTCAGCAACAACACCGGATTTTTCCCTCTACCCTTTGAGCGCAGTTCACAAAAGAACCATTCCGTGACCGGAAACATCGGTTTGATTTTCTTTCCGGAACCCTCCTTTTCCATCTCTCCTCTGGTTTCCACCGGTTTCAGAGCTCCCAATGTCGATGATTTGGGGAAAATTTTTGACTCGGAGCCCGGCGCGGTGATTGTCCCCAATCCCGAACTGAAACCTGAATATGCCTACAACTTTGAGCTTAACCTCAATAAGCATTTCCAGAACAAATTCAAACTGGACCTGACCGGGTTCATCACCTATTTGGACAATGCCATGGTCCGTAGACCTTTCCAGCTCAACGGAGAATCAGAGATCATCTACGATGGCGAGTTGAGTGAGGTATTGGCGATCCAAAACGCAGCCTTTACAGAAATCGTGGGTTTCCAAGCCGGCTTCGAATGGGCTTTATCCAAGCGTTTGGTACTTACTTCCCGCTACAACTGGCAAAAAGGAACCGAGGAGTTGGATGATGCTTCTCAGAGTCCTTCCCGGCATGCTGCCCCTGCTTTTGGCTTGACCCGATTGGCCTATTCCCATAAAGAATTACGGGTGGAAATCTCCTCCCAATACAGTGCTGCCCGCTCATTTGAAGAGCTGCCGGAGGAGGAAAAGTCAAAGACCTTCATCTATGCCCAAGACGGAAACGGCAATCCTTTTTCACCGGCTTGGACGATCTTTAGCCTTAATGCTTCCTATCAGGCCCTTTCCTTTTTGCAAATTAATGGAGGAGTGGAAAATATAGGCAATCTGCGCTACAGACCATACAGTTCGGGAATCGTGGCTCCAGGAAGGAACTTTACCTTAAGTCTTAAGGCTTCATTCTAAGCTCAAGAAATTTTCGTATTAATATAACTTTAAGCCTTTGAGGAAGTTATCTTTACCTACTTACTGATTTACAGATGGCTTCGAAAAAATCGGGATTGACCCTTCTTCTGCTTGCATTCTTGGCCTTGGCCCCTGGAGGTTGTGGGATTCTCTGCAACAATCCCTGTGGATGCAATCCGACTTTTCCCGAGCAGAGTGCCAGAATCCGGTCTTTCGAGCTTCTGACATTTTCCACCGGTGGGCAGCAAATCACTCCCAGTCTAAATCAGCCATACGACCAAGTGGTAAAGGCATTTCGAATCAAGGATTTTGACCTGATTTCTTCAGCTGAAAAGTCTTCCAATTTCAACTGGAATCTTGGAGTAGCCTATGCATGCAGCCCTCCTCCGATTACGGTAGACAAGCAGCTGATCGACCTACGGATCATCAATCAGGAGGAGGTAATCCTTGGGGATGGAACCCGATGGGAAGTAGGTCAGGAACTTTCAGAATTCTTTGGGATGAATAGTTTTTTCAGTTCCTCGCTGGTTCCAATTGACGAGTTCCTAGGAGAAGGATTGACCCTGATATTGGAAGATTTTCTAAAAGTAGGCTTGATAAAAGACCCCGGAAAAAGCCTTGAGCTAAAACTCAGCTTTAACCTAGTGCTGGAAAATGGAGAGACATTCCAAATCTCAAATGAGATTTTAAGCGTTCGTTCAAAAAACTGACAAAAATCTTCCTTGTTTTTCTTTAGATTCATTCCAAATACCCCTACTTTTGCGGCACTAAGCCCAAATATCACCCAATGACAGCTGATCAGCTCAGGATAGATCAAACCGGAAAAATCGTGGAAATTCTTCCTTCTCCCTTGAAATTGAATTTGATGGAGCTGGGATTTCTGCCCGGAAAAATCATCACCCTGCAGCATGAAGCTCCTTCCGGTGGCCCAAAAGCCTACCGAATGGAAGAAACCCTACTAGCGCTCAGAAAATCAGAGGCTGCATTAATCCAAGTCGAACTGATCTGAAGCCCATGTCTGAAGCCCTGCTTTCCTCCACTACCCGAACACAGAAGGTAGCCATCATCGGGAATCCCAACGTAGGGAAATCCACGATTTTCAACTACCTGACCGGACTCAATCAAAAAATCGGCAACTATCCGGGAGTGACAGTAGATAAAAAAACAGGCCTACTTCACCTTAGTCAGGGAACCTTTGAGATTGTCGACCTACCGGGTACCTATAGCCTTTTTCCCAATTCAGAAGACGAAATCATCGCCCATCGGGTACTGAATCATACCCGCATCGAAGACCGGCCGGATTTTGTGCTGATGGTCATTGATTCTTCCCAACTTTCAAGAGGATTGTTTTTGGCTTCTCAGCTGATAGACCTAGGGGTCAATCTTGCCGTGATTCTGAATATGGCTGACTTGGCCGAAAAGCGGAAAATAGAAATCAAAACCTATGAACTTTTCAAAGCACTCGGTGTACCTATTGTTTCCACCGATGCTCGAAATCAAAAAGGGCTCGATCAGGTCAAGCAGTTGATCGGAGAAAAGAATTTCTCCAAAGCCTCCACTTTTGTGGATATCAGACAGGTGCTTCCTGCTGAGATTTTGGATCGGGTTACCCAGAGATTTGGGTTGGAAAATGACTACCAGGCCTATCAGATGATTCGATTTGGGTCCAAGGATAAAGCCATGCCTCTCGAGGAAAGAAAGTGGATTTCCGATTTACTGGAGGCAATCGATTTCAATCTGGAAGAAGCCCAACTTGAGGAAACCAAGCTGAGGTACAAGAAGATCACCGATTTGGTGACCAAGGCTGTAGCCAAGAAAAACGAGGTAAAACCCAAATCGAAATTCGATCAGCTCAGTCTACATCCTGTTTGGGGCTATGTTCTTTTCGGCTTTATCCTCTTGTTGATTTTCCAGGCGATTTTCACTTGGGCATCCTATCCCATGGATTGGATAGACGGATTTTTCGCAGACATCAGCACCCGTTTGGTAGGATGGCTTCCTGAAGGCCCGCTGACCAGCTTATTGGCAGAAGGGATAGTCCCAGGTATAGGCGGTGTGGTCATCTTCATCCCTCAAATCGCCCTACTTTTTGGCTTTCTTGCCATTTTGGAAGATACGGGCTACATGTCCCGAGTAGTCTTTTTGATGGATCGGTGGATGAGACCCTTTGGGCTTCACGGCAAAAGTATCGTTCCCTTGGTCTCGGGAGTAGCCTGTGCCATTCCGGGAATCATGGCTTCTCGGAATATTTCCAATTGGAAAGAGAAAATGATCACCATTATGGTGACTCCTTTGATGAGCTGCTCTGCGAGACTTCCGGTCTATATCATTTTGATCGGCTTGACCGTACCGGATGAGGTAGTACTTGGTTTTGTCAATTTGCAGGCTTTGGCACTCTTGAGTCTTTATCTGCTTGGGATTTTTGGAGTTTTGATCACGTCTTTCTTCCTTAAATTGATCTTGAAGACCGACGAAAAAAGCTTCCTTCTCTCCGAATTGCCCCCTTACCGACTACCGAGATGGGCAGATGTGGGGCTTACCATGATCGAAAAGTCCAAGACCTTCGTTTTTGAAGCAGGAAGAGTAATTCTCGCCATTTCCATTCTGCTTTGGGTCCTTGCCTCTTATGGTCCTCCGAGCACCATGGACCAAATCAGGGCTGAAGGGGAAGCTAGGCTCGAACAAGCAAGCGGAGAAGAAGAAATCACCGCCATTGAAGCAGAGACCAGTTCTCTGCTTCTGGAAAACTCCTTCATCGGAATCATGGGTAGAACCATTGAGCCTGTAATTAGACCTTTGGGATATGACTGGAAAATCGGGATTGCATTGATCACCTCTTTTGCGGCAAGAGAAGTCTTTATTTCTACGATAGCGACCATTTACAGCATTGAAGGAGACGTGGAAGACGAACTGACGATACGGGAGAAGCTTGCCCAGCAAGTCAATTCCTATACCGGCGAAAAAACCTTCACCGTTGCAACTTCCTTCTCCCTGATGGTGTTTTATGTCTTTGCCATGCAGTGCATGAGTACACTGGCTGTGGTAAAAAGAGAAACCAAAGGCTGGAGATGGCCTATCTTACAGACGATTTATATGTCTGGATTGGCCTATCTGATGGCATTGATCACCTACCAAATCCTATCTTAAGCTATGTGGCAGGAAATAATCGTCGGAATCTTGGTTTTAGCAGCGGCAGCATTTGTGGTGCGGAAGTTTTTGGTCAAACCCAAAACCCAACCGGGCTGTGACAAGTGTGCCAAGCCCTAAGGGGTAATTTCCAGGTTCTGATTTTTTTGATACATTTAGCCTATGGGCAAAATCGCCAGCCAAAGCATTCTCACTGCCGTTTTTTCTTACTTGGGTGTCCTGATCGGTTATGTCAATGTCCTTTGGCTTTATCCCTACGCACTTGATGCCAACGAACTGGGAATCTTCCGAACCATTCAGGATTTAGCTCTTTTGTTTGTTCCCTTTGCCCAATTGGGTGTGGGGCATGGAATTACCCGTTATTTCCCCAAACTCGAATCCCGGCAATCTGCTTTTTTGAGCTATGGCTTAGCCTTTTCCCTAATGGGTTTCTTGGTGGTAGGAGCTGTTTTTCTGGGGTTTAAAGAGGAGCTTGTACAGCTTTTCGCGGTCAATTCCCCAGAGGTGGTGGATTTTCTTGGAATAGTCCTGCTGATCACTCTATTTGCCCTGCTGGGTAGCGTGATGGATGCCTATGCCCGGTCTTATCTGAAAGTGGCTGTCCCCACCTTTTTTCGTGAGGTTTTCCTTCGCTTTTTGACCTCGGTTTTGGTTTGCCTGTACCTGTTAGATTGGATTGAT
The DNA here is from genome assembly GCF_036245625.1 of Algoriphagus confluentis. Lineage (NCBI taxonomy): Bacteria > Pseudomonadati > Bacteroidota > Cytophagia > Cytophagales > Cyclobacteriaceae > Algoriphagus > Algoriphagus confluentis. The sequence continues at coordinate 425,181 of NZ_BTPD01000001.1, forward strand.
TTTGAGCAGGTGATGCTGGGCCTGATTGGGGTCTATGGTTTGGCTTTTCTTGGTGTTCTGATTTTTTTGGTTTGGAGAAAAGTCCTGGTTTTGGATTTCCGATGGAAAAACTTCCCCACGGGATTCAGAAGCTCATTTCTAAAGTTTAGTCTGATCACCTTTTTGGCTACAGCTGCTTCTACGCTTATCATGAAGATCGACAGCATCATGGTCAGTGCCATGGTGGGTTTGGAAGCCAATGCCATTTACTCGATTGCCTTTTACATGGCCTTGGTAATTGAATTGCCCCGGCGGGCGGTATCTCAGGTAGCTATGCCTGTGATTGCGGATCATTTTGCCAAAGACCGAATCGAAGAAATCAACCGTCTCTACCGGCAGATATCCAACCGACAGCTGTACATCTGCCTGCTGATTTTTGCACTGATTTGGGGAAACATTGATCAGATTTACCACTTTGTTCCTAACCGGGAAATCTATCAGGCAGGAAAATGGGTGGTTTTCTACATCGCTTTGGGAAAAATCTTCGATGTGGGTTTTTCCATCAACTCTGAGATCCTGGTCTTTTCCAACTATTATCGATTCAATTTGATTTTGACTATCGCCATGAGTGTATTGATCATCGGGGTCAATTATTGGCTGATTCCGATCTTTGGCATAAATGGAGCAGCAATAGGCTCGGCTTTGGTCATGCTTGTTTTCAATGGGATTAAATACGGATATCTGAAGCAGAAATTAGGTTTGGATCCATTCAGCTGGGATACACTTCGGATTTTATTTATCGGATCCATGGTTCTTTCCCTAAGCGGTCAAGGGGTAGAAAGTGTAGGCCCTGTCACCCATATCTTCTTGAAGAGCGTTTTTATCCTGGGGATTTATGGAGTGATGTCCATGGCTTTGAAGGTGGGCAGGGAGGAATGGGACTATTTAAAAAAACTGCTTAAAAAATCCGGGCCTTAGAGTGTTACGAAACCTCTTTTATTGACAAGATTTGAGCTGCCTTAAAACCGCAAACTTCCACTGTTATCCTGCTTTTTGTGCGAGGTCCCGCAGAGGCGGGATGAGGCCTGTTTTTGGAGAGGGCTTCACTCGGAATTGTTTTTAAATTGTGAAGTTCGAACATGTCGACGGCCCGGATACTGCAAATATACGATTTTGACCAGAAGGAGTTGGATCAAATGGAAATTAAAGCAAAGAATGGGGTTGAATCTTCCCCTTGCTGAAGGTGGCTTTTCTTTCTGCCAAATTTTATTTTTTCTTAAACCTTGTTCAAATCCCAAAAATGGGCCCTGACTGGAAATGAAAGGAAAAATTCAAAATAATATTTTGCCAAATTCTGAATAGATTCCCTTTGTCAATGTAAATTTGCATCGCAAAACCACGCTTGCCATGTACCTGATTAAAAAAATGATCGTTTGCCTCGATCAAACTCCGCTTGACCAGACGCTGATTGAACATGCTGCATTCATCGCCAAAGTCAACCAAACCAAAAAGATCTACTTTACCAACGTCATCAAAAACCTTTCTATCCCCAAGGAGATTTTGGAGGAGTTTCCCAATCTGGTGGAAAACATGGTCAACGAAAGAAAGGAAGCCATGGAAAAGATGGTGGAGGAGCATTTTCCCAAGCTCAGAGGCATCTCCATCAGCTATGTGGTCAAGGAAGGAAACCTTTCCAAGAAAATCCTGAAACTTGCCGAAGAGAAGTCTGTAGACATGATTCTGATCGGGAGAAAAGTAGAGCTACCGGGTACCGGAGTGGCTTCTCAGCGATTGGCAAGACGAGCAAGCTGTTCCCTCCTGATTGTACCTGAAGGCTCCAAACCAAAAATCAACAGACTGCTGGTACCGAGTGACTTCTCCGAATACTCCAAAGATGCCCTCGAGGAGGCAATCATGATCGTGGAAAAACACGGGGGAAATGCGGAGATTATCTGCCAAAATGTATTCAGCGTGCCCACTGGATATCATTTCACAGGCAAAAGCTATGAGGAATTCACCGAGATCATGCGAATGCATGCCGAGATCAATTACAAGAAGTTTATCCGGAAGATCGATACCAAAGGCTTGAAAATTATCCCCATTTACACCAAAGACGATGACGATGATCCGGTGCAGGAAATCGTAAATATGGCCTTGGAGCAGAATGTGGATGGAATCATCATCGGTGCCAAAGGGAGAACAGCCGCCACTGCCCTATTTATTGGCAGTATGGCCGAGCGCCTGATCCAATACAATGACAGTCTTCCTCTTCTTGTCACCCGTCCCAAAGGAAAAAATGCAGGGATTCTGGATTATATTCTGGAGATCTAAATAGAAACCAGTTCCATGAGTCGAAAATTTCGACTCATTTTTTTTCAGATTAAACCTTAGCTTCTACAGGCAGTCCAAACGGGGTCAATGAAAGAAATCGATCAAAAAATTTTGGACCAAATTCATTCTCCGTTTACGCGAGAGCTGGGTTTCCGGCTACTGATCGAAACTTACCAAAGGAAAGTCTACCACGTCATTCGACGAATGGTCCTTATCCATGAGGATGCGGATGATCTCACTCAAAACACCTTCATCAAAGCTTATCGGCATGTGGAAAAATTCGAGAGGAATTCCTCTCTTTTTACCTGGCTCTACCGGATAGCCACGAATGAAACCCTCACTTTCCTGGAAAAGAAGAAAAAGCGATTCTTTTTTTCAATTGAGGACCATCAGGAAAAGCTGGAATCCTATCTGGATCAGCCGGGAAATTTCAGCGGAGATCAAATCCAACTCAAACTCCAAAAGGCCCTACTCCAACTTCCCGAAAAACAACGCTTGGTCTTTAACCTCAAGCATCAAGAGGAGCTCAGCTATGAGCAGATCTCCGAAATAACCGGGACAAGTGTCGGAGCATTGAAGGCGAGCTTTCACCATGCAGTAAAAAAAATTGAGCATTTTGTCTTACAAGAATAAACCAATGGCCTCCAAACGGGTCTAAAAAAAGATGGAACAGTTACCTAAATTCAAGGAATTCAAAGCACCTGAGGGATACTTTGAGCAGCTTCCGGACCGAATTCTGGAAAAAACCTCGGCTAAAAAATCCAATCCATGGATTAAATATGCCGCGGCCGCAGCTCTGATACTCTCCTTGGGTTGGTGGCAGCTGGGCTCTCTTTCCAATCAGAATGAGCAACTCAGCCTGGAGGAAGAAGCCTTACTCTATATCGAGAGCAATCAGTGGACGGCAGAGGACGTCCTCAGTATGGCAGAAGACCCCAACTCCCTTTTGGATCAAATCATCCAAGAAGAGATGCCTCTGGAAGGACTGTTTGAATACGAAGAAGAAAACTGGTTCTAGAAACAATAGTAATTTAAATTCAAGCTTGCTTGAAAATGATCCCTCCAAGCCTACATAGCCTCTTGATCAGGTACGTAGCCGGCAAGACCCAAACTCATGGTTGGAGAAAAAAATCCGGAAGGAAAGAGATCAAAAAGCTAAATGAAACTAAAATGAAAAAAATAAAATCTATACTCATCACCCTGATCCTACTTCTGCTCACTTGGGAAAGTTTTGCCCAGCGCCCAAGTCAGATCGACCCGGAAAAGCTTCAGGCTGCCCGAATTGCCTTCATTACCACGCGCATTGATTTAAAGCCTGAGCAAGCAGAAAAGTTCTGGCCGATTTTCAATGAGTACAATGACAAAAGGGAAGCTACCATGAGGGAAATCGCCGAGCTCAACCGAAACACGGAATCCATTTCAGAAGAACAGGCCAAAGACCGGATAAAAAGAAGATTTGAATTGCAACAGGTTCTGCTCAGTGAGGAACAGGCATTCGTTCAGAAAGCCTCGGGAGTACTTTCCGCCAAACAGATTCTGATGCTGAATAATCTTGCAAGGGATTTTACGAGGCAACTTTACCAAAGGCAAAGAGGCGGAGGTGGGAGACCTTGATCGGGATATAATTTTTTTTATTCCCTATAGCCCATAAAAAAATGGCCCTGAATTTCTATTCAGGGCCATTTTTTTACTGTTTTTTGAGCAAGTCCCTTATTTCTTCAAGAAGCTTCTCAGAAGGTGTAGGTGCTGGAGGTGCTGGAGGTGGAGCAGGTGCTTCCTCTTTCTTGCGATTCATTTGATTGACTCCTTTGATCGCCAGAAAAATCACAAAAGCGATGATGACAAAATCAACTACATTTTGGATAAACATCCCGTAGTTTAACGTCACGGCTGCTACTGCTTCTCCTGCTTCATCTGTAGTGGCTTCTTTGAGAACCATACTAAGATCCTTAAAATCCACTCCGCCCAACAAAAGGCCGATTGGAGGCATGATAATGTCATTGACAAAAGAGGATACAATCTTTCCAAATGCCCCGCCGATAATCACACCGACTGCCAGGTCAATTACATTGCCTTTGACAGCAAACTCCTTGAATTCTTTAATTAATCCCATAAGGTGAAAGGTTAGGTTGATGATGGTTTAATTATTGGGAAAATAGCTAAATAACAGACATCCACAAAAAAATGCGTTTCATTTTGCATGATCTCAGAAAATATACCCACTCCGGAATTTATATTTTCCTGATAAACAGGCTCTTGCCCAATTATGGAAAAAAAACTCCAATCATAGATACGGATCCTTTCGATAGCTGGGGTAAGGGCCAATTACCCGATTCGAAAGCGAAACTTCACTTTCTATCAGGTTTTGAAGACACAGGAAATTTCTTCGCTGCTCACCTTTCCCAGGCTTAGGAAGAAAAAGAGAAGAAATTGGAAGCAATCTGATCCCGAAGAAAAGTTTGGCTTTGATTTTTATCCATTATTGGTCCTTTTTCCTGATTGACCGCATCATCAGGGTAGAATTTTTCCTTATCCTTGCAGTCCAAAAAACACCCAAATGAAAGTACCTCAAGCCCACAAAAAAGAGAAAATTCTGGAAATCCACGGCCACCAACGAGTGGATGCTTACTATTGGATGAATGAGCGGGAAAATCCGGAAGTCATTTCTTATCTGGAAGAAGAAAATTCATTTTTGAAAGAATTCATGAAGCCAAAAGAAGAATTCAAAAATCGGCTTTTTGAGGAAATGAAGGGCAGAATCAAAGAGGAGGATCAAAGTGTGCCCTATTTCAAATCGGGATTTTATTGGTACGTGAGATATACCCAAGGAGCAGAATATCCCATCTATTGCAGAAAGGCAGGAAGCTTGGAAGGCCCTGAAGAAGTACTTTTGGATGTCAATGAATTGGCTAAAGGAAAGGCCTATTTCCAGGTAGGGGGAACCTCTGCCTCCCCTGATCAAAAAATGCTGGCCTTTGCAGCAGATGAAGTGGGAAGAAGAATTTTCACCATCCACTTCAAAAACCTGGAGACAGGAGAAATCCTCCGGGAATCCATTCCTCAAGTAACTGGAAATTTGGCTTGGGCAGGGGATAATCAGACCGTCTTCTATTCCAAACAGGATCCACAAACCCTTCGCTCCTTTCAGATCTATCGGCATGTTTTAGGGACAAAGCCTGAAGAAGATGTGCTGATTTTTGAGGAAAAAGATGAGGAATTTACCTGTGCAGTTCACCAATCCAAATCGGAGGACTACCTTTTCATTCACTCCTCCAGCACCATTTCCTCCGAAATGCGATTCCTCAAATCGGATAATCCTTTCGGGGAATTCCAACTATTGCAGGCTCGTATCCCCCATCTGGAATACGCAGCTGACCACTATGGAGATTATTTTTGGATTCGGACCAACGATCAGGCGACTAATTTCAAACTGGTAAAGACTCCAGTCACTCAGACCGAAAAAGCTCATTGGCAGGATGAAATTCCGCACAGATCCGATGTCCTTTTCGAAAATTTCGAGCTTTTCTCCGGCTATTTGGTCACTCAGGAAAGATTCAATGGATTGACACGAATTCATATCAAACCTTGGGAAGGGGAAGGTCATTTTCTGGATTTTGAAGAGGAAACCTACACCGCATGGATCAGCATCAATCCGGAGTTTGAGTCAGATATGCTGAGATTTGGGTATACTTCCCTGACTACACCCAACTCTACCTTTGACTACCACATGCCCTCCCGAAAAAAACTCCTGCTCAAACAGCAGGAAATCGTCGGAGGCTACGACTCTTCGGGATATCAGGCCCATAGAATCTGGGCCACTGCGGAGGATGGAGCTCAGGTTCCCATTTCTTTAGTTTATAAAAAATCCCTTTTCACCCAGGACGGAAGCAATCCTCTTCTCCTCTATGCCTACGGTTCCTATGGATTCAGTATGGATGCTTATTTTTCCAGTAACCGACTGAGCTTGCTGGACAGGGGCTTTGTCTTTGCGATAGCCCATATTCGAGGGGGAGAAGACTTGGGGAGACCGTGGTATGAGGAGGGCAAGCTGCTGAAAAAACGAAATACCTTTACCGATTTTATTGCCTGTGGAGAAAAGCTGATCGCAGAAAAGATAACAAGTACTTCCCGTCTCTATGCCATGGGAGGTAGTGCGGGGGGATTACTGATGGGAGCGGTGATCAATATGCGGCCGGAATTGTTTCACGGAGTCATTGCTAATGTGCCTTTTGTGGATGTGGTCACTACCATGCTCGATGAAAGTATACCCTTGACCACTGGGGAATTTCAGGAATGGGGAAATCCGAAGAATAAGGAATACTACGAGTATATGCTCTCCTACTCTCCTTATGACAATATAGAGGCCAAAGCTTATCCGCATCTGCTGGTGACCTCAGGTCTGCATGATTCTCAAGTACAATATTGGGAACCTACCAAATGGGTAGCCAAACTCAGAGAATTGAAAACCGACTCCAACCACCTCCTCCTTCACACGAATATGGAAGCAGGCCATGGCGGAGCATCGGGAAGATTCAATGCTTTGAAAGAATTGGCTTTGGAGTACACCTTTCTCCTCATACTGGAAGGAAAAGCCGGATAATTGTTGAAATCAAATACTGGGATAAGAAAACGTTGATTTCTTATCCCATTTTACCAATTCCACCCAAAACCAAGTTGGGGTTCGCCTTTTGCCGGGATCTCTTCCCCTTCCAAAATCCGAATGGAATCCTGATTGAGCTTGGGCAAAAACTGCCTGAGAATATAAAACGTCTCGGGAATCTTGGGCACCACCTCCAAAGCCTGGATATCCCCTTCCCAATTAGGATGAAAGCCAAATCTGCTGAGCATGCCATTTTCGAAGTAGCAAACCGCCTTTTCTGCTATCTCTCTTCCCGGAAGCTCGATGATCAGGTCCAATTTACTTTTCCGAATCAAATCGATAAACTCCCTGGCTCGAGCATTGTAGTTTTTTGGAGATTCTTCGGATTTGCAGGCACCTTGACAGACTTCATCCTGAACGGTCTCACATATTACTCTTCGCAGACCGCTGAGCTTTTTGCAGAGCTGAAAAGATTCAATGCCTGATTTGAGGTAGGAAAGGGCTTCTTCTGAAGAAAAAAAGGTTTCCAGAGGACGGAGATTCTTGGTCACCTTGGCCACCTGAAACCGCAAATACCCGGAAGAATCCTGATAATCAAAAATCCCCCAAAGTGTCTTAGGCAGCTTTAGAGCTGAATTATACTTGGGCCAAAGTTTTTTGATTTCCAAAGCCTCCAAAAGCAAAGCCATCATCTCCGATCCGGTCAATTGCCAGCGCAGATCCGTGATTTCGGCTTTTAATTGCTGCTTGAGATGAGGATGAACATTTCCTGAAAAATGCCCCTTAAATCTTTCCTTGATGTTAATGGCTTTTCCAACGTAAATCACCTTTCCGGAGGAGTTGAGCATGTAGTAGACCCCACAGGCTTCTGGGATTTCCTGATATCTGGTAAAGGAAAAATTGGGAGGAAGGTAGTTTTCACCCGCCTTTTTCTTCAAAGAGGAATAGACCACTTCTCCCTGCTGATGCAGCATACGATCAAACAAGATGGCAGTAGCTTTGGCATCTCCCATAGCTCTATGGCGGGCAAGGATAGGGATGCGCTGATTTTCACAAATCCTGCCCAAACTATAAGATGGAAGACCCGGAAATACCTTTCTGGCCAACCTGACGGTACAAAGCTTGGCATTGGCCAGGCTTTTTCCTTCTTTTTGAAAAGCAGCGCGGATAAACCCAAAGTCGAAATTGACTTGATGGGCTACAAACACCCGGTCTTCGAGCAAATTCCAAAGCTCTTCGGAGATTTCAGAAAAAGTGGGGGCCTCCTGCACCATGCTTTGGTCTATGCCAGTCAGGCCCGTGATATAAGAAGGAATTGGCTGCTGAGGGTTGATTAAAGTCTGAAACTCCTTCACGATCTTTTTTCCATCATGAATAACCACGGCTATTTCAGTAATGCCTCCTCCTGCTGGAGAACCTCCCGTAGTCTCTATATCCACAATGGCAAATTCCATGGCTAAAAGTAGGGATTTGTCTGTTTATTGGGGATTAATTGACGAAAAATGACAGTCTTCCTTTTTTGATTTTCGTGTCATTTGAAGCCCATTTAATTAGGATTTACGAATTACGATTTACGACCTATTCTAGGACCTCAACCCTTATTTTGGGTAGTTTTCCATTAAAATCCTACCTCCATCCGTCTCACCAAACATCGGACATAGGACACCGGACATTGGACAAAGCTCTCCTACTTCTTCGCGTATGCCTCAATCAGTTTCTCCGCGCATCTTTCTCCATCCATGGCTGCGGAGACAATTCCTCCGGCATAGCCCGCCCCCTCTCCGCAAGGATAAAGCCGCTTGATTTGTGGGTGCTCGAAGGTTTCCCGATCTCTCGGGATTCTTACCGGTGAGGAAGTTCGGCTTTCCACTCCGATGATTTGAGCTTCATTGGTAAAATAGCCCTTCATCTTTTGCCCAAAAACCGTAAAAGCCATCGCCATGCGCTCGGCGATAAATGGGGGCAATACTTCACGCATTTCCACCGAGTTTAAACCTGGTTGATAGGAAGTGTCCAAAAGAGAAGTACTTACCCGCTTCTTCACAAAATCCACCATGCGTTGAGCAGGTGCAGTTTGGGTTTTACCGCCCAGTTGCCATGCCTTCTGCTCGATTTCAGCCTGAAAGTGCATGGCTGCCAAGGCGCCGTATTTTCGATATTGGGGCAAATCCTCCAACTCCACCGATACGACCATGCCCGAATTGGCAAATCGGGAATCTCTCCTACTAGGGCTCATCCCATTCACTACCAATTCTCCAGGGGCCGTGGCAGCTGGAACAATAAATCCTCCCGGACACATACAGAAGGAAAATACCCCTCTTTGCTTTCCTTGAAACTGGGTTTGATGAACCAAAGAATAGGATGAGGCTGGCAAATAGGGCCCACGATCCACTTCACAATGGTATTGAATTCGGTCAATTAGGTTTTGAGCGTGCTCTATGCGTACCCCAAGGGCAAAAGGCTTGGCTTCAATGAATACCTTTTTTCTGTCCAAAAGCTGAAAAATATCTCTTGCCGAATGGCCTGTAGCCAAAATAACCCCGATTCCATGGATTTGATCTCCCGCTTGGGTGACTACCCCATTAATCTCGTCTTCTTTGATGATCAAATCTTCCACCCGGGTCTCGAAATGAATCTCTCCACCCGCTTCCAAGATGCTTTCCCGAAGCTTGGCAACTAAAACAGGCAATTTGTTGGTGCCAATATGGGGATGGGCATCCACCAAAATCTCCTCCGTAGCGCCATGAGCCACCAAAATCTCCATGATTCTTCGAATGTCTCCCCGCTTTTTAGAACGGGTATAAAGCTTTCCATCCGAATAGGTACCTGCCCCACCCTCACCGAAACAGTAATTGGAATCGGGATTCACGATTCCCTCTTTGTTGATTGCCGCCAAATCCCGTCTGCGTGCCCGAACATCCTTTCCCCGTTCGATTAGGATAGGCTTGATTCCAAGTTCAATGGCTCTTAGGGCCGCGAACATCCCTGCCGGACCTGCCCCAACAATAATCAATGCTTCTGCATTTCCCACAAAGGGATAATCAGGTGAATGATCAAGAAGAGAACCTGGCTTTTCATGGATAAAAAGCTCTGCCTCCACATTGACTATGACTTTTCTTCCTCTGGCATCTATGGACCTTCGGGTTTGTCGGGCAAAAGCCTGAGGAAAATCGGAAGCTAAACCCGCTCTTTTGAGAAGAGTCTGCTGAAATAGCTCAGGATCGTAAGCCTCCTCCGGGCTGAGCTTGAGGGAAAATTCTTTTTTCATGGGTAAGGTATTTATCCTTAAAGAGATGCAAAGGTAAAAAGCAGAACGGGAAATTGGTTGTTGGGTGTCCGTTATTTAGTTAGGGGTAATTAGGTGGTCATTGGCCATTGATCATTGGTAATTGGTAATTGTTCATTGTTCATTGTTCATCAGTTATTGTTAATTTGGTCTATTAAGGTGCCGGATTTTTTGGCAAAAAAAAAGCCGCAATCTCTTGCAGCTCAATTGATTCTAAATTATTCTACTTGATAGCAGAAACTTGATACTTTAAATCTCAATTCATTCTATCCAAAACCTCAAAGCGGGAAGAGTTGGAAATGAATTCAGGAACCAAAACCTTCAGATGCCGGACAATATCGGTTTCGTTGTTTTTAGTGATCAATTCCTGAAACAATTCAATTTGCCCATCAATCTTTTTGAAGGAAGAAGGCAGGACTTGGGCGATTTTTATTTTGGGATGGTGGGTGATTTTCACGGTCTCAAAATCATTGAGCAATTCCTCAAAAAGCTTCTCTCCTTCTCGGAGTCCTGTAAAAATTATCTTGATATCCTGATCCACCTTTTTGCCTGAAAGCTGAATCATCTTCTTGGCCAAATCCAGGATTTTGACTGGTTCTCCCATATCAAAAACATAGATTTCTCCTCCCTCTCCCATCACACCGGCCTCCAAGACCAATTGACAAGCTTCGGGAATGGTCATGAAATAGCGGGTGATGTCCGGATGAGTGACCGTAATGGGTCCTCCCTGTTCGTTTTGCTTTTTGAACAAAGGAATCACCGAACCATTGGAACCCAAAACATTCCCAAAACGGGTGGTGATAAATTTGGTGTGGGTTATTGCGTGATTTTTTTCCAGAAACTCATTGAGGGCCTGCACATACATTTCTGCAGCCCTTTTACTTGCTCCCATGACATTGGTCGGATTGACAGCCTTATCGGTGGAGACAAACACAAACTTCTCTACCTTGGCCAAAACAGCTAAATCTGCAAGGATTTTTGTGCCGATCACATTGGCATGAATGGCCTCCTCAGGGTAGTTTTCCATCATGGGAACATGCTTATAGGCAGCAGCATGGAAGACCACCTGAGGTTTAATATCCCGAAAAACCTCCTTCATCTTCCTTTTGTTTCGCACATCACCCAGGATGATTTTGATGGGACAGGCGGGGTAGGTTTGTTTAAATTCCTGCTCAATATCGTAAAGCGGTGATTCAGCCAAATCCAACAGAACCAGCATCTTGGGATGATAATAGCTGATCTGCCTGCAGAGTTCGGAGCCTATCGATCCGGCAGCCCCAGTCACCAAGACCACTTTTCCCCGCAACTCCTCCTCTATTCTGGGATTGTCCAAGACAATCTGATCCCTACTGAGCAAATCCTCAATTTTTATCTCCCGGATTTCCCCGGCAGTAAGCCCTCCATTGATCCATTGATCTACAGGAGGTACAATGGAAACCGACACGTTGAGCCTGAGACACTCGTCAATAATCTGATTTTTTCGGGATACGGATAAGTATCGGACTGCAATGATCAAGTCTTTGATATTGAATTCATTGGACAGCCTTTCCAATTGATCCAAGCCTTTAAAAATTCTCTTACCGTCAATATTTTTGCCTTCTTTTTTAGGATCATCATCGAAAAAGGCAACGATATTCAATAAGCTTTTGCTGTCCCGATTGATGGCTTCCTGTGCAATTATGCCTGCTTCTCCCGCTCCAAAAATGATCACATTCCTCAGTTTCTTTTCCGAAACCCCATTTCTTAAATAGACAAAAATCTCTTTGACCAAAAGGCGGTAGAAAATCAGACTGATCAAGGCAGCCAAACTTGCAATGACCAAAACAGAGGAAGGAGGAAGAAACTTCTCATTCAAAAAATTTCCATGGAAGAAGTTCAAAAACAAAAAGATGACAAAGTTTATCACTATGGTTTTTGAAATATTGGCAGCATCTCTGAAACCTGTATGCCTGACAATCCCTTCATAGCTTTTGGTATTCTGCATGACCAAAAGGCCACCCAGCATAAAGGTAAGACTACCGGCAAAAGCGCTGTAGTTGGAAACCGCCGTTAGGTCAAAATTGAATCTGACCAAATACCCAAACAAGCAACACTGGAAGAGAATAAAGGAGTCCAATACAACAATTATCCATCTAGGAAGGATCTTCAACCTCGATAAAAAACTCATAGGATGGGTAATTTTATGTATTCCACGTGCTTAGCAATAACGCGAGGACAATAGAGTGACAGCTAAATGTAAACACATAGGCGTAATTTTAACTAAAAAAATTCTTTTTTTTCTGAAAACAAAAGGAAATTTAAAATAAAATTTGGTGAACTCAAGGCAAGACTTTTGATTTGACTACCTGATTTTCAATTGTTTCCAGTAAATCTTCCTACCGTTACATGACCTTGTTGGCTCACCCCCTTGCCCCTAATCACATTCCAAAGCGTGATGAAGAGGATCTTCAGGTCTAAGGTCAGAGAGACATGATCCACATACCAAGTGTCGTAAGCAAATTTTCTTTGCCAGGAAATGGCATTTCTTCCATTGATCTGAGCCCAACCGGTTACTCCGGGTCTGACTGCATGCCTTCGGGACTGCTCCTGAGAATAGAGAATGAGGTATTCCTTGAGCAAGGGCCTGGGGCCGACAAGACTCATATCCCCTCTGATCACATTGATCAACTGGGGAAGCTCATCCAAAGAGCTTCTTCGCACAAATTTTCCCAGTTCGGTAATCCGCTTTTCATCGGGCAAAGAATTCCCTTCCGCATCCAAGCCATCTCTCATGGTCTTAAACTTCAGAATGTAAAAAATCCGGGAGTTTATTCCCGGCCTCTCCTGGTAGAAGAAGGGGGTTCCCCTGTGGTGAAAACTCAAGATCACCAAAAGAATTAAAAACAAAGGAGATAGGAGCAGAAGCATCAGGGAGGCAATAATCAGGTCCAAAGCCCTTTTTCCATGGTTGGGATACATCACTTTACACCACTTTTTTATATTCTTTCTCAATCAATTTGACAATATGCTCTTGGTCCTCCCGGGATAAGCTCGTAGAGCTTGGTAGGCAAAGTCCTCGGAGAAAGAGATTTTCGGCCACTTTTCCGCCATAAAACGGAACTTCTCTATAAATCGGCTGCAAGTGCAAAGGCTTCCAAAGAAACCGGGTTTCAATTCCGTTTTTTAGCAGCACGACTCTCAACCGGTCATTGGTAAATCCGGCAATTTCCTCATCAATCAAAATTGAGGTTAACCAGAAGTTAGAATCAGTGGCCCCTGAATTTTCCTGAAAGCTGATTCCCGGAAAATCCGCCATCAATTCCTTGTATTGCTGATTGATATGCTTCCTCCGCATCACAATCTCATCGAGGCGTTCCAATTGTGCCAAACCCACCGCAGCGGCCATATTGGTCATTTTGTAATTGTACCCAATGTCCAGATGGTGGTAATAGGGCAAATCCTCCCGGGCTTGGGTCGATAGATATCTTGCTTTTTCGATCAGGGAAGAATCCTGTCCGATTAATGCTCCTCCTCCCCCACTGGTGATGATCTTGTTTCCATTGAAAGAGTAAATTCCCAGAGTGCCGAAAGTGCCACAAAGCTGGCCATTGAGCGTACTACCCACAGCCTCAGCGGCATCTTCGATCACAGGAATTTGGTATTTGCCCGAGATATCCATAATCTCCTTCATTTTGGCCGGTAGGCCAAAGAGATGGACACAGACAATTGCCTTTGGCTTTTTACCCAGAGCTATTCGACTTAAGATGGTATCTTCCAATATTTCAGGGGAAATATTCCAGGTTTCCGACTCGCTGTCCACGAAAACGGGTTTGGCACCCAGGTAGACGATCGGGTTGGCCGAAGCACAAAAAGTGAAGGATTGGCAAATGACCTCATCTCCAGGTCCGATTCCCAATAAGACCAAGGCCAAATGCAGGGCCGAAGTACCTGAATTCAAGGCTACCACCTGATGGGTTTTTAACCTTTTGGAGAGTTTGGTTTCGAATTGATGGATAAACGGACCATTGGTAGCGAGCTGACCGGATTGAAGCGCTTGCTGCAGGTATTGGCCTTCCATCAAAGAAAACTCAGGAAAGGAAAGTGGAATCTTAAATACCATTCAGTGGGTGTTCAGAATGTGGGGTAAGTTATAAAAATACCATAACAAAAACCCCTCCAAAGGTTAAAATTTCAAAGACATTTATCTGTATTTATTCTACAGAAAAATGAGTTTAAAATAATAATCAATTGAGATTGATTTTATCCTGTTCAAGGACTGATTTTTCCAGCTTGATTTTTCGCCTCTTTCTTCTTTCCGCCAATTTCTTCTCAGGCTCTTGGGCACTTTTAAGCACCTTCTTTTTGATGTACTTGGGAGTCACCTTATCTAGCCTATATCCCATTAAAAGCACGACCCCGGAGAGAATCGGAAGGGCAAGATTGTCAGATAATTCACTCATTCCCAAAACGGCTGCAATCAGCACCAATTGGGTTGCTCCCAAAATCAAAGCCACTTGATCATGCCGTAATCCCATTCTCATCAAAAAATGGTGAATATGGGATTTGTCTGCGATCATGGGATGCTTGCCCCTACGGATTCTCCGGGTGAAAACCCTAGCCATATCGTAAAGGGGATAAATCAACAGAACCACACCCATGGTAAAGGAAGGCATAAATTTCAAAGGTGCGCCAGCAGGCAGGGCAGCATTGTAGTCCATAAATGCAACCACCAAACTTCCCAGGGCAAAACCCAAGGTCAGGGAACCGGTATCTCCCATGAAAATTTTGGCCGGATGCCAATTGTACACCAAAAATGACAAGACGCCTCCAAAAAGAGTAAAGCACAAGACGGCATAGCTATCCAAACCCTGAAAATAAAACCATGAACCCAGCAGTGCCAAAGTAATCAGGCCGACGGTGGAGGCTAAGCCATCCAAGCCATCAATCAAATTAAAGGCATTGGTCAAAGCCAAAAGAACAAAGGCGGTAAATCCATAGCTAAACCAAAGATGAAGCTCACCTACTCCCAAAAATCCATGGAAATCCCGAATCCGGATATCCCCTACGACCACCACGAGAATCACAGCCACCAGCTGACCCAAAATCTTGTGCTTGGCTTTCAACTCCACCATATCGTCCCGAAAACCCACAAAAAATATCAAAGCAATGGCACCGAGCAGGTATCGGATATCCGGAAGAGGATACTGCCACCCCCAAATGCCCAAGGCGATAAAGGTGGAGAGCATAAATGCGATTCCACCCATTGAGGGAGTAAAGGTCTTGTGGATTTTCCGGCCTCCGGGGGCATCGGATAAATTCAATGAATTCAAAATCTTAATCAAAGGGGGGAAAAAGAGCAGCCCGATTGAAAAAGAGGTTGCAAAAGCAAAAAGCATATACTTGAAATAAATAATTTCTTAAAACTTAGCTCAAAGTTGCCAAGAAAATTTAAAAAAATGTCGATTTTGCGTAAATAATACACTTAATTCATTGATGAGGCCAATCCTAATCTTATTTGTAGTCTTAAATTTTGTTTCTTCGACTAATTCCTTTTCTCAAAATATACCTACTAGTTTAGAAATAATTGAAGATTATGTAAGAAGAGAGCAAGCTCTTGGCAATATCTTAGAAACTTGGAGTTTTAACTATCTGCCTCTCCCTTTTTCAATTCTAGAGTTAAAGGAAGACTCAATAGGCAAAATAAAAAATATTAAATTTAAATCCTCCTCCAAATTCAAAATTGACCTTTTACCTCTTGAAAATACAATATTGGTCAATACGGGAGTTCCTTATAGAGGTGGATCAGGAGCACTTATACCATCCAAAGGTGTTCAAAACCTTTTATCCGGAGGACTTTTTTTGAAGTATGGGAAATTATCTATGCAAATTGCTCCCCAAATCCACTATGCCCAAAACCTTCCATTTGAAGAGTATCCCGAGCAGGCTCCATCCCAATATTTCAGCATATTGAGGAGGGATGTCAGAGGTACAGAAAAACCTGTTAGATTCGCAGATCAACCGATTTTCCGTTTTCTTCCTGGCAATTCTAACTTGCTTTTTAATTTTGGTTCTTTTGCGACAGGTATTTCTACTGAAAATATTTCATGGGGTCCAGGCCAGTTTAATAAACTACACATCAGTGACAATGCGAACGGTTTTTTTCATGGAACAATCAGGACTTCAAAGCCCGCAAAAACATTCCTAGGTAATTTTGAGGGGCAATATTTTATGGGAAGGTTGGATGGCTATGGTGGGCCTTATTTTAGTGATAGTACTGCTATCAATTTATTACCCATTAAAGAGGAAGAAAGCTACCGCTATTTCACAGGACTATCATTTTCCTATAACCCAAAATGGGTAAAAGGATTTTTCTTTGGGGTGAGTAGAACTTTTCAAATTTATCGTGAGGATATGGAAAACAATCTCCGTGCTTGGTTTCCTTTACTAGATCCATTGCCGAAACAGGGAACAGGGGTAATAGAAAATATACTACTTCGAGAAGATCAACACTTTTCAGTATTTGCAAGGTATGTGATACCAAAAGCTAAAACAGAATTTTATTTTGAATATATTAGAAATGACCATTCTTTAAATTGGAGAGATTTTATTTTGAATCCTGAACATTCAAGAGCCTACCTCATAGGATTTAGCAAAGCTATTTTGCAATCAGACAGGGGTTATTGGTATTTTCGATCAGAATATACCCATACTCAAGCACCAATTAACAATATAGTAAGGCCAGGAGGTGATGGGATAGGAGTATATTACAATGGGCAAGTCGATCAAGGATTAACTCATCGAGGAGAAGTTCTTGGCAGTTCAATCGGCCAGAGTGGAAATCAGCTTACCTTAGAAATAAGGAAAAGCCAAGGATTTAATTCTTTGGGCTTTATTTTAGAAAGAATAGAACGAGAAAAAAACTTTTACACAAATTTAATTTACGGTGGTCAAAGAGCTGAGCCTTGGGTAGATTTATCCTTGGGAATCTTTGGAGAAAAAGTTTACAATAACTTAATGGTTTCTGCTGATATAAGAATGATAACTAGTAACAATTATTTATGGATACCAAACTCAGATCCAATGACTAAAAGACTAGATGGTGCAAACGGAGTATCCAAATTTTCAACATCCTCAAAGATTAAACTAGCCTACTTCTTTTAAACAAAAAATCCTGATTGCTCAGGATTTTTGAAACTAAAACATCATAATTTATTGACTATTTGCTCCTAGCACCTCTGAAAAGAATATTTTTGAGAATAAGCCACAAATATTTCAAATCAGTAGATAGTGGAGATTTTTCATAGGCTTCAAGATATTTGAGTTCTGAAGCCATTATCTCTTCCAATGTTTTGGGCATATCCGCATAAAAAGGAGGTAATAGACCTGGTTTAGTCCTGATTCTTTTTTCTTGAAGCTCTTTTGTGTAAAGGTTAAAGTATTGGTTGCTTAATGGCCTAACACCAATGATTTTCATGTCCCCTTTAAGCAAATTCCAAATCATTGGAATTTCATCCAACCAAAATTTTCTAAAGAAACGTCCTAAAGGAGAAACTCTAAAATCATTTTTAAATTTACCACCTTCATCTAATTGGTGGTTCTTGAAAACGTAATCTTGCAAATATTCTGAATAAGGATACATGGTCCTTAGCTTATAGACCCGAAATATTTTACCATCTTTCCCAACTCTCCTTAACTTAATCAAAGGACCATAGGTAGCCTGATGATCAAACGATGGAATACCTATTTTTTTGGCTACAAAATAAAGTTTGTTATTTAAACTTACTTGGTCCATCACTTCAAATCCACAAGAATAGAGCCTACCGAACATTTCTGCCCGAGACACCATTCTTCCTTTACCCTTAGTTAAATAAAAATAAAACCGTTTGGTTAGTCCAAATTTTGGCAAAAATCTGTGGATAATGGAATCCATCAAATAAATTACCCAATTGAAAGGTAGAATAAACTTAGAAAAAATTTTCTTTCTTCGATTAGCATATGTTTCTACACACCCGATGAAATACCCATTGGAATAAAGTTTAGAATTCAAAATTTCCAAAAAGACATTGATTCGCCTGGGATCATTCATCTTGGCCAGATTCACAATTGCCGAATACTCGGACAAAGGAAGCATTTCCAAATTGAATACATTACTGGTGGAAAGAACTTGCAATGAAGAGCTAGACAAGTCGACATACTTTTCGCAAAATCCAGAAAGTTCGACACCCAACTTGTCATAGATCAGAGCATTCTGCCGATCTTCTTCAAGGGAAAAATGAATCATGATTTAAAAATTTTTTTTTAAAATTAGAAATTATCCGGCAAATTGAACTGATAGTCAGGATTTTCTTTTATAATTTTTTGGCTTTCAGGATATGTGGTGAGATACCAATGGAGAAACTTTGTGGGGTTAATTGTCTCATTCTCAATTGTTTCACGAACAAAGAAATTCATTGATGTAAAATCCAAATTTTCTATTACATTTACTATCTGATCAAAAGTTCCAATTTTAGCATTTGGAAAATTATCAGCCAATTCAAGTATATAACCAACTTGCAAAGGGTTGCAATAAATAAAATTAGTACCCAATATACCTGCTTCTGAAGCCATTGTAGCGCCTTCTGAAATGAAAAGTGAAGACTTGGCAATTACTTGATGAATATCTTCTGGATTAATAGTAAGTCGGAATTTATCGAATCTGGGATCTCTATTTTCATAAGATTCTTCAGATACAAACACCTTTATATATTTCGAAAGCAAATCGACAATGCAAAATTTCTGTTCACTTGAAAGCTGACCTTGTACATTCCGATCATGTGCTGCATCATAGGCAATAAATCTACAAAGCGCATAGGGTTCAAACTCCTCATTGTGCTCTACCTTAAAAAAATTTGAATGAAGATACAATTGTTCAATGTAAGCTTTAAAATAGATCTGTTTAGGTCCGAGATTTTTCTTAAAATAGAAAGGAGTAAGAATAGCGGTACAAAAAGAAGAATAAATCCGGTGATTCAAATGATTATGCTCAGTATCATCTAAAATTATACTTGGCTTCCTTCTCACCCATCCCCAAAAAGCACAAGCCGGAGAAGCAAAACCAAGGTAAATGTCAATTTTCTTTCCAAATGAAAGCTTTCCAACATCACTTATCATTTTTAAAAGATAAAGAAGTGATGCAAATCTGGATTTTTTAGTAGGCCTAGAGGTTCTAGTAAAATGATCAATCTGATAGACGTCTAACAAGTAATCTATCAATTGTGACTTACGATTACTAACAAAAACAGAATGACCTTCTTCCTTTAATTTAAAAATAAGATTTTTAAAATAATGAACATGGGCAGGATGATTGATATCAATGAAAAAATTCATTTTAACTTGAAAATGCGTTTAAGGTGAAAATTATTGATAAATTTAGCGAGACCATTATCCACATTTTTTGGAGATTTGCTATAGTAGGATGTAAAATACCCTTTCAAAAAATAAAAACCATAACTAAAGCTTTTAAATCGAAAAGATTTTGTCAAAAAACGGATTAAAGTTAAAGAAATATTGGAGCCATTAGCATAATTCGCATACCCAATTTTAAAAGCCATATCAAATTTATTATAATCAGAGGAAGCTGGACGGAAATGTTTAACATCAGAATCAATAATTCTGGTTTTCCACCCTAAGTACATGGCATTCATTTCATCTAAACCATCCCAACCTAATACAGGCTGTAGCCCCCCTATCTCTTTAAAACAAGAAACACGATAAGTCTTTAATGCCCCTCTGATATGATAATCTGCTTGAACAGTAGAAGACCAGACCCCATCTTTAAACTCTAAAATTCTACCACCTGCAACACCAATTTTATTATCCATTTGAAAAGCAGTAAAGATTTTTTCAAAATAATCTACTGGCAACTCTAAATCAGCATCCATCTTGGTAATTGTATCAAATTCATTCAAATCAATAGTATTCAAACCAAAATTAAATGCATTGATAACTTTTTTTCCCTGAACTTTGTAGTCGCCGGATTTGTGAAATAAGTATTGAATAAAGGAGAAACGCTTGGAAAATTCTTTAACAATTTCAGCCGAATTATCTGTTGAATTGTCATCTACACATATAACCTTATCTAATAAAATGGTTTGCGAAATAATAGAGTTTAAGAAAGTCAATAAAAACTTTCCTTCATTATAAATTGGAACAATCACACAGAATTTCATATTATCGCTAATTTTCAGAAATTAAAAAACCAACTACAACAAAGTAAAGATAACTTGAATAGTTAGTAAAAAAACCTTGATCAGTAATTGACTGAAGAAAAACTGATAGAAAAACAAAAAAAAGTAATTTATTATTCAATGTAAAACCAGTTCTACTAAATGATTGTAAAATCGGTAATGAAAAAAGAACTAATGAAGAAATGAAAACAATAAAACCAAATTCAATAAAAATAAATGCCAGTGTAAGATCAGTAATACTAGAAACACCTTGAATATATTTACCACTTGAATAAACTCCTGCTCCTAACCAAAAATTCTTATAGTATGAGAAAATATTAGATGACCGACTTAATGTAGAACTTTCAATAAGAGTTGAAGAATTATCCAAATAATTAACTAAATAAAATACTCGAAGAATTGGGTTAGAAAAATCAGAACGATCATAACCATCAATACTATCGGAAAAGAAAAAAATAATCAATCCAAAAAATAACAAAAGGACAGGTACTAAAATCTTCTTGTCATAAAAAACCAAAAAGACACCAATCTGAAAAACTGAAAAACTAATAAAGGATGTTCTAATTCCAGTGCCCAAGAGAACAACTATGGCGAATGAATATAATATCCAAAAATACACATATGAAATATTCAGAAAATTTTTTTTATACAACAAAAAGCAAAAAGGCAAGAAAATAGCTAAAGCATTTCCTAAATTTGCTGGACGTATAAATGTTCCTATTGCAGGATTACCTTCAACAACTTGTTTAGCAACTAATGTAACAAACTCTCCATCTCTATATATTGATTCGATTATGAAAAAATCTTTTATATTAGGAAAAAGAATTTGCACAAAATAAAAAATTGAAATAAAGATAAAAAATAAGGCTAAGAAGTTAAATAAGGATTTAAAATTACTTTCATAAACACAGATCAAGATAATTGGTAAAATTAAAAAGGAATGAAAAAAATTCCTAAAATAGCTTAAACCGCCATTTAAATCCACACCCGTAAATTTTGATTGTAGAAAAAGGAGAAAAACAAAACTAAGAATAAAAACTGAATAGAAAATAAAATACCGTAATACAATTCTTTTATACTTAAATAATAAAATCAAAGCTGATAGATAAATAAAACCAGTATTTGCAGTCCCCATCAGACTATATGAATTTGGGAAGTACTTTAAAACAAGCCAAAGGAAAAAAAATTGAATAAGAAATAGATAAATAAGTAATCGAACCGCATCAAAACGACTCCAAAGTAAACCAAAAATTGAAATACTAAAGGGGATCAAAAATTAATATTATTTATAATTGAATTATAGGAAGCTAATGTACTTTTACCTTTCAGCAATTCATTATAATTTGAGACATAATTCATTAATATAGCTTCCTGATGTCCCGAAGTACAATATTGAATTTCACCGTTAATAAATTGTTGTAAATCGAAATCTGTAATAAAACCAGAACTAGAAAAAGCATACGGATCATCATTAAAATCTTGAAATCTACCTAATACTGAATTAATCCCAGATAATATCGCCTCAAAATGAATAAAACTAACACCTGCAATATGAAAATCAATCTTTGTGAAATAAACATCTAAGGGCTCTTTATAAGGAAAACTAACTTGAACCCCCATATTTGTCAATTTATCGTAAAATTTTTTCAATTTAATTTGACTAAAACCAGGATGAAACCTAACTTTAATTTGAAACCGTTTCAAAATAACCAACTGCTCAAGAAAATATTGAACCTTCTCAAGATCATCTAATAAATTCAAACTAACACCTATGCACTTAACACTAGAGTACCTTCTACTTTGCCTAATATTAACAAGTTTATCAAACCTAGGAGAACCAATCAAATATATTTTGGATGTATTTTTTTCTCCATGAGAAAGATAATTATCATATGTTTGCTGACCATCCAAAAACGCATAAGTAAAGGTAAGGGGTGGGAAATTTATTGAAGTACCAGCATGTTGAACATATATTGTTTGAATATCTAATTCTTTGCATACATGAAGGAGTGATCTGTATAATAGTAAGTGATCATTAGATACAATCACAAATTTAGGTTTCCATTTATCAAGTGCTTTTCTCCAAAAGATCAAATAACCGTATGAAAGCCAAAAAAGATGAAAAAAGGAAACATAAACTTCTCTTTCATAATTACCTTTATTAGGGATTATTCGTAGTAGATAAAAAAAATACGGCAAACCAAAATAATACGCCCAAAATTTTGGGATTGGATAATGATATCCATTTCCAAGATAATTACAATCATTTCTTGATTGAAAAATAGGAAAAAGAACTTTCGAATTATTGGAAGTACTGGCCACAATTAAACCGTCTTTATCAAATTCAGGAAACCTTATAAGACCATTGAATAAACTCTTAAGCAATGCGGCAAAAAATAAACCGATACCAGATAAAATAAAAGACTTCTTCCTTTTCGGGAATTTTTCCAACACCCTAAATTCTTGTTTGAGATTGTAATTTAAATCCAGCAGGAATTCAAAAGACAATTCAGAAAAATTTTTTTTCATTTTTTAGATCAAAGTACCTTTCTTCATTTCTATACTTAAACACTTTTGCAGGATGTCCACCAGCTATAGATAAAGGGGGTAAATCACTCACTACAACACTACCTGCCTGAACAACGCAACCCTCTCCAATTTTAACCCCTGGTAAAACGATAACATTTAGACCAAACCAAACATTATCTCCAATTTCCACATCTTTCACAATATAAGAATTGTCATATGGGATTTTAGATCCACTTTCATAATTATGGTAATGAGTCATAACTATACAGCCAGATCCGGAATGAAAATTATCTCCAATCCTACATAGTCCAGAACCAATAACTTTGAATCCATTAAAATGAGTATTATTACCTAAAACAGTTTTGTTTGTAAAGTAGGTAGGTCCATTTACTTTAATATTAACGCCCTTTTGTTTGACCTTTCTCAAAGCATAATGAGTCCAAAATTTGGTCTTTATTTTGTTAAGAAGTCCTCTAATAATACCCATATTTTTTTCTCAAATTTAATGAAATTAATAAACTCAAAATGAAATACAAAAAATTAATTAATAAAATTGAATATGCAGCTCCTAATAAACCAAATTTGAAAATAAGATATAAAGAGATAGGCAAATTTATAATTGCAGTAATCAAAGTAATTAAAGTAACATAAAGTGTTTTTTTTGAGTAAAAAATGAAATTGACATGAATCTTATAAAGACCAACAAATCCTGAAGCTAAGGTTAAAGGAAATATAAAAATTCTTGTGTCCAAATATTCCTTTCCAAAAAGGAGACCAACAGAATAGTATCCAGCAAAAGAAATGATCAAGGTCACTCCAATAATAGAAAAATTATAAAAACGAATCATTCCTTTTAACTGTTGATTTGGTAAATCAAATCCTCTACTTAATCGTTCAAATAAGTTGGGGACATAGGCCTTATTTAATGCATCAAATAGCACAGTTGAAATTACATTATAAGTAGAGGCCACACCAAAATCAGCCGTAAACTTAGCTCCCATTACATTATTAATAATCACCCTATTTATGGTAGTCCCGCTCCACGCAGAAATACTATGTAGTGAAAGGGGATATGATATTTTAAATGCGTCTTTTACATATGACGTTGAAAACACTGAATTGAAATTGAGATATCCATCTTTGAAAAAGGAAAGTAATGAATAGATGGACATAAGTAGATACCCAATGAAATATCCCAATAATATCCCTTCCCATCCCAAATTGAAGTAAATAACAAACCCTATTGAAAATAAACTTCTTAATATAGTTTGAATGATTGTAAAAACACCATACTCCTTCAACTTTTTCTGATTCCTCCAAAGACCTTGTCTCAATTCAGTCAAGTATTTGAGAAATATAATTACAATAATGAAATAAAAACCAATTTTCACAAAACCAGAAAGAGCAATGAATATATCTGAATAATAAATTAAAAGTGATGAAATAATCAAAAATGCGATAAGAAAAAAGAACAATGAACTTGTAAAATATTCTGAAAATTCCTTTCTCTTTAAATTAAAAAAATTTAAAACAACAGCATTTTGAAGCGAAAGTGTGAGAATTGGAAAAAAAAGTTGTACAAGGGCTTGATACAATACAAAATAACCGATCTCCTCTTTAGAAATGATCCGGGTATAAATTGGCATTAAGAAAAATGGAATAACTTTATCTAAAATATTTATACTTGTATAAAATGATGTTTCTTTAAATAGCTTTGATTGAAAAGCGCTAATCATAGTCTATTTTTATTCAATATTAAACTTGCAAGTTCAAAATCTAACATCTCATCTATATCAATAGAATGTTCTTGCGACATTTCATATTTCTTTACTTTAGTGAATTCACTAATTCTCTTAATTTTTAATATTTCAACATCAATTAGAAAAATAGCTCCATTTAGTTCCCAAACTTTAGGACAGTCCTGTCTAGTTTTAAAACTCCCTATCTTAGAATTTTCTAAAAAACCTAATATATTTTCTTCTTTCAAAACAAAGTAAGGATTAGATTTTGTTTCTTTTACGGATACGACCATTTCACAGGAATCATCAAACAATTGCATTGCTTCCTTGATATGTTGAGCATTTCTAAGAGGTGAAGTTGCTTGCAATAGGATTAAAGTGTCCGGATTGTAACCGGAGTTTTCATAATACTGAATAGCATGTAACAATACCTCGTAAGTTCCAGCAGAATCAGTAGCTAATGCTGTTGGTCTAATAAATGGTACGCTCAACCCCACCGATTCTACAACTGATTTGATCTCTTCATCATCTGTGGATACACAAATAACAGAATCATCAAAAACAGCTCTTGCTGCATCAATGGTATACTGAATCAAAGGTTTTCCATTTAAAAGTTTAATATTCTTTCGAGG
Organism: Algoriphagus confluentis; assembly: GCF_036245625.1. Taxonomy (NCBI): domain Bacteria; kingdom Pseudomonadati; phylum Bacteroidota; class Cytophagia; order Cytophagales; family Cyclobacteriaceae; genus Algoriphagus; species Algoriphagus confluentis. Next base: position 450,482 of record NZ_BTPD01000001.1, read on the forward strand.
AACACCTTTTGAACCACCACGAGCGGGTATAACAACTAATGGCTTCAAAATTTAATCTGATTTAAATCGTGTTGAGCTTTCAGATAATCCTCATGCTTCCCAATATCCAGCCAATAGCCTATCAAAGGATATGCAACCACTTTTTTCCCTTCTGAAATTAATAACTCCATCAAATCGGTGGCATTGAAATGTTTCTGTTTAGGAAGAAAGTCAATTACCTCTTTTTTAATCAAATATATGCCTGCATTAGAAAAATGCGTGTAAGTGGGTTTTTCCTTTAATCCTTTAACTAAGGTACTCTCTGTTTCCATTACAGCATACGGAATATTAACCTGATAAGGAATACAGGCTACTGCTAGGTCAGCCTCTTCCTTTTGAAAAAACAAAAAGAAATCTTCAAAATCTATATTTGTTAAAAGATCAGAGTTCATCATCAAAATATGATCATGAACGAAATCATTTACTAATCCCAACGCTCCTGCTGTTCCTAAAGGATCTTTCTCCCAAACATATTTTAAACGAATACCCTTATTAGATCCATCTCCAAAATATTCTTCTAGCTGTTGCCCTAGATATCTAAGGGATAGCCAGATATCATCCACACCAAAAGCCGCAAGTCGATCAATATTATGCTCAATAATAGGTTTATCTCCGATTTTCAGAAGTGGCTTCGGAGTCGTATCAGTCAATGGCTTTAATCTCTCTCCCCTTCCTCCAGCCATAATCAATGCATCGACCGGTAAATATGACTTTTGATGTTTAAAATTGACTACATTAATAATCTGCATCTGAGCATTTACAACAGGAAAAACAGAAAAATGCTTTTTCCTTAACTCAATAATCTCGTACAAGTCATACTTTCCTTGTTCGATATATTTAGGGTGGGGCTGGATAAAATCTGATAAATGATTTTCAAATCCCAGTCCTTTGATGAAGCCTCTTCTCAAATCACCATCTGTTAAGGAACCCAGTAGTTTATTTTCATCATCAATCAAAAACAAAATAGCATCAGATGCTAATGTGTCAAGCTGCTTTAAGGCTTTCCTAACAGGGGTATTGATATCGGTTATATGCCTACGAAAAGTTTGCATACGTTTCTTTTAGAGTTCTTAGAATGGTAGAAGACGAATTATGCTTATAATAAAGATTTTCTCCTTCAAATTGCTTTTTGGAATAAGCCATTGCATTTTCAACAATTTGATCAGAATCAAAAGCTAGATGGATTACATTTTCTCCAGCTAATCTGCCCTTTTGCCTATCTCCCAAGTTTAAAACAAACTTTCGAAAAGTGGCTGCTTCTACTATTCCACTTGATGTATTACCAATCATCAATTTAGAATACTTCATACAGGTGAAATATGATTGGGTTCCGAAGTTTTCAATCACTTTGATATTTGTGTACTGCTTACCTAGCTGTTCAAAAGCTAATCTAAAAACCATACCCGAAGTATCTGGATTGGGCATAGTAATTATAATTTGAAAGCTGGATGACAAATGCTCTAAGGCCAAACAAACCTCCTTGCAATAGTGATCATTAAGATTAAAAGCAACCGTTTCAGGATGTACCGTTACCAAGATGGTGTTAATGTTAAGATCAATCCCCCATTTTTGCCAAAACTCATCGATAGTAAGTAAAGGTATGGTAACCAAATTCTCCAAACTGAGTGAGCCTACATTAAAAATTTCAGCTTGATCGTCGTCCAATAATTGGATCAACCTTTTTTTAAAAGCTTCAGTCGAAACAAAATGAAAGCTACTGGAAAGCGAGATACTGTGCCTATAAATATTGTCAATTGCCCCAAGAGTAGTTTCCCCTCCATGGAGATGAGCTATTTTCACTTGATAAGGCATCGAGGCAGCAACTGCAGCTGCCATTTCAAATCGATCTCCCAAAGCGAAAACAACATCAAATTCCCCATGGTAGTTTTCCCAAAATTCTGAGAATTTAAGGGCAGTTATAGCATAAGCCGATGCAAGAGCATTAGGTGTATCACCCACCAATAGAGACTCAATTTTCCGAAATGCTTTGAATCCATCGGACTCAATTTGATTGAGGGTATAACCATGAAGCTTAGACAAATGGGTTCCAAAAACAATAATCTTGAAATCAATATCCTCATCCTTCTCCATTGCCTTTAACAAAGGTAAATAGATTCCATAGTCTGCCCTAGAACTTGTCAACACCCCTACTCTGATCATTTTAAATGCTCGAATAAAAGTTTTGTTCCTACTGAGAGATCTGATAGTAGTTCCTTCCCAAGAACATTTTCAATATCCATGGGTGAAATTCCATCTCCCGGTCGAAGGGCAATAAAATCATCCTCACTTAAGATGTAACCTTTCTTTACATCACGCTTCAAGTGAAGACTTTTTCTTGCGATCGCAATATTCTTCTGCTCGCTTTGACTAGGCTCTTTAATCCCTGATCCAGATATTGCCTTTTCAATATTCCTAATCGCTTTAACCAAAGCTATTAATTCAGAAGGCTCAAGGGAAGCTGCATGATCCGGACCGGGTAGGTTTCTATCCAAAGTAAAATGCTTTTCTATAACACAAGCTCCAAGGGCTACCGCGGCTACTGCCACCTCTATTCCCAACGTATGGTCTGAATACCCCACTTTAACCCCAAGTTCATTACCAATGTGTTTCATGGCTAATAAATTCACGTCTTCCATAGGAGTTGGATATTCCGTATTGCAGTGAAGCACAGTTATCCTATCCTTTTCTATTCCCTCATAGATAATTACTTCTATGGCAGCAATTACTTCATCCAAATTTGCCATTCCTGTTGAGAGGATAATGTCTTTCCCTTTTCTGGCAATATGTTGCAGATAAGGTTTATTGGTGATTTCACCCGAAGGAATCTTATAAAACGGAATTTTCAATGTATTCAAAAAATCAACACTCTCAGTATCAAATCCTGTAGATAGAAAGTTTATTCCTTTCTGATGACACCTTTCAATCAAGACCGGATACCAATCCTCTCCCATTTCCAGCTTCTTGAGCATACCGAATTGGTTATCCTCATCATCTTTCATATTATTCTTTTGGTAGGCAGCTTTCTGGGCAGTGGGGTTTACTATTTTCTCCGCTTTAAATGTCTGAAACTTTACAAAATCAGCACCTGCTTCAGCTGCAACATCAATTAACTCTAAAGCCTTATTGATATCCCCATTGTGATTGACACCTGCTTCGGCTATGACCATCACATATTTGGCACTCATAATTTCCTCAGTTTATTACCAACCCAAATTCCTTTTTCCAAAACATCAGATATGACCACACTTCCTGCTCCAATCACATTCCCAGAACTTATAGTAAGATTCTGCCTGACTACAGAATTGGCACCTAAAAAGCTATTTTCGCCAACAGAAACATTACCACAAAGTATCGCTCCAGGGGCTATATGGACGTAATCTGAAATCTGACATTCATGTTCTATGATACATCCTGTATTTAAAATCACACCCTTCCCTATTTCAGATTGTGCATTCACCACTACATTTTTCCCTATGTAAGTTGATGAATTTATAAAGGATGTTTTAGAGACATTAGCACTAGGATCTACTATCACAAATTGGGTTAATTGATATTTGTAAAAAAGAGTGATCAATTTCTTTCTGATAGAATTTTCACCTACTGATGGAAAAACGAGATTATCTCCCACAATTTTTTTGACATCTACCTCATCTTCATTTCCAAAATAATCCAAGCCATAAGGATTTTGTTTCGTTTCATTAAAATCAAAATATCCTTTTATCCTATATCCAGCATCTAAAAGTGACTCTATAATCACATAAGCGTGACCAGAGTATCCAAAGAGAAAAACAGATTTAGACTCTGACACTGCTCGGTATATTAACTATCCTCTCTTCTAAATATTCGGCATTCTTCTGTTCATCCTTAAAGCAATGTTGATACATGGGTAAGCGATACATCAGCTGCCATATGGGACGAGTCATCGTTTTAGCTTCATTGGTAGCTTCTAAAAAAACATTCCGTTCTTCTAGACTATCAAGTTCCACACACATCAGCCAATAATTCGCCTTCGTGTTTTCAAGTTCCTGTCTGAAAATTATCCTTTGAGTTTTAAAAAACGCCTTATAATCATTAGCCAGCTGTCTCTTATTGGTCAAAAAGCTATTTAATTGTTCTAGCTGAGCACAAATTAGTGCTGCATTCAAATTAGGCATCCTGAAATTATAGCCTAACCGATCATGATAAAATTCATAAGGATGAGGAACTTTAGCGGTCGTGGTTAAATGTTTGCCAACTATTCCTAAATCGTTATCATTTGAAACGATCATTCCTCCTCCACCAGAGGTTACTAACTTATTTCCATTAAAGGAAAAAACACCAAGTTGCCCGAAACCACCTGTATGCTTTCCCTTATAGTAGCTTCCCAGAGATTCTGCTGCATCTTCCACCACAGGGATGTTCCATTTTTCACAAACTTCTAGCATTTTATCCAAATGGACCGGAAACCCAAACGTATGCATAGGCACACAGGCGGAGATCTTTTTATTTGTTCTTTTATTGTAAGTACCCGCCTCCCTTTTTTCCGCAAACTCTTCCAAAAAATCCGAGACTGCTTTTGGCGACAGGCCCATGGTATCATAATCCACATCCAAAAATACAGGTTCTGCTCCGTTATAATGAATAGCATTGGCAGTGGCCACAAAAGTGAGCGCTTGGGTAAGCACTTCATCCCCTTTTTGCACTCCTGCCAGTTGAAGAGCTATTTGTAATCCCGCCGTTCCATTGACCACCGCAACAGCTTTTTTTGTCTGGCTGATATCAGCCATCATTTTCTCAGACAAATCCACGTAGGCCCCCACTGAGGAAACAAAGGAGGAATCCAATGTATCCATAACATATTTCCGCTCATTTCCTCTAAATACCGGAGCATGAAGAGGGATAAAATCCTTGGATTTGAACTTATCCTGAATAAACTGAATCGTATCCTGAAAAGCCATGATTACATTTTCGAATCCAAATATTTCCCCGTTTCCTTGTGGTCAAAGGCAGGTAATAATTCATGGAAAATATTCACCAAATCAGCTTTTTCCCAGTTCTTTTCCTCAACCAAGGTGGTAATTTCAGAAAGGAACCAATTCAGCTTATCTTTCTGAAAAGGCAAACTACTTTTTACGATACCTAAATTCTCAAATCTATTCAAATCCAAAACTTCTCCATCCATATAGAATTCCTCAAAATCCTTTTCGCCTGTGGTATCACTTTCGGTAAAATAACAAGGCCAGTATTTGTAATCAGTGATTAGTGATTGGTTATTAGTATTGAAGAACTGTCGTGCCTCTTCTTCTGAAGAACAGACATAAGGTTCGAAGCCTAACTGCTTTAAATAGTTAATGGCTATTTCCGCGAATGTGATTAAATGTAATTCCTCGCTGAGTTTGGGAAAGAAAATATCTTTGTTTTCACCCAAAAGACAGGACATCAAGCAAAGTTCTCCGGATTCCTGTGGCGTCACAAAGTATCTCTTGATATCATTAGGAGCAACTATCGGTTGTTTTTTTTGAATTCTTTGATTGAACCCATGAAGTAAAGATCCATCAGAAAAAGCAACATTTGCAAATCGAGCAGTTGAAATAGAAATATCCTTGCTTTCGTGCATCAAGAAAAGTTCCATGATTCGTTTGGAAGCTCCCATCATATTTACAGGATTTGCTGCCTTGTCCGTGGATACACAGAAATATTTTTTTACTCTTTTTTCTTTGGATTGACGGATAGTTTTGAGGGTATTCAAAATATTGACCTCAATCAGCCGCATAAGGGTAAATGGATCTTTCTCGCTTCTTACATGTTTTAGTGCTGAAAGATTGAGTACATAATCATAATCGCCATCAGCTTCCCAAAATGCGTCATAGATCGGTGATCCAATATCAAGTGCAAAAGTCCTAAAATCTCCGTCAATATACCCGAAAGAACTTCGGATATCTCGTACTAACTCCACAAGGTTATTTTCACTAATATCTACTGCATGAAGCTTTTTTGGACTTCTTTTAAAAATCTCCTTGGTCACGGCCTGACCAATTGATCCTGCGGCACCTATCACCAAAAAATTTGAGTTTGAAACAAGTTCCGATATAGCTTGCTGATTAGAGGAAATATCCTGACCAAAAAGCAACTGGTTTCTACCAATAAGATTTAGAATATTCATTCTTAGTTCTTATCAAAAGGATGCTTTGCCAAATCACCTGCTGCAAGAGGATGATAGTCTCCTTTAAGCCCAATGGCTTCTTGATGACGAATGTCATGAACAATCTCTATGCTGGGTTTCGCCTCAGAAAGTCCAAAACCATGGCCATCCAAAATATGCTGATAACTATGGGTATGCAATTCGGTAAATCCATCGCTAAATTCAATCTCTTCATTCTCCAAGGTAAGCGAACGATAGGTTCTCCCCCCCTTGGCTTTGACGTAATCAGGCAATGTATCTGCATTGATACTTAAAAACCATCGAACTCTGGCCTTTTCCAGTTCAAAATAGCCTGCAGCACGATCGTGGGTATGGATATGAACGGTATTCTGTTTTACAGCTCCAAAAACCCAGGTGAGCATGTCGTAAAAATGCACTCCAATATTGGTGGCAATTCCACCTGACTTACTCTCATCTCCTTTCCAGGAGGTATAGTACCAATGCCCTCGAGAAGTGATGTAGGCCAAATCAATATCGTAAATCTTATTCTTTGGTCCATGATCAATTCTCTTTTTTAAGGCAATAATAGATGGGTGCAATCTTAATTGCAGAATATTGAATACACGAGTTCCATGCTCTTTTTCAACTTCTGCCAATGCATCAATATTCCAAGGGTTGAGTACCAAGGGTTTTTCGCAAATCACATTTGCTCCTACCCTAAGGCCGAATCGAATGTGGGAATCATGTAAATAGTTTGGTGAACAAATACTGACATAATCCAAACCTTGTCCAGTTCGCTTGAGCTTATCCACATGCCGGTCAAACCGCTCGAATTCAGTAAAAAAATCAGCATTTGGAAAATGGCTATCCATAACTCCTACAGAATCAAATTTATCGTAAGCCGCTAAAAGATTATTACCGGTATCCTTAATCGCCTTCATATGGCGAGGTGCAATATAGCCTGCGGCTCCAATTAATCCAAAATTCTTCATTGTCCTACCTTAGTTTTACTACTTCGTTGTTTTTTAAAATGTATTGTTCTCCACTTTCCGAACAGGTCGCATGACCATGGTCATCAAAATGTAGTCGTTGTCCATGCTTACTCATCCAGCCGATTTGTTTGGAGGGATTTCCTATCACAAGCGCATAAGCTGGAATGTCTTTGGTCACCACTGCGCCTGCACCGATAAAGGCAAACTCCCCTATATTATGTCCGCAGACGATAGTTGCATTTGCACCAATGCTGGCGCCTCTACCTACGTGGGTTTTGGCGTACTCCGATTTCCTATTTATGGCACTTCGGGGATTGATAACATTGGTAAAGACCATGGATGGGCCCAAGAACACATCATCATCACAGGTCACTCCTGTGTAGATAGAGACATTGTTCTGAACTTTAACATTCTTACCTAAAACTACACCAGGCGAAACAACCACATTTTGGCCAAAATTGCAGTTTTCTCCAATTTTACAATTGGACATGATGTGGGAAAAATGCCAGATTTTAGTTCCAGATCCTATTTCACAGCCTTCATCAATTACGGCTGTCTCATGTGCGAAAAAATTGCTCATTGAAAATAACTTAGGATTTGTTGAATAATATATTGCTGTTCCTTTTCCTTCATTTCGGTATGGATAGGAAGAGAAATTACCTGCTTGCAAAGAGCCTCTGAGACCGGAAATTGTCCTTCTTCCCCCCCATATTCCAAATATGCCTTTTGCAAGTGCAAGGGTAATGGGTAGTAAACCATTGTTGGAATACCTCGATCCGCCAAGTATTTTTTGAACTGCTCTCTATCCACATAATCTTCAAGTCTAATAGTGTATTGATGAAAAACGTGAGTGGAATTGGGAACACGCTTAGGAGTTTGAACTTTCGAAAGATCAGAAAATGCCTCATCGTATCGATCCGCAACTTCATTTCTAGATTTAGAATAGCGATCTAAGTGTTTTAACTTTACACTTAGGATAGCAGCCTGTAGAGTATCCAAGCGAGAATTTACTCCGATTGAATCGTGGAAATACTTCTTTTTTTGACCATGATTGGCGATCATTTGTAATTTCTCTGCCAAAACAGGATCATTTGTGAACATGGCACCACCATCACCATAACATCCCAAATTTTTGGAAGGGAAAAAGGAAGTAGTTCCAATATCCCCCATAGTTCCTGCCTGGGCCTTTCTTCCATCTGAAAAGGTATAAACAGCACCAATTGCTTGGGCAGTATCTTCGATAACCTTAAGTCTATACAACTGGGCAATTTTAAGGATTTCCTCCATATTGGAACATTGCCCGTACAGATGAACAGTAACTATACCTACTGTTTTATCTGTAATTTTTGACTCCAATTGATTGACATCTAACTCGAAAGTCTCCGAAATGACATCAATAAAGACAGGTTTTAGTCCCAGCAAAGCTATAACTTCAACCGTTGCTACATAAGTAAAGGCAGGAACAATTACTTCATCTCCGGGTTCAAAATCCAAAGCCATCATAGCTATTTGAAGAGCGTCTGTACCATTGGCACAGGGAATTACAAATCCGGAACCTGTGTAGTCTTTGAGTTCCTCAGCAAATTTCTTGACCTGAGGACCATTTATAAAGGCAGTTTGGTCAATAACATCCTGAATAGCAGCGTCAATCTCAGGTTTGATTCGTTCATATTGCGATCTCAAATCGACCATTTGGATCTTTTCAGGAATTGTGAGGTCTTGCATGAAACAGGTTAAGAGTTAATTGTTTTAAGTTCTTGGTTCGAAATTCAATTTTCGGGGTTGTGGCATTAAACCTTGAACGCCGAACTCTGAACAGTTCATTTTTTGAATCTGTATCTTTTTATCCCAGTATCTTCAATCAAAGTCTTGCATCCACTTTATCCTTCTCCAACACACTCTTCACATCAAAAACCACCTGATTCGCTGATTTCTGAATAGGCCAGGATCTAAACTCTTTGTGGGCAACACCCAAAATAATTGCAGAATATTGATCCAGATTTTCCTTGGTTTTCCCATTGATAATCTCTATCCCGTATTCATGCCTAACCTCTTCCGGGTCTGCCCAAGGGTCATACACATCCACCTCCATATCGAAGGATTTTAATTCTCGATAGATATCAATCACTCGGGTATTTCTTACATCCGGACAGTCTTCCTTGAAGGTAAAACCCAAGATCAGCACCTTAGAATCAATTACCTTGAGATCCTTACGCATCATATGCTTGATGGTCTCCGTGGCTACATGCTTGCCCATGGAATCGTTAAGACGCCGGCCAGCTAGGATAATCTCCGGGTGATAACCTACTTCCTGTGCCTTTTGGGCCAGATAGAAAGGGTCTACTCCGATGCAGTGCCCCCCTACTAATCCCGGACGGAAAGGCAAGAAGTTCCACTTGGTACCTGCTGCCTCCAGTACTTCCTGCGTATCGATACCCAATAGATTGAATATCTTACTTAGCTCATTGACAAAGGCAATATTGATGTCGCGTTGGGAGTTTTCGATCACCTTGGCAGCCTCAGCAACCTTAATGGATAAGGCTTTATGTGTACCGGCTGTAATCACAGCTTTGTATAATTGGTCTACATATTCAGCCACTTCCGGGGTACTCCCTGAGGTCACTTTCAGGATTTTGGTAACGGTATGTTCCTTATCTCCGGGATTGATTCGTTCTGGAGAGTAGCCTGCAAAGAAATCATCATTAAACTTCAAACCAGATATTCTTTCCAATACCGGAACACATTCCTCTTCAGTTACTCCAGGGTAAACCGTGGATTCATATATCACCACATCTCCTTTTTTCAGGACTTTGCCTATTGCTTCAGAAGCCTTAAGCATGGGAGTAAGAATCGGTCTATTGTGCTTATCAGTAGGGGTAGGAACGGTAACGATATAGATATTGGCAGAAGAAATGGGAAGGACCGCATCGGTAATTAATAAACCCTTCTTTTTTTCATCCAATTCCATGGAGGTCTTGACCAACACCGATTGGAGCAAGTCATCTTCTACTTCCAAAGTCCGGTCATGTCCCTTTTGTAGTTCATCCACCCGCTTGGGATCGATATCATACCCTACAGTTTTGAATTTTTCGGCAAACGCTACAGCAAGAGGTAATCCTACATAGCCCAGGCCGATAATGGCAATCTTACTTTCGTTAAAAGGTTTTAGCATAATTAAATAGTTACACGGAGAACCACCGATGAGACACGGAGGAACATGGAGTTTTCTTGTAGTTTAATTGGGGACTGATGAACTGGATAATCGTCGAACTGAGGAATTGGGGAATTGACAGTTAAATGTTAAGGGTTAATTGGACTATCATTAACCATTAACTATTAACCCTTAACTAACTCCAACAGGTCTCCATTCATCATATCTTCTACCAATCCTTCCAGATCGTATTCCGGTTCCCAGCCTAATTGGGTTTTGGCTTTGGTTGGGTCACCGAGAAGAAGGTCAACCTCAGTCGGTCTAAAGTACCTTGGATCTACGCGAACAAGTTCTTGTTCGAGGTTCAAAGTTCTATGTTCAACGTTGGAACCCTGAACCTTGAACTCTGAACCCTGCCTGTCCGCCGTGGTGGAAACGGCTAATTCTAATCCTGTTGCTTTTTTATACAAGTCTTTATCAATTGATTCGAGTACACCAACCTCTTCGACTCCTTCTCCTTCCCATCGAATATGGAAGCCGACGTGGGCGAAGGCCATACGGACGAAGTCACGGACTTTGGTGGTTTTGCCGGTGGCAATGACAAAATCCTCGGGTTTTTCCTGCTGCAAAATCAGCCACATGGCTTTTACATAATCCTTGGCATGTCCCCAATCCCGAAGCGCATCCAAGTTGCCCAAATACAGGCAATCCTGCTTGCCCAAGGCAATGGCTGCTGCCGCCATGGTAATCTTTCGGGTCACGAAAGTTTCCCCTCTTCTTGGGGATTCATGGTTGAAGAGAATTCCATTGCAAGCAAACATCCCATAGGCTTCCCTGTAGTTTTTGGTAATCCAGAAACCGTAGATTTTGGCTACTCCATAGGGAGAACGAGGATAAAAAGGAGTGTTTTCATCGTAAAAGCCCTTTTCATTTTTATTTTCCGGCATCCCTCCGTAAAGTTCGGAAGTAGAAGCTTGATAGATACGGGTCTTTTTTTCGAGCTTGAGAATTCGGACTGCCTCTAAGATTCTCAGGGCCCCTATCGCATCCACATTGGCCACATACTCCGGAGAGTCAAAAGATACTTTTACATGGGACATAGCCCCGAGATTATAAATCTCATCAGGCTGTACTTCCTGAATGATTCGGATGATATTGGTAGAATCGGTGAGGTCACCGTAATGAAGAAAAAAATTCACTTCGCCTTCATGTAAGTCTTGATACAGGTGATCTATTCTTTGGGTATTGAAGGAAGAGGCGCGGCGCTTAATGCCGTGAACTTGGTAGCCTTTTTCTAGCAGAAGCTCGGCCAAATACGAACCATCCTGTCCGGTGATTCCTGTAATAAGGGCAACTTTTGGTGATAAAGATTTATTCATTTGTTAGTTTCAGAGTTCGAAGTTCGATGTTCGAAGTTCGTGGTTCAAAGTAGGGTTCAGGAAAATTTATTTCCCTTTCGTTCTGAATTTTTGAGATATATCATTAAAGACTTAATTTTTGTTCCTAGTCTTTCTGTACGGGTCAAAACCTCCTCTAATTCTGTTTGGTTTATATAAGAAAAGTCAAATGCCCGATAAGCTTGCGATCTTGTTTCGGCATTTGAACCTCTAGCAATAGAAAGGAATTGGATAAATTCTTTATTTCCATCTCTATCAAATCCTTCGGCTATATTATCCATAATAGATCCTAAAGAAGAGTTAATTTGACCAACAAATTTGAAGTCTTTTGAAAATTCTATCTTTTGAGTCAAGGATCGAACAAACTTGCTTAACTCTCGAGCTTCTTTTCAGATTTCTAAGTCCTCAAAGCATTCGATCTTCACAAAAATCAGTTGGGCTTTTAGGTTATCGATTCAGAGTTCAGGGCAAATGAACTTTGAACCCTGAACTTCGAACAACTATATTAAATTTTCACTTCCTTGAAGGAGTCCTGATGCTCGAGAAACCACTGATAGGTCTTGCGGATACCATCCTCAAGACTTGTTTTCGCTTTCCAGCCTGCTTGGGTCATTTTGGATACATCCATCAATTTTCTCGGAGTACCGTCAGGTTTTGTGGAATCCCAGAAAATTTCACCGGTATGTCCAACTATTCTCTGGATAAGCAGAGCCAGTTCTTTGATCGTTAAATCCTCCCCTGTTCCCACATTATATAGATTATCCTGAAATTCATTTTCCAAGGCAAAAACCACCGCCTCTGCCAAATCCTCAACATAGAGAAATTCCCGCATCGGCGTTCCACTTCCCCATAGCTCAACAGGCGAATTTTTACTACCTGCTTCGACTCCGCTCAGCATAGACAGGTCTGAATGTTTTGCATCGTGAAACTTCCGGATCATGGCAGGAAGCACATGGGAGGTTTTTAGATCAAAATTATCGAATGGGCCATAGAGATTGGTGGGCATCAGGGAGATGTAGTCTCTGCCAAACTGCTTGCGGATTGCCTCACAGGCTTTCACTCCCGTGATTTTGGCCACTGCGTACCATTCGTTGGTAGGTTCCAAAGGACCGGTAAGTAAATACTCCTCTTTCAATGGCTGTGGGGCCATTTTGGGATAAATGCAAGAGGAACCCAGAAAGATAAACTTTTCAACCCCTGAGTGGAAAGCCGTATCAATCAGATTGTTCTGAATCTGCATGTTTTCCATCAGGAATTGGTAGGGATAAGTATTATTTGCCATTATTCCCCCTACCCGGGCCGCTGCATCGATGACTACTTCAGGTTTTTCTTTAGAAAAGAAATCTTGAACAGCCTGCTGATTTCTTAAGTCCAGTTCTTTGGAAGTTCTGCCAATCAAATGGATATAGCCTTTTGCTTCCAATGCTCTCCAGATGGCCGAACCTACCATGCCCTTATGGCCTGCGATGTAGATGGGGGTGTTGGGATTAAGATTCAAGTCGTAAAGGGATAAGGTAATTGGTAAGCGTTAATGGGTTCGAAGTTCAAAGTTCTGGGTTCGGCTTTCGCGATTATGGAATCATGAACGTTGAACTTTGAACAAGGAACATTTAACTATTTTTCTTAAGGAGCCAAGAGCTGGACTGAATCTTATCCCCCAAGCCATCGATCAATTCGATACCTAACTCCTGGCAAACCGGCACTTCGGGAATGGATTGATTATTTTGGTCTCCACCATTGGCAAAAGCCAAGTGATAGGTACCGGAGAGTTCCTGATGAATCTTTCGGATTGTTTCACGGACAGTTCTATCCTTGTCTATGGAAAGATACACTCGGTCTACACTTTTAATATTGGATACGATAAACATGCGTTCATCCTCCAACTGAAATTCCTTGGAGCCTTTCAACTCCCGCTGATAGTCACTATTGACGATGACAATCAGCTCATCACCTACTGCTTTGGAATTGTTAAAGTATTCAATATGGCCCTTGTGCAGGGGATTAAAGTAACCGGATACGATGATGGCTTTTTTCATTCTATTGTCGAACTGGGGAACTGACTAACTGTCGAATCGAGGAACTGATTAATTGTTGAATTGATGGACTGACTATTGACTAACCGTTGAACTAATGAATTGATGAACTGAGATTTGAGCACAGATGCAAGGTGTGGGCTTCGATTAGACAGTTAAACAATTACACGATTAAACATCATTTTTTCAATTTGTCCTTAAGACTTTCAGATCGATTGATTTGATACTTATATATAGAATTGAGCTTGTTGATTATTTCATCAAGTTTCACTCTCAGGTCAGAATAAACTTCCATAGAAATGTATTCCATATCAAATGCATAGATCAAATGATCAATAGTTTCCAAAGCACTAGAGTAAGCGATATTTGAAAAATAGGCCTGATCATTACCCGTTGACCTTCCAGAGCCTTCGGCCAAATTCGTAGCAATACTTGAAGAAGAAGGTCGGATCTGAGAAATCAATTCAAACTTTTCATCAGCAGGAAAAGTCAAACAAAGTTTTTTTATTTCCACTCGGTAACGTCTAGCTAACTGATAAACTTCGAGTTTTTCAAATCGATAAGTGAAAAAACTTTTTTCCATCTTTTATTCACCTCAGAAAAAGGAAACAATTAAACAGTTAATCAATTCAGCAGTTCGTCCAAGAAGCGGACGCAGCTTCGCCCTTTCAGTCCCAATGTTCCAAAAAAATCAGGGGGATGGCCAGTACCTTTAGCTTTCTGCTTCCTCTGATCTTTGCTGGCTTACTGAGTCTTAGCTTTTAGGTTTCTTGTAATCAGGTTAACCTGAAAAATTCTTAATGTTTAATAAATAAAACAGGCAAAATATTGCCTAAAAGAAGGATTTTTCCCTTTGCGGATGTAAATATATCAAAACTGAGCAGTTTAAGTACTCATTTTTTGTACAATCTTTTCAAGGTTTTTTCATATCAAAAAAAATGTATTTCATGAATTTGGATACCAATTTGGATACCAAAAAACATTCAAATTCAATAAGATATCTTTATGAAATTTTAGACTGATTCCACTAGAAAAGCAATGACATCTAACCTGAGAATAGGGATTATTTTTGCCTCCTTAGAGCCCTTTTCCACCAAGGGAGCTGTACTTCCTCATGGTAGCCATAGGTATTGGTTCCATAGCCGTAGCCGTAGCCATAGCCATAACCGTAGCCATAGCCATATCCCTTGTCGATATGCACATCGTTTAGGATTCCATACATTTTTCTGACCCCTCCTTTTTCAACCAGGTTGTTCAAAATTTGAGTGTTCCCCTTCATGGAATATCCCTGTCTGAATACATAGAAGTTGACATCGGATAGGGCAAACAATTCTTTGGTTTCAGAGACCAACCCTACCGGAGGACAGTCAAATACCACCACATCGTAGGACTGCTTGATTTCCTGGATGATTTTTCCAAATTTTTCCTGCAAAAGAAGTTCTGCAGGGTTAGGAGGAATCGGGCCTGATAAGATCACATCAAGATTCTCATAACCGGATGGTTTGACCACTTCCTGCCAAGGCTTGGACGAACTCAGACAGGTGCTCATACCAACATCGTTGGTCAGATTGAAGTCCTGTGCGATTCTTGGTTTCCTTAGGTCCAAGCCCATCAACAATGTTTTCTTACCCATCAAGGCGAAGACCGACGCGACGTTCATGGAGACAAAGGTTTTGCCCTCTCCTGAAATCGAGGAGGTAAACAAAAGGGTAAGGTTATCTTTTTGAGGACTGAGGTAGGACAAATCCGCTCTTAGGGAACGGAAAGACTCAGTGACTGAAGACCTTGGATTGTTCAATACCGGAATGGATTCCTCAGCAGTATTCCTGCCGATCATCCCAATTAATGGAACTTTAATTTGCTTTTCCAGTTCTTTGGGGTCTTCTATTTTGGTATTCAAGAAGTCCTTGATGGTGATAAATCCAATAGGAACAATGAAGCCGAGAATCAATCCTATCAGAAGGTTTAAGGATCTTTTCGGAGCTATCGGTAATTGACCTGACTTGGCAAAGTCCAATATTTTATTACTCGGAATATTCGAGGCCTTTGTAATCTCTGCTTCCGCTTTCTTCTGAAGGAAATAGATATAGATGTTTTCGTTGATGGTAAACTGTCGGGTAAAATCCAACAACTTCCTTTCAGTCTCGGGCAATTGGTTGATTTCACTTTCGATCAACCTAATTTGACCATTTAGATTGGCAATCAGATTTTGGGTGTTTCCGATTGCGGAACTCACATTTTCCTGAAGCGCTTTGGAGGTACTCTGGATGCGGGCATTGATATCCCGAACCTGCGGGGTCGATTCAGAAAAATTGGCTGTCAATCTCACCCGGTCGGCCTGCAATTCGGAAAGACTCTGCACCAAGGCGTTTAACAAAGGGTCGTTGGTCCCTACGATGGAGGGCGCAATCAAATCACCCGTTTGGCCGCTTGCCAAATAATCTCTTAAGGTTTGGAGGTATTTCAGATTGATTTCATTCAATCCCTTTTCCTTTTCCAGTTCCTGTAAGCGCTGAAAGATCACCGAACCTTCCTGAGATAAGTTGAAAATGCGGTTTTCGGAACGATACTGCTGAAGCTTGGCCTCGGAGCCTCTTAAGGAATCGGTGATTCCACTCAATTGCTGATCGATGAAAAAGATCGTATTTTCAGAAGTCCGATTTTTATCGTCCAACTCCCGCTGAAGGTAGGTTTCCTGAAGCTTATTCAGGTAATCAATCCCCTTTCTTCGCAAGGGAGTTTCCAAGCTGAGGGTAAGAATGGAACTTTGCTTATTTGTAGGAGCAACAGATAAATCACTAACCATTTTCAAAGCCAAAGAGGGTGTATCTATCAGACGGAAATAAATCACTTCCTCAGGCATGGCGGAAGATTTCACTACAGAAAATTCAAAAACCTCTGTTCGTACCGTATCTCCAAATTGGAAAATGGAAGGTTCAAAAATCAATTCGTCCAGTACTGACTTGAAATTGGGGTCGGCGGGGTTAAAAAGCTGGAATTCGTTTTCTTCAATACTCAGCTCATAGGAATTATCATCCAAAACTTCCAGCCTAAACAGCCCTCCAACGGCTTGTTTCCTATCCCAATTGACTCTGACATAGATCGGGACATTCCCATAGATTTCACTCTTTTTGACAAAGCCCTCAGCAAAATATTGCACATTCATGTCCAATTGCTGGAGTGTACTGTATGCCAGGGTATAGGATTTGAGAATTCCAATCTCGTTTTCAATATTGCTTTTGCCCTGCAAGCCCATCATGCCGGCGGATGCGAAAAGGTCTGCTCCGAGGGAGGCATTTTCATCCTCTACGATCACGGTGGATTCTACCTTATAAATGGGGGTAGCATACCGATTGAAGAGGAAAGCTGAAATCAGCCCTAAAAAAGCAAAAAGCAAAATCAAAGGCCAATACTGAAGGTAATTGAAAAGCAAAACCTTCAAATCAATTTCATCCTCCTGATTGACCACAAACTGGGAAGGTGAACCGTTTGGTACTTGGGGTGTATTCGGATACATTATTCTCTATTGGCTACGATAATAAGATTCAGAACCAAAGCTGCTGCTGTGATGGCTGAAATGAACAAAGTCAAGGATTGGGCTGCATTCTCCCCAGCACCTACTTCACGAACCTTCATGGGTTCTGCATACAGCTGATCGTTGGGTTGGATAAAGTAAAAAGGTGAGGAAACAAGCTGACGGTCGTTCAGATTGATTCTATGCAATCTGGTTCCCTCTGGGTACTGTCGGATAAGGAGTATTTCATCCCTTTTGGCAATATTGGTCAGGTCTCCCGAATTGGCAATGGCTTCCAGGATAGTCATCCGGTCCTGAAGGACCACAAATTTACCCGGCCTTCTAAACTCACCCAAAGCTGAATATCGAATCCCTCCCAGCTTGACTTTGACATAGACTTCTGTGACTACAAATTCCTTGAGTCTCATTTCTATTTCAGCCCTTGCCTCATCTATGGTTTTGTCTTTTACATTGACTTCTCCAATGATCGGAAGTCTGATGTTACCGTTTTTGTCTACTGTATACCCGGTCATGTAGTAGATATCTCCTCCACTTTGGGCCATCATATTCATCCCTGCTCCATTCATCTGATTGGTGGGACTGTTGTTAAATCCATTCTTCAGCAGATCATCCACAGTTTGAATATTGATGTCCACGATATCGTTGTACTGAAGCTTGTATTCGGGGATTTCGTAGCTAATCAACTCGCCTTCAGGAATCGCTTGATTTCCTTCCAAATTCTGGAGATAGATGATTTTTTCATTGGAAACACAGGAAAAGGATACCCAAACTAGGGCAGCAATTCCAATTGCTTTTAGGGACTTAAGCATAAAGGTTTTTAAAATTCGACACCAAAACCCGACAAACATAGGAAAGATTGTCCAATAGAGCTGAATTTTCTTGCAATTTGAATCAAAAATAGGAAGAAACACAGAAAAGATAAGAATCAAGAAATAGGCCAATTCCTCCTGTATTCAAGCCAAAACCAATTGAACTCGAAGCGCTTGGAAACGGGCTTTTTGATCTTTTGAGTTACCTGAACTCAATACGGAAATTTTTGCGGGGGGGTACCGAGTAGACCATCCAAGTTATGCATCTGATCAGGACTTTGGCAAGCATATCTCTTCGCCGCTGAGCAACTACTCAAGATAGGGAGAAGTGATGCGGGACTTGGCTACTGATCTTCTCAAGCCTTGCCGCTCCACTTCATTAGCCAGGCACTTATTCGTATCTCAAAGACTCTATCGGATCCAATTGACTGGCCTTGAATGCCGGGATGTATCCAGCCAAAAGCCCCACTACGATACAGATGATAAATGAAACAAACATCCATAACCACGGGACCAAAAATCCTCCCGGGCCGATGAAGTTGGCAATGATATTTCCAATCCCGATTCCGAGAATCATTCCAAAAATCCCTCCAATTACGCAAATCACGATGGCTTCTATCAAAAACTGTTGACGAATTCGTAGTGGGGTTGCTCCCAGTGCTTTCCTGACCCCGATTTCCCGGGTTCGTTCGGTCACCGATACCAGCATGATATTCATCAAACCAATGGATGCTCCCAAAAGAGTAATGAATCCGATTCCAAATCCCCCTATTCTTAAATATCCGGCCACTTCTTCCAAGCTTTCAGCCACAGATTGGCTTTTGGTCAGCTCAAAAGAGTCTTCCTGTGCTACCCGGTCCTGTCTTACTTTTCTCATGATTCCGATGGCCTGCCCCATTTCATAATCCAGCTTTCCAGGATCGGAGGCCACACCGGTGATTCGATAATTGAAAGTACCTCTTGTATCCAAGCGGGAAGCATTTTCCACCGGAATCAGTACTTGTCTGTCTGCCCCCTGGTCCTGACCTACACCGCCCTGTTTTTCCATGATACCGATCACCGTGTAGGGTCTGCCATAAACCGTGATTTTTTGATTGATGGGATCTTCTGAGGGTTCAAAAAGTGTCTTCTGGATTTCCTGACCGATAATGGCAACGGCAGTACCGTATCGGACTTCCATCTGACTGAAGTTTCTTCCTTTTTCCAGTTTGACGGCTTTGATCGAAAGGTAATTTTCATCCCCTCCCCGTACCCGGGTATTGGGATCTGTCTGCTTCGAG
The DNA here is from genome assembly GCF_036245625.1 of Algoriphagus confluentis. Taxonomy (NCBI): domain Bacteria; kingdom Pseudomonadati; phylum Bacteroidota; class Cytophagia; order Cytophagales; family Cyclobacteriaceae; genus Algoriphagus; species Algoriphagus confluentis. The sequence continues at coordinate 469,839 of NZ_BTPD01000001.1, forward strand.
CCTCTTTTTAACTCTGCAATTCCCGAAACAGGAATAAACACCGTTGAAATACCAATGGAATTGTATTCCTCCTTGAACTGCATGGCTTCGCGGTAGGAAATATTCGGATAGGTTTTTTCTGTTTTGCCTTCCTGCACTACCCTTCCCCCACTTTGACCCTTGTTTCTGATGTCAAAGGAATTGGCTCCCAAGCCGGCAAAACTTTCCGCGATTTGGGCTTTGATCCCATCGATTGCGGTCAGCATTCCTACCAGAGAGGAAATCCCTATGGCAATAATGGCTCCGGTCAGGATAGTTCGCAGCAAATTCACCTTTACTGACTTAATGGCTTCGCGGATATTTTCGATCAAATTCATGTTTTGTTCGGATTAGAACAGGTTTGTTGGCAAAGTTCTCATTTATCGATTAAGTATAAGCAAGTCCGCTCAACTCGCCAAAAGTACGTTTATTCTTGATTGAAAAATTGGAAGAACTTGTCCATCATGGCGGATTGGAAAATTAGGTGGTTGCAATGTTGAAAGGTTGGAAAGTGGTAAAGTTGGAACGTTGGAAGGGGACGTCATAGCGAGGAGCCGAGAGAGATTTTTTCTTGTACGATTCGCAGGAAGCGACGAAGCTATCTTTTTGATTTCGGAAGTTAGAATGTTTGGGAGTCAGGAGGTCTAGGATTTCGTCTCCTGTGTCAAGTGTCTATTTTTTACGTCTAACGTCTTGCTTCTAGTGTCTTGGTTCTTGAATTGAAACATTGGAAGATTTGGTTGTTGCAAGGTTGGAAAGTGGCAATGTTGCAAAGTTGGTAGGTTTGAGCTCAATGTGTCTACTATCTGAGGTCTCACTTCTTGACTCTTGCCTCTCGCTTCTAGAATCTGATCAATGCATCCGATCTCCTCTCAGCTCCATGTTTTTGAGGACTTCGGCTTCGAAGCTCAGCCATTCCTGCCAGCGTCGATTGACTTTCTCCGGGTCTTGGTATTTTCTCGCCAATTCTATAAAGGTCACGTAATGACCTGCTTCAGAGATCATCAGTTCGTAATAGAACTTCTGCAATTCGGCATCCTGAATATGTTTGGAGAGCAATTTGAACCTTTCGCAACTTCTTGCTTCAATCAAGGCGTTCATCAAAAGATACTCTGTCAGTTGTTGAGCACGGCTTCCCCCTTTCCTGACAAATTCATTCAATTTTGCAACATATTCGTCTTTCCGCTGTGGACCAAATTTCATCCCTCTTTTGCGGAGCTGTTCCATCACTCGTTCAAAGTGTCCCCATTCCTCAGCGACAATCGGAGTAAGTGTATCTACCAATTCTTCCAAATCATTGAATCGAACGATCAGACTGATGCAGGATGAAGCTGCTTTTTGCTCACAGTAAGCATGGTCTACCAAGATAGCTTCGATCTGCATCTCTGCTATGCCGACCCAGCGTGGATCCGTGGGCAGCTTGAGGTGGAGCATTTTCTGTTTTGTACTTTCTTCCCAACTCATTTTAATTTGAAATTTGAGATTAGAAATTTGAAATTTTTAAAACCCGAAATTCTCTTTTTGGAATCCTTTTCTCCAACTTATCCTAATAGCTTTTGTCTAAAGTCTCGCGTCTTTTGTCTTGGGTCTGGCAAATATCAATCAAACAAATACCAAGTAATCCCCAAATCCAAGAATGAACGGTAGCCGGTGTAATCCGGGGTTACAAAATATCCGTCATTGTTCATCAGTCCGGAGTTGAGGTGATTGTATTTGAATAAAACCCGGGTTCGGTTGATCCGAAAATTCAAGAACAAATCCGCAACCGGGTAGGCAAAGACATTGAAATCATTCTGTAGATGAAATTGCTGGTAAGAAGGATTGTAAGCTTCCGCAAAAAAGGAGGACTTGTACCGGATATCAAGCCCCAGCTGTACAAATATATTTTCGTCAAACATAGGGCTGTCAAAATATATCCGGGTATTGGCATACCAATTTGGAATCCTCAGCACATCCGAGGCCGCCCCAGTGCGCTCTGTATAGATGACCTCCAAGTCCAAGCGAAACTTTGGCCCCAATTGGGCATTTGCCTGTATGCCGGGCATGAACATAAAAACTTCTCCATTGGCCTGGGTTACCTCCAGATCTTCATTAAAATAGACATAGTTATTTACACGATTCAGGGTAAGCATAGGTCTGAGGCTAAGTCCCTTGATAAAATCAAGCTTGATCTTCCCCTGAATCTGATCTACTCCGATATTGGAGAAACTGTTGTCCCAACGGAAATGATTCCCAAAATACACCTGCTGCATGGCAGTGGGTCGGTAGAGGGCTTTAGTATATTCGGCTTCCAGCCATGGTGATACGAATTTTCCATGGATTCGAAATGCATCGGTCAGCAAATATTCTCCGTCTGCCTGAAGGGACCATTTGTCGGAAATCTTCCCGATCAGCTCTCCTCCGATATAAAACTCACTGTAACGCTCCGGCCCTCCCTCGAAAAATGGGTTCTCCATCCTCGCATTTCTCAACTTGGTATAGGCATTGTAAAAAAAGCCTTTGTAGGTCCCTTTTACACCCAATTCATTTCTCCACTCTGCAAACCCATGAAAATTCCGAGTGGTATCTGATTCTTGAAACCGGTTGGTATTGTAAAAAGCCGAATCGGTGGTATTGAGATTGGCCAGAAAAGTGAGTTTTTGGATTTTTCTGTCAAAGACATGGTAGACCTGCAGTCCATTCCCCAATTTATACTCGTGGTACAGATGGTAATCCTGTCTCAGGTCTATAGCCCTGGAGTTTCTCAGCCAGACCTTTGCGTCTTCATAGGTGTAATACAGGGAGGTGCTATCCACTTCAGGAGGTATAATCCCCCCAATCTCATTGACCAAATGCCTCATTCGGGAAAACGCCCCGAGCAGCCAATACTTTCCATTTTCTGAGCGGTAATTTGTGTGCAGACCATAGGCATTTTGCTCGGTCATGTAATCATCCCGGGTGTTGGGATTCAGGGTTTTTCGGATTCTTTGTGTTCGGAAATCAAAACCCACATTCCATCTAGGGTTGATATTCCGTGCAAAGTAGATGTCCAGCATATTTCTGTTTCCTCCCCCGAAAAAAGCAGACATCTCCGTGAATGGGGATTTGGTGTCAAAATACCTTCTCTTAGCAGGGTCCACGAAATAGAGGTCATACCCATGAAATCCCGAGGTCGTCCCGATCAATTCGGGTACTTGGTAAAAAACCGGTTTGGCAGCGCTTCCGATATTGGCCAAATCCTGATACTTCCAGCCTCCTTTTTGGACAGGATCGTAATTGTGAAAATTATCCAGAAGCGTGTCTTGTTCGTAAAGAGTCAGGCTGTTTCTTCGGATGTCCTTTTCGAAAAAGTAAAGCGTGGTCTTTGGACCATACACCATCCGAGTACTGTCATCCAGCAAGGTCCTTCTCCCCTCCTGTTCCTCTTCTTCCTCCGGATTTATCACCTCACGTTCCGGGCGGGTGGGTCTGCCGGTTGGAGGATTGCCCTGCACGGGACGCTGCGCAAAAATCCCCTGCACAGTCATCAAGGCCAAGAAAACACCAAAAACTAATCCTTTTTTGATCACTGAGTGCCTAATTTTTGTCGGATTTGGGCGATAAGCATTTCCTTTTCCTGAGATTCCAATTTCACTTCCATAGGGAGAGCAAAAATCGGAATTTCCCTAAATTTTCCCTCATTTGCCACTACTTTAAGTTTCTGAGCATCTTTTTCCGTGCAAAGAATTACCGGATTTCCTGAGGAAAACTCAGTCCATGCAGCTCCGATTTTCTCCCAGTCCTTTTCGGAAAATCGATAGTGATCGGGAAATGAAAAGGATCTAAATACACGATAGGTCTTTCGGCAGTAGCTTTCAAAAAGACTTGGATCTGCCAATCCTGAAACCAACATCACCTTTCCCGAAAAAGGAACATTCAAATGAATAGAATAGGGCTCACCATAGGTTAATTTCGAGAAGAAAACTGAGGTGGAAGGCCTCAGGAAAGTTTTTAGTCCCTTTCTGATTTCCTCTTTTTTGGAAGGCCTTAGGTCTTCCGGACACTTGGTCACTATCACTACGTCTGCCCTTTTTGCTCCGGACCCTGTTTCTCGGAGCCTTCCCATTGGCAGTATCCAATCTGAGTAAAAAGGTTTGGAAAAGGGAGTAAGCAGGATATAAAAATCGGCCAGCAATTTTCTGTGCTGAAAGGCATCATCCAATATTACCCAATCCGGTTTGGGATGCAGATTGTGAATCTTTTGTAAAGAAGCTACCCGGTCTTCCCCTACAAAAACGGGGATTTTTCCCTGAAATTTGGAATAAACCTGCAAGGGTTCGTCTCCAATTTGCTCAGGAATGCTTTCGGGATTTGCCTGAAAAAAGCCTGTGGATTTTCTGCCATACCCCCTGCTGAGAGTAGCCAGTTTTTTTTCCTTATGAAACGCATTCACCAAAAACTCCACCATGGGCGTTTTCCCGGTACCCCCGACACTCAGGTTACCCACCACTATCGTCGGAATCGGCGATCGATAGCTTTTTAACCAGCCCCGGTCATACAAAAAATTACGGGCAGTAGTGATCCCCAAAAAAATAAGGGCAAAGGGTGCAAGCAGGAAAGCGTACCAAGGCATTGGGGAGAATTACTAATTTTGACCAAAGAAAACAAAAATATGGGACATCGGATTCAGGATATTCTATCCTACCTCGAGCAAGTAGCTCCGGCAGCCTATCAGGAGGATTACGACAATGCCACCTTGATCTGCGGAGACCGCAATGCGGAAGTAAAAGGCGTAATTTGCACATTGGATTGTACCGAAGAGGTAGTCCGTGAGGCCAAGGCCCATGGGGCTAACCTGATTGTTGCCCACCATCCCATTGTTTTCCGAGGATTGAAAAGTCTCACTGGGAAAAACTATGTGGAACGGACGGTAATTTCTGCAATCAAAAACGACATCGCCATTTTTGCCATTCATACCAACCTGGACCATGTCGCTCATGGGGTAAACAAAAGGATCGCAGAAAGACTAGGTCTGAAGGAAACGAAAATTCTGAAGCCCAAAAATCAAACCCTCTCCAAATTGGTGTTTTTTGTCCCTCCCAAAGCTAAAGACCAGGTATTGGAGGCCATTTTTGAGGAGGGAGCCGGACAAATCGGAGAATACAAGGACTGCTCTTTTCAGGTGGAAGGAATGGGCTCCTTTACTCCCTCCGAAAAGGCCAACCCACACCTCGGTCAGCGGGGGATTCCTCAATACGAGAAAGAGGTGCGCGTGGAGGTGATTTTGCCTGCTCATCTTTCCCCAAAAATCATCCAAAAACTAAAAAAAGCACATCCCTACGAGGAAGTTGCCTACTACCTCAGCTCATTGGAAAATGAAAATCAGGAAGTAGGCGCAGGGATGATCGGTCAGTTGGGAGATCCGATGGAAGAGGAAGCTTTTCTGGATTACCTGAAGGAAAAAATGAATCTTCAGGTAATCAAGCATACCGCCTTACGTGGAAAAAAAGTCAAAAAAATAGCCCTGTGCGGCGGTGCGGGCATCTTTCTCTTAGGCGATGCCAAAAGAGCGCAAGCAGATGTATTTGTCACTTCGGATGTCAAATACCATGAATTCTTTGATGCAGAAGGCCAAGTTATCCTTTGTGATATCGGACACTTCGAAAGCGAAATTTTCACAAAAGATTTGTTGGCAGAACTATTGTCACAAAATTTTCCTAATATTGCACTCTATTTGTCAAAAGTAGTTACCAATCCCACATCCTACCGATAGTACATGGAAAGTACAGTAGCACAAAAACTCGACGCTATCTACAACCTTCAACTCATAGATTCTAGATTAGATGCCATCATCAAAGTAAGAGGAGCCCTTCCCGAAGAGGTTCAAGACCTGGAGGATGAGATAGCAGGCTACGAAACCCGACTCCAGAAATTCCAAAATGATATCAACACTTTTGAAGAGGATATCAAAAGATTCAAGGAAAACATCAAGGATTCTGAAAAACTGATCAAGAAATATCAGGATCAGCAGATGAATGTCCGAAACAATCGGGAATACGACGCGATCACCAAAGAGCTTGAACTTCAGGATTTGGAAATCCAGGTTTCCAAAAAGAAAATTGCTGAAACCGGCGTCAAAATCGATCAGAAAACCGGCGATTTGGACGAGTTGGCAGCTTTGATGAAAGACCGTCAGAAAGATTTGGATCTGAAAAAAGAAGAGCTGGACACCATCGTATCAGAAAGCGAGTCTGAGGAATCCAAGTTGATGTCTGAACGAGACAAAGCCCTCAAGAAGGTCGACGACCGTCTGGCTAAATCCTACGAAAAAATCCGCGCCAATGCCAAAAACGGGTTGGCCGTAGTAATGGTGAAAAGAGGTGCCTGCGGTGGATGCTTCAATACTGTTCCTCCTCAAAGACAGGCTGACATCCGGGAAAAGAAAAAATTGATCGTATGCGAGCATTGCGGAAGAATCCTCGCCGGCGTAGAAGACGAAATTGAGGAAGAAAGCAAACCAAAGAGAAGAACAGCGAAAGCTTAATTCATATCCAAATCCCCGAAACTAATTCGGGGATTTTTTTTGATGGAATGAATAGGTAATCCTTGCTCTTTTCCGCCCCACGGCCATTCATCAGCTTTCTTACCAAAGAAAGAATAACCAACAGGATGAAACTCAACTGGAAATGATGCGGACGGTTTGTCTTTGGTCCTTGGACAATGTTTACAAGACGTACACTTAGGATTCCCACAGGTGGACGACTGGGAATAATCATCATGTTTTTTTGGCTAAGTGAAAGATTCCCAACAAACAAATTTGCATTCCATCATATTATATCTTTACTTGGAAGCTATGAGAATACTCACCATGCTGCTTTTTTCATTTTTAATTTCTGCTTCGGGTTTTGCAAAAGATCCGGAGACCAAAACTTTTTTGGTTTTATTCAAAATTGAAGAGCTAAAACAAGCAAAAACCTCGTTGAATCAGATCGAACAGCAATTTTCTTCTTTCTTCACCACCAAGACTTACAGTGGAAATTCAGAACCTGCCCTTCTGATCAGCATTCCCAACTGTGATTTTGACGAGTGTTTCTTGGGGGAATTTTTGGTAGATACCGGATTAGGGCAAAAAGTACAACTTCAAAAAATTGCTTTTCGCCTTTACGACCTTACCGAAAACAAGGATTTGCATCAAATCTACCTTGCCAAATTTGAAGAGGATCAATCCCTTAAGAAAAAGCCCGTGAAGCCTACTCGCTTGGCTACTTCAAATCCTTGAGGTGATTTTGATCATTGAATTTTTTGACAGAAAATGAGCCGTCTTCGAGTTGGTCCAAAAGGTAAAGACACAAATTAGTGTGACCAAACTGATCCATGTATCTCAAATCGTAGTTTAGGATTAGGCTCAAAAAAATCCTCATGGCCCGCCCGTGCATGCAAACCAGAATGGTTTTTCCCGGTCCATTCAAAATGATATTTATCCCCCTTTTCATCCTGAGAGCTACTGCGTTTGGACTCTCTCCGCCTGCGATGGCATAGTCCAGATTTCCCTGCTGCCATTGATTCAGCATATGCTGATAGTACTCTCCTTCTTCAGGAGTCATGGGGGTGCCTTCGTAATCCCCCCAAGAGATTTCATTGAGTTCGGTCAATGCTTGGGTCGGAATCCCTTTATCGATAAATGCCTGAATAGACTGCCGGGTCCTAATCAATCCGGTGTGATAAATCCGGTCAAAGGCTACCTCGGCATACGCATCAAAAAAAGCCTGAGCTTGGGCACGTCCGGTAGCATTGATCGGTGCATCAATCCCACTGCCCTGTACCACTCCCTGAAGGTTGAAATCGGTCTGTCCATGACGGACTAAGTAAATTTTTTTTAGATTCAAGATTCTTTATTTTTGTCAACACCCCAAATAAACTCGATTTAGCTCATATTTTAATGATTTTTCTCCACTCTCCATCCCTGGATCACCTGAATCAAAGCTCTCGAGACACCCTTGTCCAGCATTTGGGCATAGAATTTACCGATGTGGGCAGTGATTATCTGGAAGCTACAATGCCCGTAGATTCTCGAACCAAGCAACCCATGGGATTGTTACACGGAGGAGCAAATGTAGTCTTGGCGGAGACTTTGGGAAGCTTGGCTGCCTCCTTGACTATTGATTTGAGCAAACAGACCTGTGTTGGATTGGAAGTCAATGCCAATCATCTCCGGTCGGTGAGGGAAGGACTCGTAAGAGGAATTGCCAAACCCATTCATCTGGGAAGGTCCACCCAGGTGTGGGAAATCAGAATTTTGGACGAAAAGGAGAAATTGTGTTGCATCAGCCGACTGACCATGGCTATTCTTGATAAAAAATGAGTATTACCGCAACTGGAAATCGCATTTCAAAAACCGAGGTATTGAACACCCTCTTTTTGAATGGATTAGCTTCAGGAGGAGCTTTTGCTGTATGGAGAAAGCCCAAATCAAACAAACTTGAATTTATTCAGGATGAGCAGTCTGCCCCTATCCGGGTCAATCTCGAGTTGGAAACCCTCCCTGCGGGGTTCCTAGTTCATCCTTTTGCGGATCAGGAAGACAAAAAGGCTTATTTCATTGAAGCCAGCAGATATTTTCATTTCCATTTGGATGCTGAATCGGATATTGAGCCTCCGGAATGGTTTTCCACTGAGTTGGGAGAAGAGGAAGAAGTGAAGGCTCAAATTGCGGAATTGATCCGTGCTCGAAGTTTCTCCCAAGAAAAGCCCGCTGGGGTATGTGATCAAAAAGCACACTTTCTCGATTTGGTCCAAAAAGGAATCGAAGCCATTGATTCCGGTTTGCTCGAGAAAATCGTTCCGGCCAGAACCCGATTGATTGATCTACCTGAGAATTTCGACTTGTCCCAAACCTTTACCCGGCTTCTGGAAACGTATTCCAACTCTTTCGTGAATTTCTTTCACATCCCTGGAGTAGGCACTTGGATTGGAGCCTCTCCGGAGGTTTTAATTGAGACCAAAGGAGATCAATTTTATACCATGTCTCTGGCAGGAACCCAAGCTGCCCGTGGTGAAAACCCGCTCAAATCTGCGGCTTGGACTCAAAAAGAGATTGAAGAACAAGCCATGGTGAGCCGTTACATTGTGGACTGCTTCAAAAAAATCCGCTTACGAGAGTACGAAGAACATGGTCCGAAGACTGTTCTTGCCGGGAATCTGCTTCATCTCAGGTCGGATTTTCGAGTTGATATGAAGTCCACCAATTTTCTCAACCTGGGCACGGTAATGTTGGAATTACTTCATCCCACATCCGCAGTATGCGGCATGCCGAGAAAAGAAGCCCACGACTTCCTTCAATCCCACGAAGGCTTTGACCGATCCTTTTTTGCGGGATTCCTCGGCCCGGTCAATATCCAGGAAGAAACTTCCATCTATGTCAATCTAAGAACCGCAAACCTGCAGGGAGTGAACGCCATTCTTTTTGCAGGAGCAGGAGTGACGGAGGATTCTGATCCTGAACTGGAATGGGAAGAGACCGAGCTCAAATGCAATATCATTGGTAAATTTCTCCAAAATCCATTCGATTGACCAATCAAGCCATCATCGATTTAGTGGCGATTTGCGCCAAAAAAGGAATCGAAAACGCGATCCTATCTCCGGGGTCACGTTGTGCACCGCTTACCCTAGCTTTTGCCAGACACCCGGATATCCATGCCCGAACCGTCTCTGATGAGCGTTCGGCTGCATTTATAGCTTTGGGAATGGCTCAAAAACTCAATCAACCCGTGGTCTTGGTATGCACCTCGGGTTCTGCGGCATTGAATTATTACCCAGCCATCGCAGAAGCCTTTTTTCAGGAAGTACCCCTACTGATTCTCACTGCCGATCGGCCTCCCGAATGGATCGATCAATGGGATGGACAGACTATTTACCAGTCCGAGGTATACGGCAAGCATGTCAAAAAAAGCTTTGTTTTTCCCGACAGTTTGCAAACGGCGGATCAGCTCTGGTATGCCCATCGGATCGTCAACGAAGCGATCAATCTGGCCAAATCTGGCCCGGCAGGTCCAGTTCATATCAATATTCCGCTCAGAGAGCCTTTTTATCCCAAAAAAGGAGAACAGTTTATTCCCTCAAGCTCACTCCACATTGTCCACCCCCATCTTGCCTCCAAGCAGCTTTCCCACGACTCTCTGGAGCAGCTTAAAGCCAAACTTGCGCAGGTTAGGCGTCTTCTGATTATTCCCGGGCAGCAAAAACCCAATCCAAAAATCAAAAAACTGCTTAAGCAACTGGCTCTCCAAAAGAAAGTCGTAACGGTCACCGACACCATCTCCAATCTTTCTTTCGAGGAAAGCATTGCCTTCCATGACCATTGGCTTGGCAATGAAACCGTATCCCAAGAACTTGGGCCTGATTTGGTTTTGACCTTTGGTAAATCTCTCATTTCCAAACCTCTCAAGCAGTTTTTGAGAAAGCATGCTCAATCTCATTGGCACATCCAGGCCCAGGAAGGGACAAGAGATCCATTTCAGCACCTGACCAGACATTTGGACTGTGACCCCCAATACTTTTTGGAATGGTTGGTCGAACACCTTTCCTTGATGGAGGAAGGGTATTTTTCAAAATGGCAGGCATTGGAAGCCAGAATCAAAGAAAAACTACCCGAAATTATCCAAAATGTGGAATTTGGAGAGTATCAAGCCTTGCAGCAGCTAATCCGGCATATTCCTGAGAATTCAATAATCCATTTGGCGAATTCCATGCCTGTTCGGTATGTGAATTTTTTGGGGAAAATCAATCAGGAAATCAGCTGCAACCGAGGTACCAGTGGCATTGACGGGACAAACAGTACGGCTGTAGGTTGCGCCTTTACCACCAAAGACCCCGTCACTATCATCACGGGTGACATGGCTTTCTTCTACGACCGCAATGCTTTTTGGCATAACTATTCCCTGGCCAATCTCCGAATCATTCTGCTCAACAATCACGCTGGGGGAATCTTCAGATTGATCGATGGGCCCAAAGATCAACCCGAACTGAAGGAGTTTTTTGAAACCCGGCAGCCTTTAACAGCCCAATTTCTTGCAAGCGAGTTTGGCTTTGGCTACAGCTTGGCGACAAATTCGGCTGACTTGCAAAGCCAGATCCAAGAGCTATTTACCCCTGGCATGAAGGCAAAAATCCTCGAAATCAGGTCAGAAAGCGAGAAAAATGCCGAAATCATCGCTCTAGTCAAAGAAAAAATCAAACTGCTTTTGGAAGAATAGCAGTCGCCGAGTTTCCTGATCCGACCTGCTCACCTGCCAAGGAGCTGAAGACCTTGGAAATCAATTGTTTTTGAACATATTTGTTCCACCCAAAATAACTTATGAGAACTTGTTTATCCCTGCTCTTATATTTACTGCTTGTTGCCAATGGTCTGGCCCAAACACCGGGTTTGCCTTTTTCAAAGTATTATTCGACCAATGATTATCAGGGAGGCATACAGAACTTTTCCTTTACACAAAATGAGTTGGGACTCATCTATGTGGCCAATAATTTTGGACTTTTAGAATACGATGGAAGTACTTGGAGGCGCTACACCCTTCCCAACAGCACCAAAATCCGGGATGTGGCCATCGATGATTCCGGTACCATATTCGTTGCCGGTCAGGGCCAGTTTGGCTACTTCCGACCCAATGAAAACGGTAAGCTGAGCTATTTTTCTCTGCTGGAAAAGTTGCCCAAAGAAAAACAAAACCAGGAAGAAATCTGGAAAATCCTCTTTATCCAGGATAAAATCGTCTTTTGTACCTTCGACGAAATCTTTGTTTTCAGTAAAGATCTGGAACTTGTTCACCTATTAAACCTTGAGCAGGATTTTGAAAGTTTCCATATTGCCAACAATAACCTGCTGGTCAACCAAAAGGAAAGAGGCTTGCTTTATCTGGAAAATAAGCAGCTGTTGCCTTGGGAAAAAGGAGACTTTTTCAAAGACATGATTGTGGTAGGCTTTATTTCCCTGAGCAGAAATCAGCATTTGGTATTCACCCGAAATGAAGGGGTTTTTAGCTTTTCTCCTTCCAAAACAGAGTCATGGAAAACCCCTATTCCTGAAGATCTCCAAATCAACACAGTCCATCAGCTAAAGAATGGAAATATCGCCATTGGCAGCCAGAAAAATGGTCTTTTTGTCCTAAGTCCGGAAGGAACAATCCTTCTGGAAATGAATAAGGAAAATGGACTCAGAAACAACTCCATTCTCTCGCTATTCGAAGATGTCTCCGGCAATCTCTGGGTAGGACACAACAATGGCATTACGCTACTTGAACTGAGTCTTCCTTTCCGCTTAATCGATCAGTTTTCCGGACTTCCGGGTACAGGATATGATGCCTATTTCAAAGAAAATCAGCTCATTTACGGCACCAATTACGGGCTGTTTACGGAGACTTGGAACGGAAAATCGGGCTCAGGTATCACCTCTGTTTCCGGAGGTATCGGACAAGTGTATCAAATCACTGAAATTCAGAATTTTCTGCTTTCTGCCCAAAATGACGGGGCTTTCCTGGTTCAAAAAAACGGGGCCAAAGCCATCGACGGTCCCTTGGGTATTTGGAATTTTCAGCCCTTAAAAGATCATCCGAATATGATTCTTGCAGGGAGTTATAGCGGATTTTTGCTTTTTGAAATAGAAAATTCTTCCCTTCGCTTTGTGAGAAAATTAAAGGGTTTTGAAGAATCCAGCAGGATTTTCGAGCAGGACAGCAACGGAGACATCTGGATGGCCCATGGCTACAAAGGAATTTACCGACTGAGGCTAAATTCCTCCCTGGACTCATTGGAATTCAAATTTTACGGCACAGAGTCAGGCCTTCCTACCACCCTCTTGAACAGTGTTTGGAAACTAAACAATCAGCTGGTCTTTTCTACCGAATACGGTTTGTATCGGCACAATCCCAGCAACGACCGTCTGGAGCTCGATCCCAATTTCGAACCCTATTTTGACTACGACTTTTCGGCCACAAGCATGGCAGAAGACCCTTTGGGTAATATTTTTTATTTGGGAGAAAAGGAAGTTGGAGTACTTGAACGTCAAATCAACGGGTCTTACACTAAAAACAATCAGATTTTCAATAAAATCAAACCCTTTCTCAATGACGACTTGCAGAATATTTCTCTGATTCGTCCCAATGAGGTTCTTTTTGCCGCCAATGAAGGATTCATTTGGTATAAATTGGACAGAAACTACAGCGCTCCCAAGGCCTTCCCCACCCTAATCCGTTCGGTATACCTGACCGGAATTGCAGACTCTTTGATTTGGGAAGGAAAATATGCATCCGGCCAAACGAAATCCAATCCACAGGCACCCTACATTCCTTACCAACGGGCCAATTTGAGATTCGAAGCCAGCAATCCCATTCCCAATAATGAAAATACCACTCAGTACCAGTTTTGGCTGGAAGGATTGGAAGAAGGATTTGGAGAGTGGACTACCAAAAGAGATAAAGCTTACACCAATCTCCGAGAAGGTAATTACACCTTCCATGTCCGAAGCAAGGATATTTATAGTCAGGTCGGAGAGGAAGATCAATTTGAATTCAAAGTACTTCCTCCCTGGTACCGCAGTCCACTTGCTTATGTAATCTATTCGATTTTGGGGATCCTTGCCTTGGCTTTGGCTTTCCGCTATCTGGACAAACGAATGAAAAAAGCTGCTGCAAGAATCAAGGCCGCCCAATCCATCGTCATCCAACAGAAAGAAAGCGATTTGAAGGATTCTCAGCGGGAGATTGAGCGATTAAAGACCGAGAAGCTCAGGTCAGAAATTCTGATTAAAAACAAAGAATTGGCCTCTACCACCATGCACCTGATCAACAAAAACGGATTTATCGATCAGACCAAAACCCAACTGATGAACATCACCGAAAAGAGCAATAATCAAGCGGTCAAAAATGAAATTAAGAAAATCATTTCCAGCATCGAGAAAAACATAGCGGGAGATAAAGATTGGGAGCAGTTTGAGATGCATTTTGACGAGGTACACGGTGACTTCATGAACCGCTTTAAAACGAAATTCCCTGATCTCAGCCCGCAGGAAATCAAATTGAGCGCCTATCTGCGAATGAACCTGTCGTCCAAAGAAATTGCCAATCTGATGAATATCTCGGTCCGGGGTGTGGAAATCGCCCGGTATCGACTGCGCAAAAAAATTCATTTGGAACGCTCAGACAATCTTCAAGAGTTTATTCTCAAATTCTAAGCAGCAGAAAAATCAGAATCGGGAGAGCTTCCTCTCCCGATTTTTTGTATGAGGTAAATCATTAGACCCAACTGACCGATCTCGAAGAAGGTCAAAGGCAAAAGTCCAAACAAAACGCCCACGCCTGAGAATATCAAAATCCCGGCAATCAGTCCTAAGGCTCCGATGACTTGGGTGATACCAAATTTCACTCCTTTGTAAGCAAAATAACTGGCTCCCAAGAATGCATATCCGATTCCAAATACTTCCAGCTTGATCCAATAATAATCCTGGATATTCAGCAGGTCAAAATGAAGAGACAAAAGGTCTAGAGTGTACAACACCAGATTGAAACCAATCATGACCCAAAGCGCGATTTTTAGAATTCTGTTGGGGAAAAACTTTTCCAGGGCCACCAATCCCCCCAAAAAGCTCACATAAGTCAGGAAAGTTGCCAGTTTCACAGCTGTAAATGCCATTTTATTTGCCACAAATCCATCTTCTATCCATTCGTATTCCATTCCTATTTCATAGAAGGCCATGAAAAAATAAATCAGCCCCGCTGCAAAAGCCAAATAAAGGTAAGTGGGTACTTTGACAGGAAATCTTTCTTCGCTTTCCAATTGGGAGGAATGCTCCACCTCCAAAGCATCTAAAATCGCTTTGATGGTATAGCTTCTTGGGGTCACCTCCCCAGCCTCGATCCGCTGAATGGTGCGGACATTCAGATTGCATTTTTCGACGAGCTCCTCTTGCGTGAGTCCTTTGGCTTTTCTCCATTCGGAGATCTTCTTGCCAAGTTCTGGTTGTTTCATTTTGAATTGTGTTTTTGGTTTGACCATGGCAAGTTGATTCAAATGGAAATTCTTTAGCGCGAAAATAGAGCGGAATTGACCCGACATTTAGACGGCATTTACTCAAAAATAGGATTTTCAGCCATTTTAAGCCTCTTTTTAAATCAAACTCAAAACCTTTCCCAAGACGGGATTTCGGTTTTCCGGCTTCCAGATCAAAGACAATTCCGTGAATTGGGTGATGGCAGGGATTTCCATGAAGCGCACATTAAGCTCATAGCCCTCTTTCAGGGAAGTGGGCACGATGGCTACTCCCAACCCATTTTCCACCAAACGGAAAATCGTCAAGGCATGCACGGATTTGTGCTTGATTCTTGGCGAAAATCCCGCATCCCGACAGATTCCCAAAATCTGCTCGTAGTAAAAATTGGAGTAATCGGAAGAGAAAAGGATAAAGGATTCATCAGAATACTGACCGACACTTTGGAATGTGTCAACGGAAATCGGGTGATCTGCAGGAACTACCAGAGAAAACGTATCCCTGTAAACCGCTCGCATTTCCAAATCCTCCGGTACAGAGGCCAAGCGAACAAAACCCAAGTCCAGCTTGTCTTTTTGGATCATTTCCACTTGAATCTGATTGCTCAATTCTTCCAGGCTGGTGTTGATTTTTGGAAAACGGGAATTGAGTTTTTGAAGCAAATCCGGAAGCACCTGATTGGAAGCTGAACCTAAAAACCCGATTCTCAATTCTCCTTCCTTACCCTGTGCGATTTCCTGAATTTGCTTTTGGGTGATCTCCAGGTGATTCAAAATAAAATCCACCTCTCTTTTGAAATACGCGCCAGCCGCAGTCAGCTCCACATGCTTTCGGTCCCGCTCAAACAGCTGCACACCCATCTCCTCCTCCAGCTGCTTGATCTGCCGACTCAGTCCGGGTTGGGAAATAAACAGGCGCTCTGCCGCTTTTCGATAATTCAGTTCCTCAGCCACTGCCTGGAAATAATTCAAATGTCTTAATTCCATTGATACTCTTTGATTATCAGTAATTGACAAAAATAGTATCAAAAAGCATCAAATAGAAACGGTAATTTTACTGAACCTTGGAGGCCTTAGAGGCAACCTTTGAGGTCTTCCAGACCTCAAAGGTTTGAGTTATTAAAATTTTGATCATCTATTCAAAACCTTCGAGGTTTTTAGAAACCCCAAAGGTTAACCAAACCATGAAAACCTTTAATTACGGACAAAACCGACTTACCGCTTCCCTTGCTTTGGGATTGGCTTCAGGAGAAATCAAAGGAGTTTTCAGCCCGGAAACCATCCAAAAAATCCAAGATTCGGCTCAGGCTGTTGAAAAAATAGCCCAAGGCGAAGCCATCGTCTATGGCATCAACACGGGTTTTGGTCCCCTTTGCACTAGCAAAATCTCGGCAGCAGATACCAAAACCCTTCAGGAAAACCTGCTGAAAAGCCATGCCGTAGGCGTAGGCGAACCTGTAGACTTGGAAATATCCAGGCTGATGATGGTTCTGAAAATTCATGCGCTGGCTCAGGGATTTTCAGGTATTCGATGGGAAACTGTGGAAAGAATCCACTGGATGCTAGAGAATGATATCGTTCCCTTGGTCCCAATTCAGGGTTCCGTGGGGGCATCAGGGGATTTGGCTCCGCTTTCTCATTTGTTTTTGCCTTTGATCGGTTTGGGAAAAGTCACTTACGAGGGAAAAGTCCAAAAGTCCAATGAAGTATTGGAGCAGATGGGCAAAAAACCACTTCATCTGGGACCAAAAGAAGGTCTTGCGCTGATCAACGGTACCCAATTTATGGCTGCGCACGGAGTGAAAGTGGTCCAAAAGCTTCACAACCTGTTGACCCATGCCAGCATCACTGGGGCGATGATGATTGAGGGATTGATGGGTTCGGTCAAGCCTTTTTCTGCCGATTTGCATCTACTCCGCCCTTATTCCGGAAGCAGGCACGTAGCTGAAACTATCCAGAATCTGCTCAAGGACTCAGAAATTGTCGCTTCTCATCTCCACTGTGCGAGAGTTCAGGACCCCTACTCCCTTCGATGCATGCCGCAGGTTCATGGAGCGAGCTGGAATGCCTACCTCCATCTCAAAGAAATCCTGGAGATCGAGATCAATTCAGTGACAGACAATCCGGTAGTTTTTGATGAAAATCACACCATTTCCGGAGGACATTTTCACGGACAGCCGATTGCTTTGCCTTTGGACTATGCCACTTTGGCAGCTTCGGAGATCGGAAACATTGCCGACAGGAGGATTTACCTTTCCATCGAAGGGGATACGCCGGGTGTGCCCAAACTTTTGCTCAAAGAAACCGGCCTCAATTCTGGCTTGATGATTCCCCAATACACTACGGCAGCTTTGGCTTCGGAAAACAAAGGCCTTTGTTTTCCCGCTTCGGCAGATTCCATACCTACTTCACTGGGTCAGGAAGATCACGTCAGCATGGGAAGTATCAGTGCCAGAAAGGCGCTGAGAGTGATCGAAAATGTAGAAAAAATACTCGGGATCGAGCTGTTCTATGCCGCACAGGCCATGGACTACCATGCTCCGCTGAAATCGGGAAAAATCATGACCGCTATCTACGAGCGGGTAAGGCAAAGCATCGACCCGGTGATTTCCGATCGGATTCTCTATGAGGATATGGAAACAGCCATTGATTTGGTGAAAAGCGGAGAATTGGTGAATCTGGCGAAAAAGGTGGCTGATCAGGAAGGATTGGCTTTCGACACGGAATGGAGTGAACTATTTGAGTATTAAAAAGGGCTCACAGATGACACGGATTACAACAAATCTCATCTGTGCTCATCTGTGAAATCTGTGAGAGATAAAAATGAAAAAGCAAAAACTAATCGGCCCAATCTCCCAAGTGCTGACCCTGGATCATCTCCCGCTCAAAGGAGCGCTGAAAGACGATCAATTGGAGCTCATCGAGCAGGCAGGAATCCTGATAGAAGGAGAAAAAATCTTTCAGGTTGGACCATGGGAGAAGCTTATCAAAGATTTTCCAAAAGCAGAAATCCATGAATTGAAAGGGGATTTTGTGGCCTTGCCCGGGCTGGTGGATTGCCACACCCATATTTGCTTTGGAGGATCGAGAGCAAGAGATTTTGCCATGCGAAATGCAGGAAAAACCTACCTCGAAATCGCCCAAGCAGGAGGAGGAATCTGGGATACGGTGACCCAAACCCGAAAACTGAGTCAAGCTGACCTGGCAAAAATCACAGGGAATCATGCCAATCGCCACCTTTCCGAAGGTGTAACTACCATTGAGGTAAAAAGCGGCTACGGACTTTCGGTTGAGGAAGAATTAAAAATGCTCCGGGCGATCCAAGAAGCAAAAAGTCTGACTTCAGCTGATTTGATTCCCACTTGCTTGGCTGCCCACATGAAGCCCAAAGATTTTTCAGGTTCTAATTCGGAGTATTTGCATTTGATTTCTCATGAACTTTTTCCTTCCCTGAAAAAAGAAAAGCTAACTCATCGCATCGATGCCTTTGTGGAGAAAAGTGCTTTTTCTCCGGATGAAATCAAACCCTATTTTCAAAAGGCTAAAGAAATGAGCTTTGATTTGACTGTCCATGCGGATCAGTTTACGGTGGGAGGTTCGAAAGTGGCTGTTGACTTCAATGCCAAGTCAGCAGATCATTTGGAAGCTTCAGGCGATGCAGAAACCCACTATTTGGCCAAATCAAACACTATTTCAGTTGCTTTACCCGGTGCATCGTTGGGATTGGGTTGTGCCTTCACTCCTGCCCGCAAGGTTCTGAATCTAGGTGGAGCTTTAGCCATCGCCTCCGACTGGAATCCGGGTTCGGCACCGATGGGAGACTTGCTCGCTCAGGCTTCTATTTTGGCTACCTTCGAAAAACTGAGCACAGCCGAAGTCTTGGCTGGAATTACTTTCCGGGCTGCAGCAGCTCTTGGATTAGCCGATCGGGGAAAATTAACCCAGGGTCAATTGGCTGATTTTATCCTTTTCCCTACCAAAGATTATCGGGAGATTCTATACCATCAAGGGAAGATGAAGCCGATGGAAGTGTGGAAGTCAGGAAGTAAGGAGGTTAGGAAGACGGGAGGTATGGATGCTTTGAAGTCCGGTGTCAGATGACCGATGTCATAGGAGAATCATTATTGAAAATGGCCTACAATTCTGAGTTTAAGGACCAAAAAGGGTCATAAATCGTGAACCAAAAATCGTAATTCGTAAATCCCATGTCTTTTCAAGATCAAATCATACAAGGAATCCCTTCAGCGTTACCTCCAAAAAAACTGCGAAATCCTGCTATTTCGCATGCGCCAAAGCGAAAGGATATCCTTTCTCCGGAAGAGAAAAAACTGGCGCTTAGCAATGCCTTGCGCTATTTCCCAAAGGAATGGCATCGAGAGTTGGCCGCTGAGTTTTGGGAAGAATTGAAAAGCTACGGGCGAATCTACATGTATCGCTTTATGCCGGACTATAAGATGTATGCTAGGCCAATTTCCGAATATCCAGCCAAATCCAAACAGGCCGCAGCCATCATGCTGATGATCCAAAACAACCTTGATCCAGAAGTAGCACAGCATCCCGAGGAATTGATCACCTATGGAGGAAATGGGGCTGTATTTCAGAATTGGGCACAGTATCTCCTGACCATGAACTACCTCGCTGAGATGAGCGATGAGCAGACACTTCACATGTACTCTGGCCACCCTATGGGGCTTTTCCCCTCTTCTCCCGAGGCACCACGAGTCATCGTCACCAATGGAATGATGATCCCCAACTATTCCAAACCGGACGATTGGGAGCGATTCAATGCACTGGGAGTCACTCAATACGGGCAAATGACGGCGGGTTCGTACATGTACATCGGTCCACAGGGAATCGTTCATGGCACAACGATCACGGTCATGAATGCTTTTCGCAAAAAATTGGGCTCCGGTCAATCTTTCAAAGGGAAGCTTTTCCTTACTGCTGGGTTGGGTGGCATGAGTGGCGCTCAGCCCAAGGCAGGGAATATTGCAGGTTGCGTAACCGTATGCGCAGAGGTCAATCCCGCCGCTGCCAGAAAACGATTCGAACAGGGTTGGGTAGATGAATTGATCGAAGACTTGGATCAATTGGTTGCGAGAGTAAAAAGAGCAAAAGAAGCAGAAGAAGTGCTTTCCATCGCCTTTTTAGGCAATGTAGTGGATGTTTGGGAGCGTTTTGATCAGGAAAATATATTCATTGAACTCGGGTCAGATCAGACCTCGCTGCACAATCCTTGGGCAGGTGGGTACTATCCTGCGGGCCTGACTTTCGAAGAATCCAATCAGCTGATGGCAAATGATCCTGTAGCTTTTAAGGAAAAAGTTCAGGCATCACTGCGGCGACAAGCTGCTGCGATCAATCGTCACGCAGCCAAAGGAACCTATTTTTTCGACTATGGAAATGCCTTTTTGCTGGAAGCATCGAGGGCCGGTGCCGAAGTGATGGCAGAAAATGGAATTGATTTCCGCTATCCAAGCTATGTGCAGGATATTTTGGGACCCCTGTGTTTTGATTATGGATTTGGACCTTTTCGATGGGTGTGTACTTCGGGAAAAGCCGAAGATTTGCGTAAAACCGATCAAATCGCAGCCTATGTGTTAAAAGAAATCATGGAATATGCTCCCACTAGCATTTCCCAACAGATGCAGGACAACATCACCTGGATTCAGGAGGCGGAGAAAAACAAGTTGGTGGTAGGTTCTCAGGCTCGAATCCTCTATGCAGATGCCGAAGGTCGGTCGAAAATTGCGGCAGCATTTAACCAAGCCATTTCATCCGGTGAAATCTCAGCCCCAATTGTCCTGGGTAGAGATCATCACGATGTCAGCGGAACCGATTCTCCCTACCGGGAAACGAGCAATATCTATGATGGAAGCCGATTTACTGCCGACATGGCGATACACAATGTCATCGGGGACAGTTTTCGTGGAGCGACCTGGGTGTCCATCCACAATGGTGGCGGTGTTGGCTGGGGAGAGGTGATCAATGGAGGATTCGGGCTGGTCTTGGATGGAAGTCAAGAAGCGGAAAGAAGGTTGAAATCCATGCTTTTCTACGATGTCAACAATGGAATTGCACGCCGAGCCTGGGCGAGAAATACGGGTTCGATGGAAGCGATTCGACGGGAAATGGACCGGACTCCAGGATTAAAAGTGACGGTTCCGGAATTGGTGGATGTGGGGATTTTTGAAAATCTTATTCATTGACGGCCAACTTTTCCAAAGTTCCGAACTTTGGAAGAGTTTTTCGGAGAAATCAACTTTCCTCAAAAACCTCCTTCAAATCCAATTCAAATCCGGTAAGTACGGTTGATGTTACTTTTTGACCAGTGGTAAAAAGCCTCGAGGGCTGATATACTCCATCCACCAAGACATTGATTTGAAGGGTGTTTTCAACTGGGTGAATAATCCAATATTCAGTTACTCCATATTCCTGATAGAGGTCATATTTGTTTAGAAGTTCGACTTGGCTATTGCCCGGAGAAAGGATCTCCACAATCAAATCCGGGGCACCTAGGCAACCTTTTTCATCCAGTTTATTAGGGTCACAAATCACGGAAATATCAGGTTGGACTACGGAATCAATGGTTTTAATGTCAGGATCTTTTGATAATCTCACATCAAAAGGGGCGGAGTAGACTTGACAAATATGCCCTTTCAAAAATGCATGAAAATGCACGAACAAATTTCCAGACACAGCTTGATGTCTTCTATTCGGTGAAGCTGCCTTTTTAAAAACTTTCCCTTTGATTAACTCCACAATTTCCTCAAAACTCCATGTCAAGTAATCGGCATAGGTATATCCGGAAAAAGTAGCGTCAGGCTCTTTAAATGCTGCCAAATCAATATTCTCTTTCTCAGGAATTCGGTAAGGCTTCATCGTATTTATCCTTTAGGCAACCAAATTAACAAACAAGTTTCCTTAAGTTAGAGTAAAAACCACAAGACTCAAATCAAAAACCAATGAACCTTCACCAAAACCCTTCCCCTTATCACTGGTCAGGCCGAAAATCCGATCAACTCGACTATTGGCATCAAGCAGTCCAATCCATTTCAAACCTAAGCATGGCCCAAGGATCTGAAAAGAAAGTGGGGATTTTAGGCTACGCCGGAGAGGAGGGTGTCATCAGAAATCAGGGAAGATTAGGAACCTTAGAAGGTCCTGCAGCCATCCGCAAAATGCTGGGTTCGGTCGCGTACCACCTTCCCGAAAACCTTCCCCTGCGGGATTATGGTGACATTTTCACTCTCAATCAGGATTTGGAAGCTTCTCATGATGCCCTAGCCAAAATCACCTATGATCTCTTGAAAAGCAATCATTTTCCTGTACTTCTAGGAGGTGGTCATGATTTAGCCTATGCCCACGGTCGGGGTGTTCAAAAATTCATTTCCGAAAAAGGCGAAAAACTCGGAATCATTAACCTTGACGCACACTTTGACTTAAGACCCCTGGTCGAAGGAAAAGCCCATTCAGGTTCTCCATTCCTCCAGTTAGCTCAAGAATTTCCGAGTAACTTTCATTACCTGGCTTTAGGTATTCAGCGGGCTGCCAACCCCAAATCTCTTTTTCAAACAGCAGAAAAACTTCAGGCCAAATACTTGGTAATGGAGGATTTCCGACTGAACAATTGGGAATACATCGAAGAGCAGATCATCTGGTTTTTAGACTCGGTCAATAAGGTATATTTGAGTATCGACTTGGATGGATTCTCTTCGGCATTTGCCCCGGGAGTTTCAGCTCCTTCACCGATGGGATTTGACCCGCAGATTGCCTTTAAGGTTTTCGAGCTGATTGCCT
This sequence comes from Algoriphagus confluentis, assembly GCF_036245625.1. Taxonomy (NCBI): domain Bacteria; kingdom Pseudomonadati; phylum Bacteroidota; class Cytophagia; order Cytophagales; family Cyclobacteriaceae; genus Algoriphagus; species Algoriphagus confluentis. The sequence goes on from NZ_BTPD01000001.1 coordinate 492,651, forward strand.
CAAGTAAAAAAATGATCAGCCTGGACGTAGTCGAACTCAACCCCAAATTTGATCAGGACAATGCCACAGCTAGGTTGGCTGCCCGGGCAATTGAGTATATTTTGAGGAAGGTTTTTGGGTGAAATTTGAGGTAAATTCTGCCTTCAGATGAGTAAATTTCTTAATAAAAAAGAGGCTGAATTCGAAAAATTCAGCCTCTTTTTTACTTGATTTAAATCAAGGTATCCACTTGATATGCTTGAAGTTAGGCTTTCTCTTTTCAAGAAATGCATTCCGACCTTCTTTGGCCTCTTCCGTCATGTAAGCCAGACGGGTTGCCTCTCCGGCAAAGACCTGCTGACCGACCATTCCATCGTCAGTGAGATTCATCGCAAACTTCAGCATCTTGATCGAGGTCGGAGACTTGGCCAAGATTTCCTGTGCCCATTCGTAAGCAGTATCTTCCAGTTCTGCATGGGGAATCACGGCATTGACCATCCCCATATCGAAGGCATCTTGAGCAGAATAATTTCGGCCTAAAAAGAATATCTCACGTGCCTTTTTCTGACCAACCATTTTGGCCAAATACGCAGAACCGTACCCTCCGTCAAAGCTCGTTACATCGGCATCGGTCTGCTTGAAGATAGCATGTTCCTTGCTTGCCAAAGTCAGGTCACAGACCACATGCAAGCTGTGTCCACCTCCTACTGCCCAACCGGGAACTACCGCAATCACGACCTTTGGCATAAAGCGAATCAGACGCTGAACTTCCAGAATATTCAACCGATGATAGCCATCATCACCTACGTACCCTTGATGCCCTCGTGCCCGCTGATCTCCGCCTGAACAAAATGCCCATCCCCCATCTTTCGGAGACGGCCCTTCTCCTGACAGCAAAATCACTCCGATAGAAGTATCCTCTTGCGCATCGTAGAAGGCATCATAAAGCTCGGCAGTGGTTTTTGGACGAAAGGCATTTCGGACTTCTGGGCGATTGAAAGCGATTCGGGCCACACCATTGCACTTTTTGTAGGTGATATCTTCGTATTCTTTGGCTGTAATCCAGTTGATCATGATCGTTTGGTTTAAAAATTACATTTTTGTGCAAGTTAACCCTCTCCTGCGGAATTTGTTACTTGGAAAACCGCTTTCTAACTGCTTCCCAACCTATGTTTCGACTCCATTTTGAGAATCAAGCCTATTCGAAAGCCGAAGATTTTGAAGTGAATCCGAGAGATTTACCGGAATATGCACAAGCTGCCTTTTCGTTTTGCAAAAGCTGGTTGGAAGGAGAAAAAACCTTTACCCAATCCACTTCCGGCTCCACTGGAACCCCCAAGCAAATACCCATTTCCAGAGACCAAATGATGGCAAGTGCGCAAGGGACCGGATCTTTTTTTAAAACTGACCCTAATTCAAAACTGCTCTGCTGCCTCAATTCTGCCTATATCGCCGGGAAAATGATGCTGGTTCGGGCGATGGTTTGGAACTGTGAAATTCATTTGGTGGAGCCCAGTTCCGACCCCCTGAGCAAGGTCGATGAGGATTTTGATTTTGTCGCGATGGTTCCCCTTCAGGTGCAAGCGTCTATGGAAGATCAAACAAGTCTCCCAAAACTCAAATCCATTCCTCATCTGATCATCGGAGGGGCTCCCATTTCAGCGAAGTTGAAAGTCAACTTAGTAGAAAACGGCATCGAGGCCTGGCAAACCTTTGGCATGACGGAGACCGTTTCGCACATTGCCCTAGCCCCGATCCAAGCGGACGAACTGATCTATCAGATTTTACCGGGAGTTCAGTTTGGTCAGGATCAGCGTGGAGCCTTGTGGATCCAATCCCAAATGAGCGGCCCCGATCCTATTCAGACTAACGATCTTATTGAACCTCGGTCAGAAACTTCTTTTGTTTGGCTGGGAAGAGCTGACTTTGTGATCAATAGTGGAGGTATCAAGATCCATCCTGAATTTTTGGAAGCTAAGATTGAATCGCATGTTCAGCGTTTCTTTTCTGATTCCCGATTTTTCATTTTTGGAAAAAAGGATGAAAAACTGGGGGAAAAAGTGATTCTTCTAATCGAATCCTCAACAATTGATGAAAAGAAGGCAGGAGAATTGCTGACTGAACTCAAGCACCAATTGGGCAAATACGAAGTGCCGAGGAAAATATCCTTTATCCCATCCTTTCAAATGACCCCAAGCGGAAAAATCAATCGGAAAAAGACTATTTCCAATTTATGAAAGCATTCCTCCTTTTTCTGCTGCTGACTTGTTTTCCATTGTTAATGGAGGCACAGGAAAAACCGCTTTTGGAGGTAGAAATCCTTCAGGCCAAGTCCAATTCAGGAATGATTCGGGTACTGGTTTTTCAGCAAGCTGACGGATTTCCGGACGATCTCAATAAGGCCATTCGTTCTATTTCTATTCCTTCTACCCTTCCAACAAGCAAGCTTTTAATTGAGGATTTGGATGCGGGAACCTATGCCATTTCCATCATTCATGATGAAAATCTCAATGGGAAATTGGACACTAATCCAGTGGGCTATCCAACAGAACGCTTTGGATTTTCAAACAACCCCAAAATCTACTTTGGCCCTCCTTCTTTCGAAAAGGCGGCATTCAAACTGGATAAAGGAAGTAAGACCGTTCAAATACGATTGAAATAGATTTCCGTCCCATGCCTTCAAGTCCAATCAATCCTCCCCATTTTATGGATTTTCTCCTCATGTCCTCGAAAAGCCCTACTTTTGGCAAAAATTAAAGGCATGAGCTCCGCTAAAAACTCACTCACCGGTTTGATTCTGGAATACGATTCAGGATTAGTTCCTCCACCCTATAGCCATGTGTTCCGATTGGCTCTGGATTGGAAAAAAGGAAACCTGGAAGTGCAACTTGACCTGCATTATACCGAACGGGAGGAACTTTCGGAAGAAGAAATTCTCGACGAAGGATTCACCGTCAACGACGATTATCGATATCAGGGACCTTTGGACCAGGTCTGGATCAATCCCATTCAAGAACTTTTCTCCAGCAGCAAATGGACGAGCAAGGATATCGAGGACGGCGGAATCTCTTTGACCCCACAGGGACACGGAAAAGAGGAAGGCGTAAAAATCCCCTCCAACCAGGAAGAGTGGCAACTCATGGCCCAAGATCTGATTCAGGCCATCTACGAAACGGTAAAAAAAGAGGCTCCATTACAGATACACTTTCGAAAAGTCGATTCAGAAAGGGCTTGGGATTGCAGCCTGACCGTTCATTTTTCCCATAGGCAGGTCGTTTTTGATCAGGAAGGAAAAACCAGAAATCTCAATTGGGAATATGCCATTCAGCTGATGAAGCTTATTTTCACTCCTGACTACCATTATGAACTGTCCAAGGAAGCTCCCGGAAACAAGCGGGGAATGTACATAGACTGTGGAGATGGATATTGGCACGAATTGGGTAAGGGAGTAGTCAATATTGATCCCTCTTTTGATGCTGTAGGAAAAATCAAAAGCCGATTGGATGAACTGATTGAATCCTGATTTAGGACTCAAAATCCGATGGAATTTATTTTCCCTTCATGCCTCCCCATTCTCATTTAGCCTGTGATTTTCTTCAGATCATAATGAATATCCTGAATCATCTTGCCCAAATCTTCTAGGGTCAAAGGAGTTTTCTTATCCCCTGGATTGGGGAAATCGGTGCTGATAAAGGCCTTGGCTTCCCAAACCTCCAGTACATCCTCCCCTCTGACTTCATAAGGTTTGTAGTGGTCATTATCAGAGACCAGGAAGAGTTTGCCGTTTTCTGCCAGGTAATTAAAGACCCGCTTATACACGACCCCTTCAGTTTGCGTGACCAGAACATAGGTTTTCCCACTTTTTATTTGGGAAAGCTGATCCAAATACGAACCTATGATGAGCGTACCTGCTTTCAAAGGAAGCATGGAATCCCCGGCCAATTCAAAAGCTCTGTAAGTGGCTTGACGGGATAAATTGGGCAGGTGGAACTGCGGCAAGGTCTCCATGTATTCTGGGTCTGCATATCCATTGAGATAGCCAGCGGAGGCCTTTTGGCCCACCAGGGTAATATTTTCCTTATCATTTTGGTCAGCAGCAATAGTGAGAATATTCAATTTGCGCTTTTGGAGGGCTCTTCTTCCCAGCTGCTCAATATCATGCTCAACCAATTCCTCCAGACCCACTTCCAGCAGCTCACTGATCTTCAACAAGGTTGCCAGCTTGGGTTCGGACCGCCCGTCTTCGTAGGCTGAGATCATGGTTCGCTGCACGTCCAGCTGATCCGCAAGATCACTTTGGGTGATTCCTTTCACTTTGCGGAGGTATCGGAGATTGGATGCCAGGTAGCTCATGCAGAAAAGAGATAAAAGTTAGGATCATCTTCCATAGGTGCCACCGGGAAAAAGGGATTAATGTTTCCCATTTTTACTTTTCTGCTTTCCAATTTGGCCTTGATCTGCTCGATGATTTCCCCGACCGGCTTGGGTTCGGTGACCAAAAGATAGCCGTATTGGGGCCTCTGTTCATCCTCTACAAAAAACTTGACCTGATGATTGCCTGAGGCAAGGGCCTTGGATGTGATTTTGATTTTCTCTGCTGATTCCATAGCTCATTGATTTACATGGGCCAAATTAGTAAATGTTACTTTTATAAACATCTATTTGATGTAAAAATGAACATTTTTTTCTGACAAGAGCTGTCACTTTTTTTTCAAATCCATAAAGATTTGATTTTCAGGTAAGCACAGGACAGTTTCCGGTTTTTTCCATGACTGGTTGCTGCTCATTTTACCATTCGACCGCTCAGCCAATAATTGGATCGGAATGAAACCAATCTCCGGTTATTTTGTAAGTAGTATGTAGTCATTGTCTTCAAATGAGACAATAACTCGAAGTAAACTCAAACCAACCATGAAGTATTTCTACCTATTTATTTTCTTTTTCGGCCTTTCTGCCCATGCTTTTTCACAAAATTATACGGTCAAGGGCAAGGTATTGGAGTATGGCAAATCCGAGGCAGTCCCTTATGCCAATATCCTTTTGCTCTCTGTCTCCGACTCTTCCCAAGTAACCGGAACGATATCAGAAATCGATGGGGAATTTGAGTTGAACAGTGTGCGTGAAGGAGAATACCTGTTCAAAATTCAATACTTGGGCTATCAAAACTTTTTCAAGACCATCACAGTCAGGGGCAATATGGACTTGGGTGCTATCAATATCCGGGAGGAAGCGACTGCTTTGGGAGAAGTGGTCGTAGCGGCAAGAAGATCCTCCGGAACTCAGCGGAGCGATACTACCATGTACAACGCAGACGCATTCAAAACCATGAAAGACGCTAGTGCCCAAGTATTGATAGAAAAGCTTCCGGGTGTAGTTTCTGAAGGTGGGGTTTTGCAGGCGCAGGGAGAAGCAATCGCTCAGATTTTGGTGGATGGGAAGCCCTTCTTCGGAAATGATGTCCAATCTGCCCTTCAAAATCTCCCTGCAGAAGTCATTCAAAGCATAGAAATATTCGATCAGAAAAGTGAAAAAGCCCAATTGAGCGGATTTGACGATGGTGAAAGGTTAAAAACCATCAACATCATCACCAAGCCTAATCGAAGGAAAGGTCAATTTGGAAAGATGACCGCTGGGTATGGAACAGACGATCGCTACTTGGTTGGGGCCAGTGTCAATGCATTCAACGAAGATCAAAGACTTACATTTACCGGATTATCCAACAATATCAACCTCCTGAATTATTCCAGCGATGCCAATACCCAATCCGACGGGAGACCTCAGGAAGGAATCGTAACTACCAATATCTTGGGGATGAATTATACTGATCTTTGGGGGGAGAAAATCAAAGTAACCGGTAGCTATCAATATTCCAACAGAGAAAATGTGGGGATTATCTCCCGATTCAGGGATTTTGTTACCACGGATGGATCCAATCAGGAGTATTCGGAGGTGTCCAGGGATGTCAGGGTCAACAACGAACATCAGGCAGATCTAAGGCTGGATTACAATCCGAATTCCAGAAACAGAATCCTTTATATCCCAAGACTCCGGGCAAGATTTGAAACCGAAAACTCAGGATTTTTCGGAGAAACCACCGATGGTCAAAACCTAATCAACCAAGTCGAAAATGCCCGATTGGGGGATTATACCGAGTTTGACTTTTTCAATCGCTTACTCTACAGCCATCAGTTTAACAAACCAGGCCGAACAATTACACTAAGGACATTCTACCATAGAGGATGGGATAATGACGAATCCATCCGAACAGCGGAGAACACCTACTTTGAAGAGTCCGGAGAAAGAGTGGAGCAAATCGATCAGCTCACCACCCGTGACCGAATAGGGAATCGATGGGAGGTGGGACTCTCATTCACCGAGGCTCTCAGTGAAAAAAGCCAGATCGAAATTGAATACGAAATAGGCAATAGGAACAACGATTCCGAACAGCTGATTTTCAATGTGGAAGGCGGAGATTTTGAAGCAGGAAATATGATGCTTGATACCGCACTCAGCAATGTTTTCCAAAGTGACTACCTCACTCAGGAATTTGAATTGGGCTACCAATACAGTGTGGAAAAATTCAAAATGCAAACAGAACTCCAGTATCAGATCGCTGACTTGGACAATGCCCAGGAATTTCCGCAAGCATTTGCTTTGCAGAGGAATTTTAAAGCCATCCTTCCCACTGTAAGGATGGAATACAAATTTTCACCCACTACCAATATCCAACTGGACTACGATACCCGGACAGCAGAACCCCAAGTAAGACAGCTGCAACCGGTAATCGACAACTCCAATCCCCTTCAATTGAGAACGGGAAATCCGGATTTGGATCAGTCTTACAGTCATGACTTCAGGTTGAGATTCCGAAACCAAAATCCCGAAACCGATAAAAGCTGGTTTCTCTTTGCACGATCCTCCTTGGTCAATAACTTCATTTCCAACAGTACTTTTATTGCCGACGAGCCCACTGAAATCCAGGATGGAATCATTCTGGAAAAAGGCTCCCAACTAAACAGTCCGGTCAATTTGGATGGCTATTGGGATATGAGAACCTGGCTGAGCTACGGCATGCCTCTGGATTTTATCAAGTCCAAGCTTAACCTCAATCTGGGGGGTGGAGTGACCCGACGTCCGGGGCAGGTCAACGACCAAATCGGATTCAACAATTCTCAACGACTCAGCACTGGATTTTCCATAAACAGCAGCATCAGCGATCAGATTGACTTCAATATCTGGTCCAGGTCTTCCTTCAATCGGGTAGAAAACACGCTCAACTCCAATCTGAATGATCGATTTTTCCAGCAACGATTCCGGGTCAATTTCAACTGGATTATTTGGGAGGGATTCATTTACCGCTTGGACATTAACCATCAAATCAACTCGGGACTTTCTGAAGGTTTTGACAACAATTTCTCCCTGATCAATATGAGTATCGGAAAGAAAATTTTCCAAAATCAGCGTGGAGAAATCAGCATCATGGTGTATGACTTGCTAGGTCAAAATGCCAATGTCCGAAGAAACATCACCGAGACCTTCATTGAAGATATCCAAACCAACGTGCTTCAGCGGTATTTTATGCTGTCCTTTACCTACAATCTCCGCCGGTTCAGCAAGGGAATGGATATGGATGATTACAACGAACTGATCAATACCGGAGATTCCTCGGGAGGTGGTCGGGGAGGTCGTCCGACAGATATCTAACTACGGAATGCCAAAAAAAGCGGGAGAATTTATTTCTCCCGCTTTTTCATTTTTTATCCTTGTTTGCTCCTTGCTCTGGTCATAAATCATGGATTTTTCCCATGATTTGTAGAGGATCAACTTCCCGGAATCGTAAAGGAAAGTACCAGCCCCACAGAACTCCCCGACAAGACCTCGCTATTTGGCAAAGTATACTTAATTGAAGTGTAGGTAAGAGCCACCCATTTGTAGCCGAATTCCACTCTCGCTCCCAAGTTGCTTTCCATGTCAGCGTCCGGCACAAAACCGTCCCCTTTGAATCGGACCGCTTGATGAGTAGTGATTCCTGCGCCCAATCGGAAGTTTTCGTTGATTTTGTAGAATGGCATCAGATACATGGGAAGACGGGTAAATCGGATGTTGGCATCGTCGGCTGCCGTGGTGTTGTATTTCCAGCCGATTCCTCCTCTCAGCATCAAATGCTTGATTTTTGGAAAATCCAGCTGTCCACCTACTGACAAAAAGCCTCCCTGACCAGCCCGCATGACCTGATCTTCTCCATTGGTGAAAAAGACCTGAAGTAATTCGTCTCCGCCGAATTCCAAGCCTCCTTCCAGAAGGAGTTTGGCTCGAACACCCGGGGTCTTTTCCTGGGCAAAAAGAGGAAGGCACATCATGAGACTAGCACTCAGGATGAATACTGTTTTTTTAAACATGGGAAATGAAATATGGGGTTTAGGGTAAGATCAACACCTATTTTGAAAGAATCTCTCGGATTAAAGAAAAGAGGTTTGACTCAGGAAATTTCGCAAGCCGGATCGTCATTTCAATACGGGGAGAAATATTTATTTTTTCTAAAAAAAGGTCCGGTCAAGGGCAAAAAAAAACGCGACCCCAACTGGATCGCGCTTATCTTTTTTTTCAATTTTTTAGCGAAATTTTCCTTTCAACTGGGCTAATTTTTCTGCCATGGAAGATTCTCGGCTTGACTCCTTTTCTTTTTGAGGAGCTTTGACTGGGCTTTTGCCCCGCTCCGCAAAAGGATCGGACTTCATACTCAGCCCTATCCGCTTTCGGGGAATATCCACTTCCAAAACAGTCACTTGAACTTTTTGAGCCACGGCTACAATTTCATTGGGATCCTTGACAAATCGGTCTGCCAAATGGCTCAAGTGAACCAATCCGTCCTGATGCACCCCGATATCCACAAAGGCCCCAAAGGCAGTGATATTGGTGACAATCCCGGGAAGCTTAATACCAACCCGCAAGTCCGTCATGGAGTTGACCCCTTCCTGAAACTGAAACACTTCAAACGTCTCTCTTGGGTCCCTACCGGGCTTGGCCAATTCCTCCAAAATATCCTGAAGGGTAGGAAGACCCACCGTCTCGGACACGTAGTTTTTAAGCAAAATTCTATTCCTCAACTCCTCCGAACTCATCAAATCAGAAACGGAAGCTTTGAGGTCATGGGCCATTTTTTCCACCAGTTCATACCGCTCCGGATGGACGGCTGAGCGATCAAGAGGATGCTTGGCATTCTGGATTCGGAGAAAACCCGCAGCCTGCTCAAAGGCCTTTTCACCCAACCGGGGTACTTTTTTGAGTTGGGATCGACTGGTGAAAGGTCCGTTTTCAGTTCGGAATTCAACGATATTCTGAGCCAACACCGGCCCCAATCCAGAGACGTAAGTAAGGAGTTCTTTCGAAGCCGTATTGACCTCCACCCCTACTCCATTCACCGCCGACATGACTGTATCATCCAAGGCATTTTTGAGTGCATTTTGATCCACATCGTGCTGATATTGCCCTACTCCGATGGATTTGGGGTCGATCTTCACCAATTCTGCCAAAGGATCCATCAATCTTCTGCCAATAGAAACTGCTCCTCTTACCGTCAAATCCAAGTCCGGGAATTCATTTCTAGCCACTTCTGAGGCGGAGTAGATAGAAGCCCCTGCCTCATTGACCATGGTTACAATCACCGATTTAGGTAAACCCAAGCCTTTTACAAAAGCCTCCGTCTCCCGTCCAGCTGTACCATTTCCGATGGCAATAGCCTGAATAGAAAATTTATCCACCAAACCTTTGACAGTCATGCCCGCAGCGGCAGTTTGTCGCTGTGGTTCATGAGGAAAAATCGCCTCATAATGCAGCAACTGACCTTGGGGTCCCAGACAAACCAGCTTGCAGCCAGTCCGGAATCCCGGGTCGATAGCCAAAACGGACTTTTCTCCGAGAGGAGCCCCTAACAGAAGCTGACGGAGATTTTCTGCAAATACTTTGATTGCTTCCTCATCCGCCTTTTTCTTGGTCAGGAGTCTGATTTCCGTCTCCATGCTGGGTTTGAGTAAGCGCTTGTAGCAGTCTTTGATCGCCAGTTTGACCTGATCTACGGCGGAATTTGCCGCATCTGCCAAAATCTCCCGCTCCAGTAGAGCCAAAGCACCCCCCTCTTCCGGACAGGAGTCCAGCATAAGGAAAAGTTCCTTTTCCCCACGTCTCATAGCCAACACCCGATGCGAAGGAGCTGTTTTGATCGGCTCGGACCAGTCGAAATAGTCTTTGTATTTGATGGCTTCGGTTTCCTTGCCGGGAATCACGCGAGAAGTAAAGGTTCCTTCTTCCAGAAAAAGCTTGCGCATCTTTTCCCGGATTTCAGCCTTTTCGTTGATCCATTCCGCAATAATATCCCGCGCTCCCTGTAGGGCTTCCTCGGTGGATTTTACCTCCAATTCTTCATTCAAATACTTGTTGGCTTCTGCTGCCAGATCAAAAGAAGTCTGCGTAAAAACTCGTTCTGCCAATGGCTCCAGCCCCTTTTCCCGGGCAATGGTGCCTTTGGTTCTGCGCTTAGGCTTATAAGGCAAATAAATATCCTCGAGCTTGGCCATAGTCTCGGCTGCATCGATGGCCTTTTTGAGTTCCGGAGTCAATTTCCCCTGCTCCTCGATGGATTTGAAGACAGCTTCTCTTCTTTTATCCAACTCTCTCAGCTGCTCGATCCGGTCCCGAATAGCCGCCACTTGCACTTCATCCAACGTACCAGTCGCCTCTTTTCGATACCGGGAAATAAAAGGAACGGTAGCACCTCCATCCAGCAAGTCAATAGTCGCCTGAACCTGATGTGGCTTTACACCAAGTTCGGAGGCGATTTTAATCTCGTAATTCATATTTAGGTGTAATCTTAATCAGAAATGAGGCCGCAAGATAAGGCTGCTTTTTTTGCCTGAAACCCGAAAATGTAAGACTTGTCACTAAGGGTCTGAAATTGTGGGGTTAATTTTGAAAACTTGGAAGTTTGAAAGTTCTTGGTTCGAGGTTCATCGTTCTAAGCTCATTCAGAGTCAAAATCCTTTTGGAATCTTTAAACTCTTAGTAGTGTCGTAAATCGTAAACTTGTGCTGAGCGAAGTCGAAGCATCGAAAAATCGTCCTTAAATAATGGATTGGAAAAAAGAAATTAAGTCCTGGGGGCTGATTTTGGCCTTTTTTGCCTTTCTGTATTTCACAGGCTTATTACCCGTGATCCATGGAGCTATTCAGTCTGTCTTGCTGTCTACCGGATTGATCAAACCCAAATTGGAACGAGTGGATCTGACCAATCAAAACTTTGATTATCGGGGACGATTTGTAGACATGCAGGGGAATGAAATCAACCTTCAGGATTATCGGGGAAAGACCGTTTTTATCAATCTTTGGGCCTCTTGGTGTGGTCCTTGCCGGGCAGAAATGCCGCATATTTCCGAGCTGTACAAATCAGTAAAAGACCAACCCAATCTGGAATTCCTGATGGTGGGACTGGATCGGGAATTTGAAAAAAGCAAAGGCTTTATGGAGGGAAAAGCCTGGACTTTCCCTGTCGTCCATGCCAGCTATGGCTTGAATTCCAGCCTTCAAAGCGAGTCCATTCCTACTACTCTGGTGGTAAACAAGGAAGGAAAAATCGTCTTTTACCAGGAAGGAATGAGCAATTTCAACACGAAGGAATTCAAGGAATTTTTAATCGCTCAATAGCGATCCGCATAGGTTTTTTTTGCCTTTTCGCTTTCGAAAAAATCTTCTTCGTCCATGATTTAGGGAACTTTTAAGTAGAGTTGGGAACATTTGGGATTTTGAATAACTTCCAAAAATGAATCCCCCCAGCACAGAAGTTTTGATCATCGGAGGAGGTTTTTCCGGTTTGGCAGCTGCCAAAAAACTTCACGAAAACCACATTTCTTTTCTTCTCCTGGAAGCACGGGACCGTTTGGGTGGGAGAGTTTATACCCGGCAGTTTGAGGGGTTTTATCTGGACTTGGGTGGACAATGGATCGGCCCTACCCAAGACCGGATGTATGCCCTGTGTAAGGAATATGGGATGGAGTATTTTGAGACTTATAATCAGGGAAAAAATATTCTTGACCTTGCACAAAGGATTAAAACCTACCGGGGAGTCATTCCCAAGCTCGGCCTTTTTGCTTTAGTCCAACTGGCTTGGGTCATGCGAAAAATCCAGAAAATGGCCGATTCTGTGTCTTTGGAAGCACCTTGGATTCATCCAAAATCCAAAGAATGGGATTCCCTGACTTTGGAGGATTTTTTGATCCAAAACTGTACCCATTCCCAAACTCGTCAGGTATTCCAAGTAGGCTGCGAAACTATCTTTGCCTGTCAGCTGAAGGAGATTTCACTGCTCCATGCGCTTTTTTATATCCGATCCGGCACTTCTTTGGATTGCCTGATCAATATCAAAGATGGGGCTCAGCAGCATCGGGTCAAAGGCGGAATGCAAACTTTGGCAGAAAAGATAGCGGAGAGATTTGCAAAGCAAATCCGATTCAATTATCCGGTAAGTCGAATTCAAAAAACCAATTCAGGATATTTGGTCTCAGGAGATGGGTTTGAATTGGATTGTAAACAAATCATCTTGGCTGTTCCTCCCCCTCTCCTTTCCAATATCCAATTTTCTCCAAGACTTTCCTTCGAAAAAAGCGAACTCCTCAAAAACTATCCTATGGGCCGTGTGGGCAAGTGCTTTATGATCTATGATCGGCCCTTTTGGAGAGCAATGGGTTTTTCGGGTCAGGCCTTATCCGATGAGTCCACCCCGTTTCAGACCTTTTTTGACTGCTCTCCAGCAGATGCCAGCAGAGGGATAATCATGGGATTCACGATCGGCGGCCGGGCAGATTCTTTTTTTGCCCTAGGAAAAAAAGAGAGAAAGGAGAAACTGGAGGCGGTCTTGATTAGATATTTTGGAGAAAAGGCCAAGAAATCGATCCAATACGAAGATTTTACCATGACAGATGAGTCTTGGTCCCAAGGCTGCTATGCCGGATTGATGCCAAAAGGCGCTTGGACCGCTTGGCAGGATGCTTACCGAAAATCAGAAGGAAACATCCATTTTGCCGGGACAGAAGCAGCCGAACGCTGGCATGGATATATCGAAGGGGCTGTGATCTCGGGTGAAGCTGCCGCTGAAAAGTGTTTGATGGAAGTCCAAACGAATAATCCTTAACGCAGTGTGTGATACTTTGGTAGCTCTTCCGGACAAAACCGCCTTCGGTAACCTGATTTTCGGAAAAAACTCTGACCGGGAGCCTTTGGAAGCGCAGGCAATAGCTCATTACCCAAGGCAACTTCCGAAGGAAAACCAGCTGAAATGCACCTACATCACGATCCCTCAAGTCGAGGAAACTTTCGAAGTAATTCTCTCGAAGCCCTTTCAGATGTGGGGAGCCGAGATGGGAGTCAATGAACACGGAGTCGTAATCGGAAATGAGGCGGTTTTCACCAACGTCCGTTTTGACAAAAAGAAAGTTGGACTCACAGGCATGGATTTGCTTCGCTTGGCTTTGGAAAGAAGCAACTCAGCCAAACAAGCCCTGAAAATCATCACCAATCTTTTGGAAGAATTTGGACAAAATGCCTGTGGAGGATATCAAAACCGCAATTTCTATTACCACAACAGTTTCCTGATCGCTGATCCTCAGGAGGTATTTATTTTGGAAACGGCAGGAAAATCCTGGGCCTATCGTCGAGTCAACTCCATCGGCAGCATTTCCAACGGGCTCACTTTGGACGAAGATTACGATGAAGCACATTTTGTAGAAGAGAAGCGGACGATTCAATCGCTGTTTTCTGGAAAGAAAGAGAGTTTCCGGGGGAGATTTTCCGACCTACTTTATACCGAAGTGGGTAGAGCAAAACAAAGGCAGGCTTGCACCTTTGGATTTTTGGAAAAAAGGAAGGAATTGGAAGTACAGGACTTTTTTGAGGCCCTCAGACAGCATGACCGGGAAGATTTTAACCCGAAAAAAGCCACCACAGGCTGCATCTGTATGCATGCCACCGGAATGACCAATCCCTCGGATACCACGGGAAGCATGGTGGCTGAGATTCGAAAATATGGACCTTCGACCATTTGGTTGACAAGCACTTCTCAACCTTGCATGAGTGTGTATTTGCCTTTTTATTTTGGGACAAGCTGGGATCAAGGACTTTTTTCCCCATCAGCCCATCCTGACGAAAGCCTTTGGTGGAAAGCCAAATCCATACAAAGATCTATCCTAAATGACTATTCCAAGTTGCAGCCTGAATGGAGAAATCAACTGGACCCACTTCAAACGAGCTGGGTTCTGGAAAATAAAAAGCTGCTAGAAAAGAATCCGGAGACTGAAGACTTGAGCCAATTTACAGAAAAGTGTATTCGGGCGTATTTGAGAGTTTTGCAGGAATTTTCATCTAAATCCAGTCCTCTTTGAAAGGTGAATGCGGAATCTGAATAAAACCTTTCCTACGATCCCCTAACAAAAACCTGCTTTATACTTGAACCCACTTTCTTCCAAAAATCAGACTTCTTCTGACCCGTATACAGCTTCAACTCATCTTCTTGAGGAGGAAAAGAACCCAAGTCACCTTCATGAAGCAGGATTAAGTACTGATAGGCTGACTCGATGGATTTGGCCCGCTGGGTGAGGTATCGAATCAGGGATAGCAGCATTAATCCCAGACAAATCCCCCCTAAAACCCAATTGCTTTTGACCAGAGAAAAAACAATCCCAACGAACAGCACCACACAAAAGCTCCTGAAAAACTTGGACTCCGCCATCGTCCGTTCTACTGCCGAATGGAGATTGGGCTTATGCGTCAGCAGATAGGCCATCGCATACTTGAAGGTATTGAAATCTCCTCTGCTGACCGTTTGGATTTTGACGGAACGAATACCCAAGGCCTGATTGAACAGACTCAAATTGGACCACCAGATCGTTTTGATTTTGTCATATATCCATCCATCCAAAAAACTGGAAACCAGATAAATAAAATGACCGGAAACATAGGCGGTGGAAAAGAATATGGTTCCCTCCATCCAAGGTGAATCTGCCAGGCTGTTTAAAACGAACAAGTCCTCCGGCCAACCCACAAAAATCAAAAAACCAATTAGCAGTCCTCCGGGAAGCAGAATCGTCAACAGGTCGAGTAAACCCAGATTCAATTTGTCAAACATAGGCGAAGTGTTTGACGAAAAGGTAAACTTAATTTAGCTTGATTCCTAGGTGTTTACCTTCCAAACATGTCCTTCCGTATCCAGGATTTCTTTCCCCCATATCGGAAGTTCTGCTTTGATCCGCTCCACCAATTCATCACAGGCTTGCATGGCGGCTTTTCGGTGCTTGGAGGAGGTAAAAACGAAGAGGCAGATCTCCCCGACTTTGATCTCTCCCAGGCTGTGATAGATATGCATGCAGGTCAGCGGGTATTTGGCAAAAACATCCTCTCTGATTTCAAAGGCCTTCTCCAAAGCCATGTCCTCGTAAGCTGTGTAGGCAATGGCAATAACATTGCCTTCCGGCTTTTGGTCAGCCCGAATCTGCCCAAGAAAAATGGAATGGCCTCCGATATCGGTTTTGCTGGCATGATTGGCGATGGATTGGGCGATTTTATCAGGAGAAATCGGCCCCTGCACAAAAATATTTTTGGGTTTGCGTTCTTTTTCCATTTCAGATTTAGGTTTTCAGGGCATTGATTCCTCCCCGGATAGAGAAGATTTTCTTTTTCGGAAACTCTTTTTGCAGGAGTTGGGCGGCTGTTTGACTGCGACTTCCGCTTTGGCAGAAAAAGAGAATTTCTTCTGCTTCTTCCAATTGGTCAAAATGATCAGCCAGAGAAGAAAGAGGGATTTTCTGCAGTCCGGTACATTCCAAAGGAGGCATTTCACCGAGTTCCCGCACATCCACAAAGGCTACATCCGAATTCATTTTTCGCATGGCCTCATTCCAGGTCAGCTGCTTGATTCCTTCACAGGCCAATTCATAATCCAAGGCATGCAGATCCTGAATACTTCCCGGAATGGCGTTTCTTCCTTTGGAATTGGGTGAAATTTCCACCTCATAGGATTGGGAACTAATGCTGTTGAAAAAAAGCATCCGATTCTGTAAAGGTTTACCAAAGCCGGATAGCACCTTGATCGCTTCCAATGCCATCAGATTGCCAATGATGCCCGGCAAAACGCCTAAAACTCCGGTTTCGGCACAGTTGGGGATTTCTGTGGCAGAAGGCATCTCCGGATATACATCCCGGTAATTGCAGGCCTTTTCACCCCAGTTGAATACCGCAACCTGCCCTTCATGCAAATAGATTGCTCCAAAGACCAAAGGTTTGTCCAACAGCACACAGGCATCATTGACCAGGTAGCGGGTGGGGAAATTATCACTCCCATCGATGATCAAATCGTAGCCGGAAATCAATTCTTCCGCGTTGGAATTGCTGATCATTTCCGGAAAAATCTCCCATTGGATATCGCTGTACTTTTGCTGAAAATGTCGGACGGCAGTTTCCGCTTTGTTTTTCCCCAAGTCTTTTTCTCCGAAAAGTACTTGCCGGTGAAGGTTGGAAAGATTCACCTGATCTCCGTCCACCACGCCTATTTTACCTACCCCGGCTGCTGAGAGATAGAGCAAAACCGGACATCCCAATCCTCCCGCTCCAATCACAAGCACAGAAGATTTTCGAAGTCGGGCTTGGCCTTCTATGCCGAATCCTGGCAGCACCAATTGTCTGTCGTATCTATTCATAATTTCAGCCTCCGGAAAATGGGGGTAAAAGGGCCAATTCGGCCTCGTGGGGTATGGATGTAGGTTCAGAGCAAAGCTTTTTGTTGATGGCCAAGCCGAACTTCATGGATTCCAGTTGAGGGAAGTCTTGATAAAGCTTATGGAGTAGCAGATCTGTAGACCCGGGATTAAGCATACGGATTTCCTCCTGCCCCATTTTATCGGCAATCATTCCAAAAGCTTTGATTTTAATCTGATCTGACATCATTTTCTTCTTGTCTGCTCTAAATTACTGCTCCCCTTTGGATTAAACTAACCGGTAAAAGAATTGTGAGAAAATCGGGGAAAATTATCCGGAGATTGCTTCACTTCTTTCGCCGGGATGGAAAATTCAGACTTGGTCAATCTCCTTTTTTCCCGATGGATAATGCGTATTTTCACCTTGATTTCTTCCTATTCCCAAACCATGACAAAAAGCTCTTCCCTCTTC
The DNA here is from genome assembly GCF_036245625.1 of Algoriphagus confluentis. Taxonomy (NCBI): domain Bacteria; kingdom Pseudomonadati; phylum Bacteroidota; class Cytophagia; order Cytophagales; family Cyclobacteriaceae; genus Algoriphagus; species Algoriphagus confluentis. Next base: position 509,834 of record NZ_BTPD01000001.1, read on the forward strand.
CTTTTCGGCATAGCCACTAGCCTATTCCTTTTCTCCTGCCATAGTGAGCCAGCCAATCAGCCTCCTGATACCAAACCTCAGCTTAGTGATGAGCAGCTACTCGACACAGTCCAGTACTATACTTTTCAGTATTTCTGGGATGGGGCCGAACCCAACTCAGGAATGGCTCCGGAGCGGATTCATATGGATGGGGTCTATCCTGATCAGGATCAGCACATCATCACCACTGGAGGTACAGGAATGGGATTGATTGGGATTTTGGGAGCTATCGAGCGGGGATGGATTACCCAAACAGCAGCAGTGAATAGGTTTGACAAAATGCTTACTTTTTTGGAAAAAGCGGATCGATTTCATGGAATTTGGCCCCATTGGTTGGATGGAAAAACAGGTAAAACCAAACCTTTCAGCCCAAAGGATGACGGAGCAGATTTGGTCGAATCGGCCTTTCTGATGCAAGGGCTTCTTGCTGTCCGGGAATACTTCAAAAATGGAAATGAAGCAGAGCAAAAAATCAGTCAGCGTATTCAGACTCTTTGGGAGGAAATGGACTGGAATTGGCATACCCGAAACGGGCAAAACGTACTCTATTGGCACTGGTCACCCAACTTTGACTGGGAAATGAATTTCGCCCTCGAAGGCTACAATGAAACCTTGGTGACCTACATTTTGGCAGCTGCCTCCCCTACCCATCCCATCGATCCTCAAGCTTACCATCAGGGCTGGGCTAGGTCTGGAGGTATTCGCTCACCTAGAGCAACACCCTATGGATACTCCTTGCAGCTCAGGCACAATGGCGCAGAAGAATTGGGAGGACCGCTTTTTTGGGCCCACTATTCCTACCTCAGCATCAATCCCAAAGGACTTAAAGATCAGTATGCCGACTATTGGGAAGAAAACAGAAACCAAACCCTGATCAATCGGGCTTGGTGCATTGCCAATCCGGGAAAATTTAAAGGGTATGGTGAAAACTTGTGGGGCCTGACCGCCTCCTACTCGGTCAATTTCTACCATGCCCATCGGCCCGGGGATGACGTGGGAGTCATCTCTCCCACTGCAGCTCTTTCTTCCATTGTTTACACCCCTGAGGAATCCATGCAGGTGATAAGGAATCTGTATGAAAACTATGGAGAAAAAGTGTTTGGACCTTATGGATTCTACGACGCGATGAGCCCTCATCATGACTTTTTCCCTCAGCGCTACTTGGCTATTGATCAGGGACCTATTGTCACCATGATCGAAAACTACAGATCAGGTTTGGGTTGGAAGTTGGTGATGAATGCTCCAGAAATACAGCAAGGCTTGGAAAAATTGGACTTTTCCTACGAAATCCCGAATTAAGAAAGTATGAGCTTGATCGAGGCAAAAAGCAGGACGAAAGCCAAAAGGTCGTAGGAGAAAACTGAAATTGAATATTTTCCCAGAAAGGATTTGACGGAATATTTCCGTACAATATATATTTGTACGGATTAAAGTTGTACTTTGGGAAAAAATCAAAATGGAAACCAAAAAATCCAATTCAAAATCTTCCCGCTTTGACACAAGACTAAGCAAAGAGCAAAAGGAGTTTTTTGAAAAAGCTGCCCAAATAGGAGGATATAGAAATCTGACGGATTTTGTGGTAGCTACTCTCCAAGAAAAAGCAAAGGAAATTATCACCGAAAATGAGCGGGTGATTGCATCTCAAAAAGATGCTGAAATTTTCTTCGACGCTATCATGAATCCCAAGTCTCCCAACGAGGAACTTTCCCAAGCTGCTGCTGAATTCGAATCCCTGATAAATAAATGAGTCAGCTTTCAGAGCCCTTAAACTCCACCCACAAAAAATCCGATTTTTCCTGTGGAAAAGAAATGCTGGATCATTACCTCCATAGGCAAGCCAATCAGGACATTAAGCGAAAACTCGCAGTTTGCTTTGTGATCACGGAATCCGAGACCGACTTGATTAAAGGATACTACACCTTATCGAATGGAAGTATTGATCTTTCCAATATCCCTCCTGAGATTCAAAGAAAATTACCAAGTTCATATCAATCTATTCCTACCATCCTATTGGGGAGGCTTGCAATTGATCAACGATTCCAAGGGCAAGGAATAGGAAAACTACTTCTTGTTGATGCCTTAAAAAGGTGTCATCTGATTTCAAAGACCATCGGCTCATTTGCCGTGACCGTAGATCCCCTAGACCTAGAGGCCGAACGATTTTATAAAAAATTCGGATTCATCAAGTTGCCTGACAGCGGAAAAATGTTTTTACCGATGAAGACGATCAGCCAATTATTTGAATGAAAATCACCTTATAGTCTGAATAGAACAGTTTTTTCAACTCAAAATCAACTTCACCGCTGCAAAAAGCAGGACGAAAGCCAAAAGGTATTTGAGAGATTTTACTGAAAAGCGTTTAGCCCCCAAATAAGCTCCCAAAATCCCCCCTGCAACTGTCAATGGGACCAAAACCCACAATTCCTCTTTCATAGGAATTTCGTAAATGCTGGCTCCGAAAAATCCGGCCACAGAATTCAAAAAGATAAATAGCGCACTCAAAGCAGCCGTCTCTTTCACTCCTGCCCAACCCAACATCAAAACAATCGGCGTAAGAATGATTCCTCCACCAATTCCGATCATTCCTGAAAGAAACCCGATCAGAATCCCCAAAAGAGGACCCATCCACCAAGCCCGTTCTATTTTCACTTCCTTGGCTATGGGGAATACTCCGGCAAACTTCAAGGCAGGAAAAAGCAAAAGTGCTCCCAGAACTTTTTTGTAAATGGAGGCATCCAGCAATATGGTTCCTCCCAAATACGCCGCAGGAATGGAAAAGAGAATCAGGGACCAAAACAGGCTCGTCGGAAACTCTCCCGCCTTACGGTAATTGAGGAAAGAAGCCATGGACACCATCATATTCAGAATCAGGGCTGTGGGCCTTATCTCCTCAGGAGCAAATCCCAACAAAGCCAAAATCATCAGGTAAGAACTCGCTCCTCCATGCCCGACCGAAGCATACAAAAACGCAGCAAAAGGCATCAAAAAAAACAGGCCGTAATAAATCAGATCTTCCATCACCAAGGATAAAACCTTACCAACCTACCTGCTTCGACATAGGATGACTCCTCCAGTATCTCCACAAATCCATCAGCCAAACCAAAAGCAATCAGATTGAAGGATTCCTGACCCTGAAGCACTTGTACTTTTCCATTTTGGATTCTTGCTTTTAAAAATTGAGTGAGTGGAATTTTCTTTTCAAAATCCTGGGAAAGTGGAAGATTTTTAAAATAATTCCATGCTTCAGGATCTCGTTTCCAGGATTGAATGACGGGTTTTACATACTGCAAAAAGCAGGAAAGCACCGAACCAGGGTTTCCGGGCAAGGCAAAAACGATCTTACCCTCTTTTTCTCCAGCATAAAGGGGTTTGCCGGGTCTCTGCTTGAGTTTGTAGAAAAGCTGTCTCACCCCGTTTTCTTCCACAGCGATTTTGACAAAGTCATAATCTCCCACCGAAATACCTCCGGTAAAAATCACCAAATCATACTCCTCCAACGTTTGGGAAAGGGCCTCTACCACAGCTTCTTTTTGATCCTGAACCTTGATTTGCTGTATTTCTGAGATACCCAAGTTTTTTAACCAAGACTCCAAGGCAGGGCCATTGGCATTGTAGATTTGTCCGGGCTCGAGAGGCTTTCCCAATTCTTGGATTTCATTGCCTGTAATGATGATGGCGACTTTTGGAGCTAGGGATACCAGCACCTCATTTACACCCACCGAGGCCAAAAGACTGACCAAGCCGGGAGTAATCTTGGCACCGGCTTCGGCCACGACCTCACCCTGTCTACATTGCGTTCCCCGATAGCGAACATGGTTTCCCTGAGTGGCATCCTCAGGTTTAAATTGGATGAAATCACCCACCCGCTTCACTTTTTCCTGCATGATCACCGAATCTGCCCCAGCAGGCAGTGGTGCTCCGGTAAATATTCGGACTGCTTGTCCTTTTTCGATTTTGGGTAAGTCAGAAGAGCCCGCAGCAGCCTCTCCCATGACTTCCAAGCGATCAATTCCTTCCTCCCAAGCAAAGGCATAGCCATCCATGGCAGAGTTGTCAAAAGAAGGCACATCGATTTTTGAAGAGAGAGATTGGGCCAAAAAATGACCTATGGCCAAAGAAATGGGTAAGCTGACAGCTCTATTCGGAAGATTAAGCTTTTGAAGAATGGATTTTGCTTCTGAAACGGATATCATTTAGCCTCCGATTTTGATCATACTTCTGTTTTCGATGGCATCGGGATTAGCCTTCAGGTAGTCTGGGTCAAATTGTCCTCCCAAGGCTTTATGCTTTCTGGAAATGGAGAGTCGGATGATTTCGTCCACATTTTCTCCCCTTCTCAAGGCTCCCAAAAGGTCTAGCTCTTCCTTTCCAAAAAGACAGTTTTTGATTTTTCCATCTGCTGTCAGGCGGATTCGGTTGCAGCCAGCACAGAAGTTCTCACTCATGGTAGTGATAAAGGCAAAAGTACCGGCAAAACCGGGTACTTTGTATTTCTTGGCCGTATCGTGCTTTTTGTCTTCCAGCTTGACGATTTCATATTTTTCCTTCACCAAATCCAGCATTTGAGCCGCTGTGACCACTTTCTTGCTTTGCCAGTGATTGCCTGCAAAAGGCATAAACTCGATGAATCGCATATGGATGGGAAGCTTTTCCGTCATCGCTACAAAATCACAAATTTCATCTTCTATCAATCCGTGAAGGGCCACTGCATTGACTTTGATACGAAAGCCTTCTCGAAGGAGCAGGAGCATATTTTCCCAAACTAGATCGAATTGATCTCTACGGGTCAGTTTCAAAAACTTTTCCCTGTTGAGTGTATCCAAGCTGACATTGACTGAGCGAACGCCGGCTTTCTTCAATACGTCAATGTGTTTGTGAATCAAAACGCCATTTGTGGTAAGGGTAAGCTCTATTGGGAAATCAGCCAATCTCTCCAAAATCTCGGGAAACTCCTTCCTCACCAAAGGTTCTCCTCCGGTCAGACGAATCTTTTTGACCCCAAGATTGATGAAGGTTTTTGCCAGTTCGATTACTTCATCCTTACTCATCAGCTTGGACTGAGGCATCCACTCCATTTCTTCTTGCGGCATACAATAAGTGCAGCGGAAATTGCAGTGATCTGTCAGTGAGATCCTGAGGTAATCGTGAATACGTCCGAAAGGGTCAATCAGCATAGGCACAAGTTGAGAATTCCCTCCCTGGGAAAAAAGTCATTCGGGATAAATGGACTCATAAAGACTTGAATCAAGGCACTCTTTTCACGTGGATTTTCTCCAGATTTTTCACGTGCCTTCTTCCGGTACGGAAATCGGTCTTCGAAATGACCAGAATGCTGTCTTCCATTTCCTCCATGGGCTTTCCATTGGCGAAGGTCACGAAGTAAACTTCCTCTCCCAGAGGATTGTTGAAAAGCTCATTCCAGGAAAATACCACCTTGTACCCATCCTCTGCCTCAAATACAAAGTAAAACTCGCTGAGTTGTTTTGGTGAAGGTGTCTTGAATGCCAAATCTTTTAACAAGGAGCTTACCGGTACACCCTTGGCGGATTGGAGTACTCCTCTAGGTTCTCCGAGATGATTGGTGATGGAAAAGTCCCCGATTTCCTCTGCCTCTTGAGCTGAAATCAGGCCCCAGTCCAAAACGATTTCTGAGGCTATCTCTCCTGTGACCGCTATGGATTTAGTCTGCTGGGCCCAAGCCTGTGCAACAAATCCGATTGACAGAAAATAAACCCAAACTAGTTTTAAATTCATATTTTTCATCCCTTTCTGAATTGAGTCGGAGATAAATTTACGTGCTTTTTGAAGAAATTATTGAAGTGGGTCACTTCATTAAATCCCAAGCCATAAGCGATTTCTGATACATTCCAGTTGCTTTGTTTTAGCAGGATTTTGGCTTCCTGCAGTACCCGGTCTGCGATCAACTTAGAAGTCGTCTTTCCGGTCATTTCTTTGACTGCCCGGTTGAGGTGATTGACGTGGACATTGAGCTGATCTGCAAAGTCCGAAGGGCTTCTGATTCCAATGGTTTGATGGGTTTCGTCGATCGGAAATTGCCTTTCCAGCAATTCCAAAAAGATGGAAGCAATCCGCAGGGAAGCGTTTCTGTGTTGGGTTTTTTGAATCTCAGCAGGCTGCAGCTTCATCCCAAAATGAATCAGCTCCAAAATCAAAGCCCGGATTGCATCGTATTTGTATTTGTATTCGGAACTGAACTCCGCCTCCATTTTTTCAAAAATCAGTTCAACCGCCTCCACCTCTTTGTCCGTCAACTCAAAAATATGATTCCCACTGGGCTGAAACACCTCGTATTGCTGGATCTGCCCAAAATTGAGAAAGAAATGCGGATTGAATATGCAGTATATACCCTGCGTATCAGGAGTCAAATGATCCCATTTGTAGGGAACCAGCGGATTGGAAAAGGAAAGCGCCTGTCTTTTGACCTCATTGATCCGGTCTGCATACTGAACCGTACCCGGGCCTTTGACCAGCATAATTTTATAAAAGTCCCTTCTCCGGTAGGGCACGGCTTTCATTTTGCCCTCCAGGTATGGCTCAAGGCGGAAAATATTGAAATGACCGATTTCCGCGGCTAAGTTTTCTGGAATCCAATTGAATTTTCTCTCATAAAACTCTCGAAGACTTTCGGCATTATCCATGATCTATTTTTTTTCAAATGAGGTATTAAACTTATACAGCAGACTCAAGTTCCAAACCAGATCATCTCCCGGGATCGTGGAATTAAGCTTTTTATTACCAAAGGCCTGAAACTGCACCGGAAACTCTCCTTTTTTAAAGGTAAGTCCCGAATTGACATAAAACCCTGAATTCTCATCTACTTTCAGGAAAAAGAACTGGGGATTGATGACCATGCTAAACTCCCCTGCTAATTTGATGTCTGGAAATTCAGGGCTTAAAGCCAGAAAATCAGAACTTTTTGGTCCCATAACCTGAACCCCTACGCCTTTCAAATAGTAAAGTCTTAAAGTCAAGTCTTTACTCACCTTAAAGCTGGAATTGATTTCTCCAGCCACATAGCGATTGGCCACCATTCTCATTTCGGGCTTTCCATCCACCATCACTTGAGCCTCCTGAAACAAGAAGGCAGGGTGACCACCCACAGTCAACGAAAAGCGCCGGTCTTTGATCACCTTGTACCTCCCCCAAAGCACAAATGACCAAGGCTTTCCATCCAAGCCAAACCGAAGCATGGGCTCAAAGGAAAATCGTTCACCCCCCATAGTCAAGTCAAAAAAAACTGCTGGCCTCCCTAATGAAAAGGAAGGAATGATGGAGATACCATTATTGGTAAGCGTGACAGTGCCACCAATATGCCGTTGGGAGTCTTCCTGTCCTTTGGCAGAACTGCTTACTAAAATCAAGGAAAGAAATAAACCAATGGGTAAACTGAATCGGCTGATTTTCCTCTTCCCATCGGAAGAGAAACAATTAAATCTATTGATGAAAGGCATGATTTGGGAGATAAACCAATGCAAAACTCAGCCTTTTCTATCTTATTCAATAATCCTTTTCAAATCAAAACTTACACAATTCAAACATTCCTATGGAAAAAAGTACTTTATGCCCTTGTTAGACCATGAAATTCAGAAGTTAATGAAATCCTGCCCTTTTATATTTATCAGAATCTCAAAACATTAGAGAGGGAATCATGTTTTGTACATGAAAATCAAACCCCTTACCCAATGAAAATGAACAGAATTTCGGCTGTGGCCGCCACCTTCCTAGCCTTGGGCCTTTGGACAGCTTGCAGTGCTCCCAAAGAAGAGTCTACCGAGGAAGTAGTAGTAGAAGTAGTAGAAGAAACTCCTGCCCCATCCAACACGGTAGTTGACATTGCTGTCAGCTCCCCTGACCACACCACTTTAGTGGCTGCAGTTCAGGCGGCTGGATTGGCAGAAACCTTGAGTGGTGAAGGACCATTTACCGTATTTGCACCTACCAATGCAGCTTTTGAAGCCCTTCCTGCCGGCACGGTAGAGGGACTTTTGAAGCCTGAAAGCAAAGACGCTTTGACAGGAATCCTTACTTACCACGTAGTAGCTGGTAATGTGATGTCCGGAGACTTAAGCGACGGACAGGTGGTGACCACTTTGAATGGTCAAAACTTGACTGTATCGATCAAGGATGGAAAAGTAATGATCGGTGGTGCTACTGTGGTAGCTGCTGATTTGGCAGGAACAAATGGCGTGGTGCATGTGATCGACACCGTACTGCTTCCAAAATAAGGTTGAGGAGGCTAGAGAAGAAAAGGCTGGATTTAAGGAACCGGCCTTTTTTTATGGACTTGAGCCAATCAATCCTTTGCCTGACAGAAAAGCCAAAAAGGGATAATTTTCAAATTATTTTTAAGTACGTCCGCTAGGATGCCTGTAGATTGAAATGGCCTCCACACTTCGACAAGCTCAGTGACTGAGCTCGACCTCCGGGTTTGGTTAGATTTCACTCCCCTTCTCACCTAAAAAAATTGACGGTTACCGAGCGACGGTTGGTGAACTTTTCGAACCAAGTCGAGGTGAGAAGTGATAAAGTTTCGTTATTGGTAAGAAAGCGGATTTACCTTTTATTTTTTTTTGAATTATCCTCCCACTTCCCATTTTTAATAGGGAGCTCCTTCACTTGACCTACAGAGGGGCTATCCAATCGCTGACCTACAAGATGAGGGAGACAGAAAAACAACAATTCCTAAACTTAGAAAATGAAGTTTATCCCTTTAAATCACACTATCCATGAAAATAGGCGGGAATATGGACACACTTTTTATAAAAAAATCTAACCGGTTGGCAAAACAGAAGAGTTTATTTCTCCAATCCGATTAATTTAGGATGAAACAAAATAACCAATCAAACCAAAAACGCCTGAAAATAAAGACTTAGCTTTGTACTGATATTGTTCTTTAATCTATTACCCCCTTGAATTCCAAATCACTACCAATCTTCATTTTTCAGATTTTCCTTCAGGGGTTGGGATTACTACCGTGTTTTTCCCAGCATAAGGCCATCTTGGATAGCTCTTATTTCTCAGGCAATTACATGATTGAAGCCTGGGACAATACCAATGGCCTGCCTCAAAACATGATTTTCGCTCTCGAAAAGGATAATCACGGCTACCTTTGGGCATCTACTGAGGAGGGCCTTGTACGATTGGATGGGGCATCTTTGAAAGTCTTCGACCAGCAAAATTACCCCCAAATGCTGGAACAGACCTATTACTCATTTTACAAATCACCCACAGGAATTTGGGCATCGGCCGACCGTAGTATTGCTTTGCTGGAAAAAAACATTCTCAAAATCATCGATTGCACCAGCATTACGGACAATACCTGGATAAGGGCCCTTATTGAGGTTGGAAAAGACAACTTATTGATCGGTACGGACTTGGGTGACATCTACGAATGGAAGGAGGATCAGCTTGAACCTTTGGATTTTTGGAAACCCAAAGAAAAACCGGAAATCAACAGTTTTTTCAGAATTGATGAATCCCTGATTTTAGTGGGGACTAGTAAGGGATTATTTGAACTGAATATTTCCTCCCGAACCATGACAGCTATATCTTCCGAAACTTTTCTTGCCAACAAGATCTTCGGAACTCCGGCTCAGATTTGGGTCTATTCTTCAGAAGGAGGTATTTTTCAATTGGACAAGAAGTATCAATTGATTGAGCAAATCCCGTCCGAAGCAATCAAAGACATCAATCTAAGCAGCCTGACCGTTGATTCGGAAAACAGAATTTGGGCCGGTTCTTTGGAAAAAGGGCTTATGGTAATCGAAAATGGCAAGGTCCAGCGCTTCAATTATCCGGAACTAAGGAACTACACAGTCAGGAAAATCAACAGAGAGGAGAATAAGCTTTTTCTTGGGACCATGGGAAAAGGACTTTTGGCTTTCAAACCTGCCAAGGTCACCCAACTGAACTACGAAGAACTCAGCGAGAAAAATATCAAAGCTATCTATCAAAGCGAGGATAGCAGTATATGGGTGGGCACCAAGGCAAATGGGCTTTATCAGATAAAAAAAGGAAAAATCTTATCCTGGACCGAAGAAAACGGACTAGTTGCAAATAGCAACACCAGCATCTCTTCTCACCAAGGAAAGCTCTATTTCGGAACAAACGCCGGAATTTCAATAATCGACATGAATTCCGGCCAAGTCCAGGGTCAATTCACCCAGGAAAACGGCCTAACAAGCAGCTATGTGCACGCACTCTACCGAGATTCAAAAGACCTCCTCTGGATATTGGCCCGAAGGGGTGGAATCCATTTCCTGGATCAGGAGGGAAAACTTCACCTTGTGAGCCTTGACCGGGAGTTTGAAAACACCCGATTTGTAAGTGCATTGGAACTAAGCAATGGGCAAATTCTGATTGGGTCCATGAATCAAGGCTTGTTTTGGCTTGAAAACGGCCAACTAGTCCAGCATCTTCCCCTCCCGCTTCCCCCAGGCGAAAATGTAGTGTATTCCATTTACGAAGACCAGGAGAAAGACCTTTGGCTGGGGACTCATGGAGGCTTGATCTTGCTGAAAAATGGAGAATTCAAGATTCTGAACAGATCCCAGGGATTGAAATCCAAGACGGTATACAGTATCACTGATGACGGCAATCGTGGAGTTTGGATCAGCAGCAATTTTGGAGTTCAATACCTTTCCAAATCAGACCTTCAAAAATTCAAAACCCACCAAGGAGAAGGTTTTATTCTCAACACGTATTTGTTTGATCAGAGATTGGGAATGCCTAATTCGGAAACCAACGGATTGATCTTTCCGGCCTCGCTTAGGGACTTTTCAGGCAAAATCTGGATACCTACTGTGGAAGGAGTCGGAATCATTGATCCAGCCAATCTCACACTTGACCCAAAAGAACCGGTCAATTTTATCTGGGATGAACTTCAAATCGGAGATCTGAAATCCTCTATTGAAGGCAAGGTAGTAATCCCGGAAGGAGTGCGAATGTTCCAGATTTCATTCAATTTGATCGATTTGGACAATCCTTCCCAATATACCCTGTTTTACAGAATAGCTGGAAACGGCGAAAATTGGTTGCCCATCAAGGAGCAAAGACAGCTGTATTTCAATGGACTTAAACCGGGAGATTACAAGCTGGAAATAAAAATCATCCGATTCGCTGAAGAAGAAAAAGTCTATACCCTTCCTATTCAGGTAACTGCCTCTTTCACCGAAACCCTTGCCTTTAAACTGATTTTAGGTCTGGTGTTTATCCTTTTGTTTTACTTTTTGTTCATGTCCTATTTCAATAGAAAAATGAAATATGAGCTGGAAAGAAAGGTGGTCCAAAGAACCCGTGAACTCAGTCAAACCAATGAAAAACTCAAAAATGCATTGAATGAAATTGAGGCACAAAACCTGGTAATGAAGGAGCTTACCTGGAATCACTCTCACCTATTGAGAGCTCCCTTGACCCGTGCCATGGCAATTAGCCATTTTTTAGTTAACTATGCAAAATACGATCAGGTAGAGAAAAGCAAGGAAGAATTGGAACTGGATCTCTTGAATGCCCTACACCAAGTGGATAGAATAGTCAAGGACACCCATGCCAGGTCTGAAAAATTGAAAAAAAATGAATGATTTTTTTACAGAAGTGATGATTGTAGACGATGATCCATCGGTTTTGTTTCTACATAAAATCATCATTAAAACCGGAAATCTACACCCAGCCCCCATCACTTTTTCCGACCCGGAACTGGCCTTTGCACACATCTTAAGCAAGGATTTATCCAACCAACGCCTATTGATCTTTTTGGATATCAACATGCCGAAAATGAATGGTTGGGAACTCTTGGCAAAGATGGAAAGCAAAGTAAAGCTAGCCGACATCAAGGTCATTATGGTCACCTCCTCACTGGACAAGGCAGATCGGCATAAGGCACAGGCAAATCAATTTGTCCTTGACTTTTGGGAAAAACCCCTCGATGACCTGAATGTTGCCCAACTCAAAAGCAATCTGGGAAACTGGATAAGCTACTAAGGAAAGGACCGATCCACCAAAAATCCAGAAACTAGAATTGGATTGAGAAAAAGGGATTTCCAAAAACAGAGCTCAACTTACCGACTTCCGATACTCCTTAGGCGAAACTCCGACCTGTTGCTTGAAAAGCCGGGTGAAATGCTGAGGATATTTGAATCCCAAACTGTATGCGATCTCTGCAATTGACAAGTTTGGATCATAAATCCGCTGTTTTGCTATTTCGATCAACTTCAGTTGGATAAATTCCTGGGCACTTTTTCCGGTTTCTTTTTTCACCAGATCCCCAAAGTAATTAGGGGAGAGGTTCTGCTCTTCGGCAAACTGAGCAACAGAAGGAATTCCTTTTTCTAATGCCTTACCTGATCGGATATAGGATTTAAGAGATGATTCGAATTGCTCTATCACATTTTTATTGACTGTATCTCGGGTAATAAACTGTCGGTCATAAAAACGCTGACAATAATTCAAAAACAGCTCAATGGTTGAAAGAATGACCGATTTACTATGCTTGTCTATTCGCTCGGACAGCTCGTCTTGAATCTTTGCAAAGCAATCCAAAACGATTTGTCTTTCCTTGGGTGACATATGCAGCGCCTCATAGGTCTCGTAGGAGAAAAAATTATAATCCTCAATTTTTTTACCAAGGTAAGTGCCTAAAAGTAAATCCGGGTGAAATAAAAGCGCATATCCGGACATTTTTGGTCGCTCTCCGATTTTAGAAATATTGACCACTTGTCCAGGACCTACAAATACCAAGGTTCCTTCCTGAAAATCATAATTCTTTCGACCATACCTGATCTCGCATTCCTCCCCCTCTTTGAGAAAAACCCCGTAAAAATGGTAGTGAACTGCTTTGGTCCCCGGATTCTTGGGCCACTCTCCCTTGGACAAATCCACCACTGTGACCAAAGGGTGCATGCTGGATAATTTCAAAGGGCTGCAGTAGTCGTTTACATTCCAGAGATCTACGATTTCTTCCATGGCAAAAGGATTTGAATCAAAAATAGAAAGAGTACCGGGATTAAATACCGATAAAACTGCCCACCTGTAAAAATGGTAAGTAATTCAGTAATCCGGGTAAGTGGTTTAGAATTAAAGGGATATAGCTTTGAAATAGAAAAAAAAATCAAACTCATATGAATAAATTTCTATTCGGACTAACGCTTTTAGTTCTTACTTCAACTTGGTCATTTGCACAATCCTCCACTGAGAAAGAGGTTTACGAACTTTCTATGAACAAATGGAAATGGATTGCTGACAAGGACATTGCAAAACTCACCCCCCTATTTCACCCTCAAGCCAAATTCGTCCACATGAGTGGAACCTGGACCACCGCCCGTGAACTGGAAATCATCGAAACAGGCAGCATCTGGTACAAAGACGCCAAGGTCCACGATACGGTTGTTGAACTATTTGGAAATACAGCAGTCGTTTGGAATAGAATCACATTGACAGCCCATGTGAGGGGAAATGATGTGGTGACTGAATTTACCGTGACAGAAGTTTACCAAAAAGAAGGTGCCGATTGGAAAATGCTGGCTTTGACTTTCAGCAGCGTACGAGATACCCACGAGATTCAAAAGTAGGCCATGCTCCTCGGAATTTGTAATTCCGAGGCCGTAGCTAAAGGATTTGTAATCCTTAAAAATTGAATCTCAACACGATTTCTTTTCCCAACTAATTTCCAATGAAAAAGACACTAATCAGCCTATTTGCACTCCTTTTGGCCACGCAAGTCACTTTCTCCCAAACTACTCCCGAGCAACAAGAAATCATCAACCTCTCCAAAACCAAATGGCAATGGATGGCCGACAAAGAAGCTGACAAACTCGCCGAGCTGTTCGACGACAAGTCTGTATTCGTCCACATGGGTGGTTCTTGGGGCAAGCAACGCGAAGTCGATATCATTCGAAGCGGTGGAATTTGGTACAAACAAGCAGACATCCATGAAGTTTCTGTAGAAATCATCGATAACACGGCTATTCTACTCAACCGCATTACACTAGTTGCGGAAGTTGGGGGCAGAGAGGTTACCAATCCATTTGAAGTAACCGAAGTGTATATCAAAAAGGCAGACGGCTGGAAGCTAGGCTCACTCTCCTTCACCCGATTGATGACTCCAGGAGGGCAGTAAACACTAAACGCGATGAGGAATATTTTCTTGGTAATCTTCCTGCTTTTTTCACTTTCAAGCTCCTGTCAAACTAATTCAGGAAAGTCAGTGAAAAACACGCAGTTGGATTCTGAAAAAATCCTCATCGTCTATCTTTCCCGAACAAAAAACACCAAAGCAATTGCAGAAATGATTCAGCAAAAAGTTGGAGGCGATTTGGTGGAATTGGAACTGGAAAAACCATATCCAGAAAATTATCAAGCCATAGTAGCTCAAGTAGCTAGAGAAAACGAAACAGGATTTCTACCTCCGCTGAAAACAAAGGTTGATGTTTCGAAATATGTCACCATCTTCATAGGTTTTCCCACCTGGGGAATGCAACTCCCCCCTCCTATGAAAAGCTTTCTGCACGAAAATGACCTAAGTGGAAAAACAGTTATTCCCTTCAATACCAATGCAGGATATGGAGTTGGAAGTAGTTTTAAGATAGTGAAGGAACTATGTCCGAAGAGTCAGGTTTTAGAAGGCTTTTCTACAAAAGGAGGAATTGAACGGGACGGGGTGCTATTTGTAATGGAGGGAAAGAAGCAAGTGGAAGTGCTAGAGGAGGTGAAGAGATGGCTTAGGAAACTTGATATCCATCAAAAACTCTTGCCAAAGCTCAGGCCTCCAAAAATGGGCATAAACGTCCAATCTTCTCTACCTCCAATGGGTGCAATGAAATAAGGCGTGTAGCCAATCCTGAAGAAGAAACCACCTTCAGGTTTTTGGTATCGATATCCGATTCTTAGGGGTATAGCAGTGTCAAATACAACTTTATCCTTAAAAACTAGTGACTCTGAATCAAAAAAAGAGACTACATCTAAATAGGGCAAAACCCCAAACCCCATTTCCAAATGGTGGTTTGATTTTCCATAAAGAGCTGTCAGTTCTAAAGGAATTGCAGGTAGCCAAAAAATCCTCGAATTTGATGTTTCTCTTATCAATAGTGAAAAACCCGCACTAGCATTCAGTTTAAGCTTTCCTTTTTGGTGGAAAATTGTGCCATAGTTAAAGCCATAAACTCCAGAACTACCGCCTAGTTCCAAATAAATGGCTTTTTTGGCAGTAAAAGGATCTCCTTTGGACTGAGTCAGTCCATCAAAGGATAACAAGAGGGTAAAGACCAAAATCAGAAAGAACGAATTTTTATGTTGAGGCTTCATGTTTTATCAATTTTGTTTGAGGTGTGAAACTTGTAATAGATGTCTTGATCAATTTTCAATAATAATTTGCTCTCTGAACACATGGTCACCTGCATAAATATGTAGAAAGTAATTTCCAGGTTGTAAATCTCTGGTATCTAGATGTACCTTGTTATCCTTGGACTCGCCACTGATTACCAGTTTTTCACTTCGATCGAAAACATCCACTTTAAAAACCAACATTCTAGGTTTGTTTATTTGAGGCTTGGCTTGTTCCTCTTGTGGCACCACTGACTTGATTTCAATACCACCATACTCTACAAATAATTCACCATGTGAAGGATTGGGATAGATATTAAAATCACCCGAAGAATACATATACCCACACGGCATGACGGTAATGCCAGTAAAATGAGTCGCTCCACATCCATTGTTGACAGATACTCGGACTGGCCCATATGTATTATTTGAAGAAGGAAGAAAGAATGTTTTGGTATTGTTTGATGTACTCTGAACTGTCCATCCAGACGGGTAAGTCCAATTATATGTGTATCCATTTTGGTGTCCTGTAGGAACATTGGCGGTGAAGGTATATGAATTGCCATTACAAACCATTCCTGGACCAGATACTGAGACCTGCGTTTGATTGAATGGTCCTATCTGAACCGAAAAATTTCTTTTTTCACTGTACCAGAAATCACTTGAGCTCGGTTTTGGTATCATACCTCGAACAGAGATAATATAACTTCCGGAGGGAGTTCCAGCGGGGGCAATTATATTGACTGTTTCATTGTGATCAACTATATTTCCAGCTCCATTAATAGACCAGCCTGCCGGAGCTTCCCATCGGTATGGATAGTGGTAATAACAATTTCCTCCTAAAGAAGGCGGAGGGAAAATGCTAGCTAAAGTAGGACTGGTTATATAGGTGTAGGACTGGCCAGAAGTACACATCGCTGGGCCTGAAATTGGGCTTGGTATGGGTACCCGGGAAGTTGTTGAAACAATTTTTTCTCCTGTATCAAAAAATACTCCACATCCATTAGCTACCACCTTGATTTGATAAGGACCGACATCGGGAAAAGTGTAAGTAAAATTTACACCAGATCCCTGACCCACGAGTGCACTTCCTTTAAATACTTCCCAGTGCAGGGTACACGAATAAATTTCAATTCCAAATGTCTCTTCAAAAGTTCTAGCGGTGTAAGTAACTGATTTATCAGGGCAAACAAAGGTGGATGTTCCCTCGATAACAACATTTACCGCCTGTGCCTGATGAGACAAAAACCATGATACGGCCAGAAGGAAAACAAGCAGGATTTTTGGTCGATTGCAGTAATGGCCGAGAAATGCTATTTTTCGTGTTAGGAAAGTATGTGTTTGTGGCGAGGGGGGGCTAATTTTATTCATAGTAGTGTGGGACTTTTATCAGATAAAACAGAAGGGAATCTAAAGAATGTTTTGTCAAAAACCAAGTCTTTAAGTAAAAAAACTATTTTTTTTTAACTGACTTGATTCAGTTTATACGCTGAAAATCAAGGTAATATGAAGTAGGATTGAAAAAAATAGCTCGGGAAAAATAGGATTTGGTAAGTCCTGATCTAAGGAATCAGCGTCTTGATTGAATTTAGGCTTGGTCATCGGCACAACACTTACATAGCGAATTGATATCCCTTTAAATTGCCAAAAAAATGAAAACCCATGAAAGTTCAAACTGCCCTGAGATTTGAAAAAAAAACTGCTGGACCTTGTCAAAGAAAAAGCGGAAGCTGAAAAGTAAAGCCTGAATAATTACATCGAGTATCTGCTTTATCGTGAAGTCGGGGAAATTCCAAATTCAGAAACTGAAAGGGCCATAGTAGAGGCCCGAAAGGGAGAAAATCCTGAACCCAATACAGACCAGGATAAGTTCTTTAGTGACCTTTGAGGTATCAGCTAATTCCTACCTCGCAGTTTAGATAGAGTTGATTTTCCGCTTTGACCCCCTTAGGCCGTACGCAAGGGATAAAATCTCTCTTGAAGTCCAGTTTTAGCCGGCTTCGCTCTCTCCCGCCTGCCCGCTGGTAAGGCAGGGACGGGCAGGGGTCTTCCTGCCGGATAAACAAAGAATGAATGACTATGGGTATGATTACAGATAATTAAGTAGTTTTTATGAATCCCCGATCCTGCCCCATTTACCCTAGCCGATTTTCTATTGGGATCTTGGTGCTTTTCCCATTAAGCTTGTAAGCCTTGCCCTACGCACTAGTCACCTAACTTTCAACCCATTCTAAAAGTAGCTCTTCCATCGTTGTGTTTGATATTCCAAGCTTTCTGTTTGAATTCTATAATGTCTCACAAGGTGGAGATCATTATATTTAACTCTTAAATTAAAATATCTATGGCCCTATTCAACCTCACTATCAATGGCAAATCCCAACAAGTCGATGTGGATCCGAATACCCCCATGCTTTGGGTATTGAGAGATCACTTGGATTTGGTGGGTACTAAGTTCGGTTGCGGTATCGCCCAATGCGGCGCCTGCACCATTCACTTGGACGGAAATGCAGTGCGTTCCTGTCAGTTGCCGGTTTCGGCAGCAGAAGGTGCACAAGTCACCACCATTGAAGGGCTCTCCGAAAATGGAGATCATCCGGTTCAAAAAGCGTGGATGGAGCATGATGTGCCCCAATGTGGCTATTGCCAAGCGGGACAGATCATGAGCGCCGCGGCACTTTTAGCACAAAATCCAACTCCATCCGATACCGATATCGACAATGCGATGAATGGGAATATCTGCCGCTGCGGAACTTACACCCGAATCATAGCGGCCATTAAAACCGCTTCACAAAACCTCTAAGCTCCGAAAATCATGACTACTGTAAATACCAAAATGAACAGAAGATCCTTCCTGAAAGCCTCGGCTTTGGCAGGAGGTGGAATGATGCTCAGCTTTAGCTGGCTGGCAGGATGCAAGCCGACTGAAGAAGAGGTGTTGGGAATGCCCAAAGAATGGTTTGAATTAAATAGCTATATCAAAATCGGAGAAAACGGAGCGGTTACGCTTTATTCTCCCAACCCGGAATTCGGCTCCAATGTTAAAACCTCTATGCCGATGATTTTGGCAGAGGAACTCGATACGGATTGGAAAAATGTATTCGTAGAGCAAGCTGACTTCTGGCCGACTCGAATCGAGCGTCAATTCACCGGAGGAAGTCAAGGAATTCGACAGGGTTGGACGCCACTTCGAACCGCCGGTGCAACAGCCCGGGCCATGCTGATCGCAGCAGCAGCACAAACCTGGAATGTACCCACTACAGAAATCACTACTTCAGCTGGAATTATTGAACACAAAGGAAGTGGTAAAAAAGCCCACTATGGAGAAGTAGCTTCACTTGCTGCCACCATAGAGGTACCTGAGGAGGTTACGTTAAAGGAGATCTCCAGCTTCAAAATCGTCGGAAACTCCAAAAAGAATGTCGATGGTGCAAAAATCGTAACCGGAAAACCGCTTTTTGGAATTGACCATAAAGTGGAAGGCATGAAGTATGCCGCAATCGTGCATCCTCCTGCTTTCGGGATGAAACTCAAATCTTTTGACAAAAGCTCAGTAAGTAGCATGTCTGGGATTATGGATGTCTTTTCGATCAACTTATTTAAAGACGACTACGGAAGAAATTTCTTTGATACCACCACTTTTCCAGAGATCATCGCCATTGTGGGCAACTCTACTTGGGAGGTGATGCAAGCCAAAAAGTCCTTGGTAGTCGAATGGGACAATGCACCAGAATCCTCCTTCGAAGTAGCGGGATTCGGTGGTCGAGGCAACTCAAAAGTCACAGTACCAGCGGGTCTAGAAAACACCAACCGTCATAAAGAACGAATGGCCGAGTACATCCAGAAACCCGGCAATGTGGTCAGACGAGACGGAGATCCAGAGGGAATGTTTAAAAAAGCTGCCAAAATCATTGAAAAAACTTATAACGCTCCCTTTTTGGCACACAATACCATGGAGCCGATGAACTGCTTCGCAGATGTCAAAGGAGATCGAGCAGTAATCTATGGACCTACCCAAGCACCAGAATTCATTGCCAATACCTTAGCTAGCAGCTTGGGAATTCCGAAGGAAAACATTCAGATCAATCTGGCCCGAATGGGCGGTGGATTTGGTCGGAGAGCGTATAGCCATCACATGACAGAGGCGGCTTTAATTTCCCAAAAAATCCAAGCACCGGTAAAGATGGTCTACACACGCGAAGATGATATGTCAGCGGGGGTGTACCGTCCTACCTATTCTGCCACGTATCGGGCTGCGTTGGATGAAAACAACAACTTGTTGGCCCTGCATGTAAAAGCAGGCGGGATTCCGGAAACTCCCCTTCATGCCAACCGATTCCCAGCCGGAGCCATCGACAATTACTTGGCGGAAGCTTGGCAAATCGAATCCAACATCACTATTGGGGCATTCCGCGCACCGCGATCCAACTTTATCGCAGCAGCTGAGCAAAGCTTCTTGGATGAATTGGCGGAAGTAATGGGCAAAGATCCCATCGAATTCCGTTTGGAATTGCTCAAGCGGGCAGAAACCAATCCGGTAGGGCAAAACAACGATTACGATGCCAAGCGCTATGCGGGAGTTCTCGAACTCGTCCGTGAAAAATCCAATTGGAATGCTCCAGCGGCAGGAGTTCATCGGGGCGTATCGGCTTATTTCTGTCACAATTCCTACGTAGCAGAGGTGGTAGACACCCAAATCGTCGATTCAAAACCTGTAGTTGAAAAAGTCTATGCCGCAGTGGACTGTGGAGTGGTCATCAATCCGGACGCCGCCACCAATATGGGCGAAGGGGCTATTATTGATGGGATTGGCAATGCTTTCTTTGGAGAACTGACCTTTGAAAATGGAGTGCCAAACAAAACGAATTTTGACAAGTACCGAATGATTCGGCAAAAAGAGGCTCCTAAATCAATTGAAATCCACTTTGTGGACAGCAAGGAAGATCCGACTGGTTTGGGAGAACCTTTCTTCCCTCCTGTTTTCGCCGCCCTAGCCAACTCCTTGTACAAGGCAACCGGCAAGCGCTACTACGAGCAGCCTTTTGCGCCGCAGTTGGAGATGGAGAATCTGAAGATGTGATACATGGTTAAAAGTGGTTTGTGAAGACACAAACCACGGCGGAAGAGTAAACCTTTGAGGTTTTCAAAAACCTCGAAGGTTTTAGAAAATATCTGAAACAAAATAGCCCGAGGAGAATTCTTTGGGCTGTTTTTCTTAACCTATTCCAAAGAAAAAGGCAGCCCGAAAGCTGCCCATTTTCCCCATAAAAGTCGCCTAACCTGGGGATTTCGAACTCTACTTCACCCCATATTCAGTAAAGTTCGTTGATTTAAGCCTGAATGATCGCAGACCTTAAGCCGCCACTGTTCAGAATTGCTCCGAATTCGCCGATGATGGATTCGGGTACATTGTTTTCCAAAGCCCCTTCTACCACAGCCTGTATAAAGAGATCATAATCCTCTGCCGTGATCAATCCTGTCATTCTGGAGTTGACAGCAGGATCGTGCGCATCCCGCATGTTCAAACCGTTATAAGTGATATTGGTAGATCCGATGTTGGCTGCAAGGAAGTCTGAAAAGTCTCCCACCAAGGTGGTAAATCCACTGGTGTTTCCTGCTCCTACCTCGTTGAGAAGAACGGTAAAGTAAGGCTGCAAGTCATCGTATTTTCCACCTTCATTTGTGGCAATCACCAAAACTGTAGAAGTCACAACAGCCCTAAGCGGCAAGTAGCCGGCTTCTATCAATTGTCCTGCATTATCCGGGTCAGCGACCAAGCCTGAACCACCCAATCGGGTATAAAGGTCCAATTCCTCGTTGTCATCACGCTGTACGATAGGAGCTCTTACAGATTCCAAAAGCTCTGCCACGGGGCCCAGTACTGAAGGACTGGTGATTCCTGCTTCTGCAGCACCTGCTACCACTGCCTCAATGAAAAGATCATAATCCGCATTGTTTATCAATCCATTCATTCTCGGATTGGTAGAATTGTGCGCATCAGCCATGTTCAATCCCGTGTATTGGAAGTTTCTGGAGCCAGTGGCTTCTGCCAAGAATCGGGTAAAATCGTCTACCAGGGTAGTAAATCCGGATAAATCATTTCTACCGACTTCATTGAGCAGCACTGAGAAGTAAGGCTGCAAATCGTCGTACTTACCTTGTTCATTAGTAGCGATTTCCAACACCGTATTGGTCACGACGGTGCGTAGGTTTAGAAATCCCTGCTCGATCATCTGTCCAGGGTTGTTGGGATCTTGCACCATGGTTTCCCCACCCAATTCGGTAGAATAAAACGAGGTGTCCATGGGTGGCATGGGCTCATCTTCCCCGCAAGCGAAAAAGACAAAAACTCCCAATACCCAAAGCTTTGCAAAAGAATAATTTTTGAGATTCATAGTTGTTAAAGTTTAGTAAATATGGATTGAAATAGACTTCCTAACTGATAGGTGAAACTATCCTTGGGAATGGCCGGACAGCTACTGGCCAATTCCTCTGCACTGGGACGGTATAGACTGGCGGAAACTTGGAGCTTTTCTCCCAGCTCCCCTGCCAACTCATCCCCGCTCACCTGCTTGCGATCGTAGAGCAAAATAAAATGACCTTGCTCCCTGTTGATTCGAAAAGCCCGGATGTAAGGCCTTTGGAGATACTCTTCCTGAACCGCCTCCACTCGTGTAGAATCCAGATCGGGACTCACTTCAATTTTCCCCATGGACCAATTGGGCCCATCGGACATCCCTTTTCCCGTCACCTGATAGATGTGTACTCCCAATACCACCAGGAGCACCAAAACAATTGAACCTGCTGTTAGAATAATTTTTTTGATCATGGCTGATACATTTTTTTTGGACATACGAGGCAACAGCTGAATCTGGATTGAGGGAACTTTGAAAATTTTTGAATTAATTTTTAAAACAAGCCATGCAGCTCAGACAATGCAGCGCAGGCTGAATCCGCACCTGATTCAATGTTTCTCTGCTCCAATCTGTTAAGTGAAAGAGTCGGTATTGGATTCTTCCGTCTTTTACCGACAGGTGGTTTTCGCAATTGAACACATTCCCCTCCCAATCTACCGTCAAAGATTCCTGGCAAGGCAGATTGGAATGAGAATGATGCCCGGCATGGGAGAACAACTCTTGAAGATGCTCCAATTCCTGCCCCTCTTGCACTAAGCAGGATTGTTGTCTCCCTACCGGGGCATACATTTTCTCATCAAATGAGCTAAAGACCAATCCCATCTTGGTGGCCCAGGAATCCATGAATTCTTTGGAAGATT
This sequence comes from Algoriphagus confluentis, assembly GCF_036245625.1. NCBI lineage: Bacteria > Pseudomonadati > Bacteroidota > Cytophagia > Cytophagales > Cyclobacteriaceae > Algoriphagus > Algoriphagus confluentis. The sequence continues at coordinate 532,482 of NZ_BTPD01000001.1, forward strand.
CGGTTCCGGGATGTTTTCTATGATTCCAAATCAAATCCAGGTGGAGTGAAGCATGGGTGCCATATCCCAGCCGATTGAAATATCTAGTGACAGACTGAAACGTTTTGTAAGAACCCGGTCCACGGAGTAAATCCATCTCGTCCCCATCCAAGGTCGGCACATGGACGACCAGGCTAACCTCATTTTCCTTTAAAAAATTGGGCAAAGAGCTCCGGAATCCGGGGTTTTTCATGGAGGTGATGTGCGTATGGAGGACCAGTCGGGTTTGTGGACTCCTTTCTCTGATTTGTCTGACCAGCCATCGGAAATAAGGAGTCAGCTCAGGGGCTCCGCCTTTGAAGATCACTTCCTCAAAGTTTTCCCTTTCGATCAGTGCCGCCACTTGATGTACCACATCGTAGCGCATAAAATCCGCACTTTGGGGCTGGGCATCATGAGGACAAAAGGTGCAGGAATGATTGCAGACCTTACCCAGAAAAAGTTGGAGCTTGGCAATGGACTGTGGGGCAGGGAGTGGGTGCTTGGTAATAAAATCCGCCAAGTGATTCATGGACAGCCCTGCTTTGCCCGATTCAAAAGCTTGTTTTCTCGCTGTTTTGTGATGGTTTACCGATCTTTCCTGCATCATTTCCGAATTTGGAAGGAGGTACGAAGTGGAAAGGGGATTTGGATTGAGTGGAAGGAAAATTCAGAAATTACTTCAAATTCAGAGGATTGTTAGCCCACTTTTCAAGAAAGGCTCATTGAGCAAAGGAAGGGAAATGGCTTTGTTTATAAAATCAATCATTTAAAACTAACTTTTAATTCAATTTTTATATTTTCAAAAATTCAAAACAATCAGCCTATTTAATTCCAATTGACCTTCATGAAATTCCTTCCTACCCTAGTCTTATTTTTTACTTCAAACCTGCTCTTTTCCCAGGTTCAGATCGTAGCCGAACAAGATCAGGAAAGAAATCTGACCCTGATGTCCTTCAATAAAGAAGCAATTCCCTACACGATCGAAATTCGATTCAACAAACTGGAAAACTTGGAATCTCCGGAGGGAGAGCTCCTATTCAAGGTTGCAAAGCCAGGAAAAAGCATTCTCGTCAAGTTGCTGTCCATATACGGAAATGTAAATACCTCCTTCAACTACAACACGAAATTATACAAAGGCGATTTTCAGAATAAAGTCCTCTCCTTGGGGCCTTACCTGCTACCTGTGGAAGAAGGGACTGTAGTGGACATGAGGCCTCTTTCGGTAAATAATCAGTCTTCTAAAACTACTCCCTACACAGGAGTTGGAATTTACTTTCACTCCGAGACCAAAGTCTGCGCCCCGAAAAAAGGAATCATTTCAGAGGTCCAGATGAACCAAGAAGAAGGGGAAGCTGGACTTGATGATTTTTCCAAAGAAAACTACATCGAAATCTACCACCAAGACGGTACGTTCACCCGACTTTCAGGACTTCAGAAGTCCTCTGCTTCCGTAGAAGTAGGAGAAATAGTCATTCCAGGCCAGGTAATTGGAATCTCTTCTGTTCAGACCTCTTCCCAAAAACATCATGTGAAAATGATCCAAAGTAGATGGGAAATACAAACCCAAGGAGTGATGTGGATCAATTTTCCGGTGAATATTTTTGCTGGAGGAGAGGAAGTATCTACTGAATCCATAGCAAGTCAATTAACCTCCTCCCATCCTGAGGAACTGATTATCAAGGAACTGGATAAAAAAGAACTGAAAAAGTATTCTGGAAAATAATTGGCTTACTCTAAGTTTTATTTTTTTAACCTTCCAAAAGCTTAATACTAAAAAAGACTGCATCTCATACCCAATGCAGTCTTTTTAATGAAAAGATAGAGCAAAAACTGATTATAATAGTCAAATTACGGACTTATACCAAACAAGTTGGTTATCTAATTTACCTACCTCTTCTTACCTCCCAATCTAAACTCATATCCAAAAAGCAAGGCGGTATAATGTCCTCCAAAATGATGATTCGCTGTATGCCTTCCTCCTTTAAACTCCAAATGATAATAACTTTCAGTATAAAAGTCTCTATCTGGTGCTAGGGCAAAGACAGCCGAAACAGAAAATTGGTGGCGATTATACTTTTTATATATGCTCAATTCTGGGCGGATGTGATGAATGAATTGATATTCAGAGGCGAAAACCTCAACATCTCTAATATAGATGGAACGATCCTCTACATTTCCAGTGATCTCATCTCTAATAGTTGAATAGCCAATAATTGGAAATCCATTCTCATCCATTTGATATCTTTCTCTATTTTTTTCCCATGCATTACTTCCAGTTATCCCAAAAGCTAGTTTAGAAATAATTCCAAAACCTGAATTTCCAAAAGGGATTTCGTAATCCAAGCCCACAAAGAATTGAGGGGTCACCCCGCTGGTTCCAAAGTTATTGCCCCGTTGTCCCTGAAATCTCATTCCGGAAACAAGATTATTAATCCCTCCTATGGCAAATAGGGATACTCTTTTGTAGAAATTGAATCGTCCATAAACTTGAATATTCACCCCCCCCATTCCTTGGGCTTCAAATTCAGGAATTTGCTCATAGGAAATTCGAGTATATCCGGATAACTGGGTTCTACCTGCCTGAATTCCAAGAGACCACTTGCTTTCTTGACCTTGAGTGTAAGTGCTAAGCAGGGTAAAAATGAAAATAATAGTGGCTAGTTTTCTTTTCATTGATGCTAGCGAATAATGGGAGTCAATCTAAATTCAAAAGGTATAGCATTGTTGCCCGCCTGTGCCCCACCAATTCGGCCTCTGAAAATCATATTCAGATTAACTTGAGTCAGTCTTCGACCTGCTTCATGATGAATCTTTTGTACTTTTTGGGTATTAGCCGGCTGAGGCCCGCATCCCTGACAATCCGAATAGCATGCATCAAGTGTAACGGTAGATCGGTTTTTAGGTGTGAAACTTCCCCAATAAGATATCGAAGCAAAAGGATCCTCGAGCGGCCCAAAGGCACTGGACGCATCATTTAATCTATCGTAATGCTCCAGTTCAGATTTCAGCCTAAAGTAAACAGCGGCTGCTTGATACGCATGTTTTGCTCGTATTCTGTATTGGCGATTTCCAATAACCTCATCGCGACTCCATTCTTCTTGTCTATCAACTGATGGATTGGGGTTAATAGTTTCAGGTCTGTAAGGCAAATTCAATCCTGGTTTTGGAGTACCCGTCGCACACTCTTGTATTCTCAGGTTAGAATGGAAAAGAGAATTTGCGGAATCTTCCCAGTGGCCTGTAGCTTGGTTATCGTCAAACAGGATGCTTAGCAGTTCGTCATCAAAGGAATACACTTGAATACTTTCATCCTCATAGGCATTACTCCTCAGCAGAAATACTTTACTTTCATCCTTGGTCACGGCGGCCTTTCTGTCCACAAAATCCAAGACGATAAAATATTCTCCAATAGCTACAAGCCCGTCCTGATCCAGCATTTTCAAAAGAGGAGTATCCAAAAAATCAGCCAATGCTGACTGTTCTTCCTCTGAAACCCTGAGATTCGATCCTCTATTCCCTTCTGCCAAGGAAAATAAGCTTACAAAGGATTCGTCGCCTTCAAAAGGATAATCCTTTACCCCTAGCATAAAATTTTCAAGATTTGATCATTTGGAAAATGCAAAATGCCATCCTTCAGTTTGATCACCTCCGGTTCGATTGCATTTAAATCAAATCCATCGGAGGCCTCTTGACACCCCCCCCCCAATTAAAATTGCAATTAAAGCCATTCCGAAGTAGGAATGAATCAAAGATTTTTTCATAAAATTTTGTTTAAAAGTTTAAGTGAAGGTAATTGCCGAAATTCACATATCCAATAGGCCGAAACTTAAATCTTATCTTTTTTATTTTAGTTTGAAAACTTTAACATTCTTTCAGAAAACATAAATACCTACTCGGTTACACATTGATTTTTGATACATTAGAATTTTATAATCTGAAAAATCAAATTTGATTTTCTCATAATTCGCATTTACCTAAAGAAAAAGATCAAAGTTTTTAATCCATCTTTCATGTTTATGCCCTCCGTTTTTTAAAGAAGGAATGATTGGTTTGAATTGACTAGCAATGCCCCTCCCATCTGAATACGCAAATGAACTAAAAGAAAAACCAATTTGAGTAGTAGAACTATTTGGCCAGCTCAATTAGTTTATGAGCCACGTGGATATTTTCATAAATCCCTCTAAAAAGACCCGAATGCGGTCCATAAGCAAAAATCGGCACCAAAATCCCGGTATGATCATCGCTGTGAAATCCTAATTCCACCTCTCCTTTTTCCACATTTCCTTGCGGAATGGATACTCCTCCTGTCTCGTGATCAGCAGTAATCAGAAGTAAGGTACCGGGATTCTGATCCGCAAAGCGCATCATCTCCCCGATCAGCCGATCAAAATCCAGCATTTCTGTCACGATCGTGGAAGTACTATTGGAATGGCCTCCTGAATCGATCATGGCCGACTCGATCACCAGGAAAAAGGGAGTTTTCTTTTGGCCAAAAAACTGAAGAGCTTCCACGGCACTTTGGGTAAGAAAATCCCCCCGGCCTTTTTCCATGCTTGGATTAGAACCCGGAGAAGAAAAATAGGCAATTCGATCAGCCCCCATTTCACCCAATCCTTCGAGCTGATCGACCAGTATAAACCCTTCCTTGACCAACTCTGATTGTAAAGGAGAAAAAGTATTTTTCCCTCCACCAATTACCAGACTCAAGGCGCTTTTCGGCAAAAAAGCAGCAATCTGATCGGTATCATCCCGCTCCGGATGGTGGGCATAGAACGCTGCCGGAGTGGCCCCGGTAATTTGATCCGTGGTGATGATTCCTGCGGAAAAGCCCCTTTCAGCCAATATTTCAGGCAAATTTCTCAATCGCTCTCCATCAGGACCAACTCCCAAAGCCCGATTATTGGTTTTTTGCCCAGTGGCAAAAGCTGTGGCCCCTGCCGCAGAATCGGTGGTAAAATCATCCGCAGCCTGAGTTTTGATCAGCCCCATATTTTTGATTTGTGCCAGATTCAGGTTTCCTCCATTGGCAAAAAGTGCAGCGGAAATCTGGGCCAGTCCATTGCCGTCCCCGATCAGCAAAATGATGTTTCGTATAGGCGCATCCAATCCGTCCGACGCAAAGCTGGGGTTATAGACCGAATAAATCGAATCAGTTGCATAGACCCTCTGATTCAAGGAGGCCAAATATTCCTGAGCAGCTTTGGGTTGGTCCGTATTGATAAAATCCACCCCCAAATCTTGAAAAGCTCTCCAGGCCGTCTTGCTATCCGGAGACCCCCAAAAACGCACCGGCTTTCCAAAGCTGTGAACCAAAGAAATAAAGTCTTCCAAGCCCTTCCGATCCTTCTCGACCAGTCTCCCTTTGCCATTCCAAACCGAAAACTGACGAAAACTAAGGCTCACCATTCCTATTTTCTCCCAAGGCAGATCCGGAGAGAGGTTTTTGCTTTGATAGTCAAAAAATATCCATTCGGGATATTTGTCGTAATCCTCCGGCTTGGGTCTATTGCCTGAAACAATCAGCCGGAGACCTGCTGGGTTTTGAGACGAGAAAAGCAGGGGAGAATAAGGGGAGACCTCCTTTATTACCTGCTCCAAGGTAGCATAGGCTTCCGTTTTGCAATCCACCAAAAGATGAAAGCCAAACTCGTCAATCATTCCTAATTCCACCGCCCTTTGGATCGGGTCTAAATATAAAGATCGAAGCGTCCTTTCGGGCTGAATGCTTTCTTTTTCATGGGCAACCACCAAACTTCCCTCTTGCAGCATTACATCTACTTCGATGGAGGCAGCACCTGCTCCAAAAGCTTCCCAAAAAGGTACTTTTTGGAGGTAATCATTGTGGGAGTGAAGTCTGAAGGTTTGCTGAGCAAGAAGTCCTGCCTGAGTAAAAGTCAGAAGGAAGAAAAATGGCAAAAGGATTTTTTTCATAGCTAAAATTAAGTCCCCGATCCTTAAATCCAGAAAGCTAAGGGCAGAAATACTCAACCTTAACAAAAGGATAAAAATGGTTTCAAGTCTTTCCCTTTGGTAACAAAAACTTGATAGAAGGGTAAATCCCTTTCCGCCTAAATCATGGATATTGGTGGTTCGGTATTCTAACTCAAAAAATGAAACACATTTCCCTCTGCCTGGTGATTTTTTGGTTTTCGCTTTCGGCAACAGCCCAAAAACTGAACGAAACCCAAGTAATCGGAAGTCACAACAGCTACAAAAGTGATATGCCCCGCCCGATTTTGGACTACCTCAGCAAGGTGAACCCGGGGGCAGCCCAAAGTCTGGAATATGCCCATATCCCGCTCTCTGATCAGTTGGACTTGGGATTGAGAAATCTGGAGTTGGACGTATTTCATGATCCTGAAGGTGGCCGCTATGCTCGGCCCAAAGGCTTGGCTATGCTGCCAGAGGGGACCATTTACGATCCCAACAAAGACCTGGAAAAACCCGGTCTAAAGCTGTTTCATGTACAGGATTTGGATTTTATGTCTCATCATCTTCTTTTCAAAAACGCCCTATTGGAACTCAAATCCTGGAGTGAAGCCCATCCGGACCACCATCCTGTATTTGTTTTGATCAACGCCAAAGACGGACAAGTTCCGATGACCATCGCTCCTCTGCCCTTTTCCTCAGCTGCCTTGGACAGCATTGATTTAGAGGTCAAAACCCACCTCGGATTGGACAAATTAATCACGCCTGATCAAGTTCGGGGAAAATATGCCAGTCTCGAAGAGGCGGTACTGGCCGGAAACTGGCCGGAAATAGATGAAGTGAGAGGTAAATTTCTTTTTGTCCTGGACGAAAGCGAAGAAAAGATCCGGCGCTATCTCCAAGCCAAACCCAAGCTGGAAAATGCAGCTCTTTTTGTCAATCTCAAGGAAGGCAATCCCGAGGCTGGCTTCCGCATCATCAACAACCCCGTCACTCAGGAAGAATACATCCAAGAACTGGTCCAAAAAGGATATCTGATCAGAACCCGGGCCGACTCGGATACCAAACAGGCTCGGACAGGAGATTACAGTCAGTTTGAAAAGGCAAAAGCTTCAGGTGCTCAAGTGATTTCGACGGATTATTACTTGCCCTCCGGATTTTTCGAATCGGACTATTCGGTAAAGTTTGAAAATCAATCGTACCAAAGGCCCAACCCAGTCTTGATTAAAAAGTGAAGTATCCCCGACTGTTTGCAGCCTTGATGAAAGCAGGCATCTTGGTCTCCTGCCCATCCTCTTGGACTCTTGCCCAGTCTGTGACGGATGTGAAGGTGGCTTTTCTGGCAGATATCCACTTGCAAGATGTCTACGGAGACTTTGAATCCCAGGAATTTAAAGGCGTCCTAAACCAGAAAACCGGTCAAATGGCCACGATTAGGACGATGGAAAGCCAACTGAATTCCACCCGTCTTTTCAACGAAAATTATTTTGCACTCCTCAGCGCCTTGGAGGATCTCAGGAGAAAGAGAATTCAATGGGTGGTCCTTCCGGGTGATTTTACCGATGACGGCCAACCCATGAACGTCTTGGCTTTGAGCCGGATTTTAAAGGAATACAACCAAAGGTATGGGATGCGTTTTTTCCTGACTACTGGGAATCACGACCCCGTATATCCCTATGGAGGACCAGATGGGAAAAGAGACTTTCTGGGCGAAAAAGGCCAAAATCAGGCGGTATTCAGCGATCCTTCCCTTGTATCTGATTCGAGTGCAGCGATCAGTCCACCCTTAGCCAATTGGGGGTATTTTGAGCTCATTGATCCACTTCAATCCTTCGGGTTTAGTCAAGATCCGGAAGACATTTTCTGGACTCACCCATTTTTGGACTGGGATTATGAAGGCTATTCGTATGAACCTATCCGGGAAAAGGCCGGAATGGATCATCGCCTCTTTGCCGATCCCCTATCCGGTTTCCTGCTTCCAGATGCCAGCTACTTGGTAGAACCAATTCCCGGATTATGGCTTTTGGCGATAGACGCCAATGTATACACTTATTCGGGGCCTACAGAAAGGATGGATTCTTCAGCCTGGAGAGGGTCTTCCCTCGGGTTCAATGTTGCTGTAGCCAGCAAAGAGCACCAGCTGAACTGGATCCGAAAAGTGAGTCAGGAAGCCAAAGCAAGAGGAAAAACATTGATTTCTTTCAGCCACTATCCCTTGGCAGATTTTCACCAGGACCGATCGGCAGAAATGGCCCTGCTTTTTGGTGCCGGAAAGTTGCAGCTGGCTCGGGTCCCGCTTCCGGATGTTTCCAAGCTGTATGCCGAAGCCGGCATACGGGTTCATTTTGCCGGTCATATGCACATCAACGACACCGGAAAACTAGCTCAGGCTGACTCCACGGTATTGATCAATATCCAAGTACCTTCTCTGGCAGCCTTCCCTCCTGCCTACAAGACATTTCACCTTCTAGATTCATCTACTATGCACATTCAAACTCATCTCATTCAGCACGCAGACCGATTTGACGAGTTCTTCGATCTTTATCGGATGGAGCATCAATGGCTTAATCAAAAGGCGAGCTCCAAAACCTGGAACCTGAAAATCCTGGATGCGGAAAATTACCTCGAATACACCCAAATGCATTTGCAGGAGTTAATCCGGCTCAGGTTTTCAGAATCGGATTGGCCTGAGCGATTGAAAAATCTTCTTCAGGGAATCAGCCTTCAGCAAGTGAAAACCTGGCTGAATACTCCTGTGGAAAAAAGAGAAGCCTTGCTGGATAAAATGTATGATGAAAATCAGAAAGCAAAGCAAAAAGGGTTTCTGCTGGAGGATTTTTACCTCATCAAAAACGGAGGAGACTTGGGAATGGGGCAAATCCCGCAGGAGAGGGCAGAACTCTACCTCCAGCTGCCCAATCGAAGGCTTTCCTCCTTGGACTCTTCCCTAAATGGGCAATTTTCTTCTTTTTTAAGGATTCTGGGAGGATTGAGTACAGGTTTACCCTCGGATGATTTCTTTCTTGATCTGCAGGATTTGAGTATCCGAAGATCCGGATCACTCAATTAATTGTTATCTTTTCAGGATAGGAAAAAAGCCGAACGGAATCCGTTCGGCTTTTTAGGATTTACAACCTATAAGAAATTAATAACCTGGGTTCTGAACCAAGAATCCCTCAATATTGGAAGCTCCGTCGATGGCTCGCTGAGGGATAGGAAACAGGCGCTTGTTGGGATCGCGATCTGTTTTTTCCGTCCAGCTGTCTTCGTATTTTCCAAAGCGGATTTGATAGACTCTTCTCAAGCCTTCCCAGTACAGTTCAAATCCAGACTCTCTGAACAGAATATCCAAATCGATGGAATTGAGTGCTGCAGGGGTCTGTGCAGGCCTGGCATTTCTGGAAGTTCGGAGAGCATTCACATCACTCAAAGCACCGGCATTGTCCCCTTTACGCAGTTTGGCTTCGGCACGCATCAGATAGATTTCACCCAATCTGAGCAGAACGATGTCCACACTGCTGTTGCTGCAACAGTTGGGTGCTGTTCGGCTAAACTGATATTTTGAAAAGCGGTGTCCGGTATTGTGAAGACTGCCTTCATTGGTAAAGTCCACCTGAAAGTTGTGGTCAACGTATCGGATGTTTGCTCCTGAGCTTCTGCGGTTGATTACCGGATAGATTCTGACTTTGCCATCTCCACAAAGGAGGATGTTTCCGCTTTCGTCTTTCCTTGGCCCCCAAATGATCCCTCTGAGAATTCCACGGTCCATTTCAAAGTCCAAAGCGTCTACACAATAGAAATGATCGGAATCATTGGTTGGGTTTACTCCAGTGAGGTCTCTCAGATTCTCAGGAATGATGGTGTTTTCCTGAAAAAAGCGGGCATCGGCATCAGCTGGATCCACATCTCCATAAGCGTCATACCAAGATTGGATAAAGTCCGGAGTCGCAGCCACTGCATCCGTGCCTCGGGTATTCGGAAATTCCGGTCTCGGGATCTGATCACCGGAGATAGACCAATATTGCCAACGGCTATGCTCAGTCTGCAAAACACCCCGCTGATCTAGGGAGAAGATGACTTCCGGATTGGTGTCATTGTCGTCGTTGAAGATGGCAAAATATTCCGGAGACAAAGAAAAAGGACCATTGATGATATTGGAAGTGTATTCGATTACTTTGTCGAGATCTTCGGTTCTAAAATTTGGCGTTCCGTAGGGATCCCGGTACACGGCTGCATTGAGATACAAGCGAGCCAAAAGCCCTTCCACCGCATATTTGTTCATTCGGCCAGGACCATTGGTTCCGCTGATCACATTGACTACAGAAAGCAGTTCTGCTTCCAGGTAATCGACAGCCTCTTGCCCTCTGAGGATTTCCGATTGTTGATCCGAGCGGTCTTTTCTGAAGACTAAACCCCAATTGTCCAAAGCCAGCATGTTGAGGTAAGCTTTGATGGCTACCATCTCATACAGGGGGTTTTGAGCAGCAGTATTGCCATTTTCCACCTCCAAGCTTAACTGCTCCTTTGCAGCTACTGCACGTGACAAGCCCAAGGTGATGAAGGTCCAGGAATCTCCAACCAAACTATTGCCCGGAGTCATTAAGTGCTGATGTACGGCAATGAATTTTCCACCGTCAAACCAATCTGTGCCTCCCCGATATGGGAGAATGCCCTCGTCTGAGGCCACTTCCTGCAATCCAAAATTGGTCGTATGCAACCATACCTGCCGAAGCATTCCGTATACCGGCGCAATAGAACCGCTCACGATCTCCGCCTGACCTGTACCGGTAAGGGATTCGTCGAGAATCTCTTCTTCCAAAGTAGTACAACTCAGAAATGTGACAAAAAACAAGATCACGGGTATTATTTTTTTACTGATTAAGGTCTTCATTTTTCTGATAATTAAATGTTTGAATACTTGTCTTGATCCCTTTTTGCCTTAAAAGGTCATATTCAGGTTGAGCATGAAAGTCCTTGCTCTAGGATAGGTGAATCGGTCAATCCCAAAGGTTTGAATCCCTCCTGAAGTAGACCCCGTATTGACCTCCGGGTCATAGCCAGTATAATCTGTGATGACAAACAGGTTTTGACCGGTAAGGGAGAGTCGGATATTCTGGAAGGTATTGCCTATACCCAATCGTTCCGGGTTGAGAGTATATCCCAAAGAGGCATTATTCAGCCTGAAAAAGGCCCCGTTTTCCAAGAATCGGGTAGAGACGGTATTGGAGTTGTTGATGGATTCTTCGGGAAACTGGACTGCGAAATCGGTGGTGTTGTTGGAGCGGGAAAGCTGGGCTTTCGTAAACAGGGACATCGTGGTATGATTGTAGATTTTGTTTCCTGCACTTCCGTTAAAGTTCAGGACCAAGTCAAAGTTTCCATACCGCATGGAGGTGTTGATCCCGTAGATCGTATTGGGGATCGCACTTCCTACTACTACCCGGTCATTGTCGAGAATTTCACCGTCTCCATTCACGTCTACGAACCGGTTCAGGCCATCCTCTCCAATCCCGTCAAACTGCAGCATGTAAAATGCGCCGATGGGCTGATTGTTGATGTAGCCGTTGATGGTAGCCCCTGTTTGACCTGCACCTTGCGCTGCACCCGTAGTCAGTACGGAGTAGGGAGAATCCCGAACTTCATTTTGGATAAAGGTGACGTTCCCTCCTATGGAATAAGTAAAGGTCTTCTGTGGATTGCTGTTGTAGTTTAGCGCAAGTTCTATTCCCTGATTGACAATTTTCATGTTGTCAATATTGTCCCAGAAAGTAGAGGTAGGCTGCACCGGGTCTGCCGGTACTACTTCCAACAAGATGTTGGAAGAAACCTTGTTGAAGTAATCCAAAGTACCGGTCAATCGGTAATCCAGAAAAGCAAAGTCAAACCCTACATCAAACTGAGTAGAAACCTCCCACTGAAGGTCAGGATTAGCCAAACGGGTGAAAACAATCCCATAGGGGTAATCATCAAGGGAGTTCCCGTCCGTGTCAATTGGATAAGTATTCAAACTGCCCGAACCGGTAGCCAATCGATCTTCGGAGAAACTGGCTTTGGTGATTTTGGATGGGATTTCCTGATTCCCGGTTTGTCCCCAGCTGGTTCTCAACTTCAAATTGTTGAACACGGAAGTGGCCATAAAACCTTCCTTGCTCAGATTCCAGCCCAAGGCAAAGGAGGGAAAGTACCCATATCGGTTGTTTTGCCCGAATTTGGAAGATCCGTCGGCCCGGAACGTGGCAGTGAATAGATACTTTTCATCGTAGATATAATTGAGTCGGCCGAAAAAGGACTGCAATTCATTTCTCACCGCTGAGGCATTGACCGTAGTTGGAAATTCACTCGTGCTATTGTGGTCCTGATACCTCGGCTCAATGTTGTTGGCGGCAAAACCTCGGGAAGAAGTAGCTCTGAATTCATCGAGGAAGGTCTGGTAAGAATGACCGACCAACACGGTGAAATTGTGCTTGTAATTGTTCCAGTTGTAGGTCAGGGTATTCTCTATCAAACTGTTCGTATTGGAAGAAATCAACTCATCCAAGGTTCCGTCGGATACATTGGACTCGTTGACCACTTCCGTGAAAGGCTTGTATTGGATATATCGGGCCGTATTGGAATAGTCCACCCCGAGATTGAGCTTGTAGGTCAGCCCATCGATGATCTCAAAAGAAGGAGAAATGGTTCCCAAAATGCGGTTATTTGCCGCATCGTCACTGTACAGCTCATTTCTTTTCAAGGGATTGAGCGCGTTGGTATTGAGCAGGGTAGGCTCGCCGTTGGTATAAGCCGGAATCGTAGGATTCAGGTAAAGCATATCACTGGCAATGGAGCCAATTGCCGGGCGCAGATTCTCGGTGTAGGAAGCGGTCAGATTGTAGTCTACAATCAATCTTCCCTCAAACGCCTTCTGATTCATGTTCAGCTTTCCTGAATACCTCCTTAGGTTGCTGTTTTTCAGGATGCCTTCTTGGTCCTGATAGCCCAAAGAGGCGAAATAAGAAAATCGCTCCGTATTAGCCCCGCTCATGGACAAGCTGTAGTCCTGAGAAAAGCCTACTTGAGTCAGTTCCTCTTGCCAATTGGTATTTCCTCCAAAATCTTCCAGGTTTCCCCCTACCTCAACTACTCTACGTCTGAATTCATCTGCACCAAAGACATCGATCGTGCTGGCCATGGAAGACCAAGCGGTGGAAGCGGAAAGGTTGACCTGAGAGGTTCCTGATTTACCCTTTTTGGTCGTAATTACAATGACCCCATTGGAAGCCCTGGAGCCATACAAAGCGGTGGCACTGGCATCTTTCAGGACATCGATGCTTTCGATATCATTGGGATTTAAAAAATTGAGTGGATTGGAAGCGATTCCGGTGTCAGAATTGTCCAAAAGGAAGCCATCCAAAACATACAGCGGCTGGGTTCCTGACCTCAAGCTCCCAATTCCCCGGATGATCACATTCTGATTGGCTCCGGGTTCCCCACTGACAGAGGTGATATTTACCCCGGCCACTTTGCCTTGCAGAAGGTCTACCGGATTGGTGATGACTCCCCGGTTGAAATCTTCATTTTTCAGGGATCCGATAGCTCCGGTCACATCGGAACGCTTCTGTGTCCCGTAGCCTACCACGACGATCTCATTCAGCTGAGAGCTTTCCGGCTCCAGACGGATCGTCAACACGGCCTGAGCTCCCACGGCTACCTCCTGTGGAGTATAGCCAAGGTAAGAAATGACCAAAACCGCATCAGAAGCTACATCCAGAGAAAAATTTCCATCCAGATCCGTGATGGTCCCTGTTGTGGTTCCTTTGACCAAGATGGCGGCTCCGGGTAGAGGAGCCCCTGTCTCATCGATTACCTTTCCGGTAATCACTTCCCAAGCCAGATCCGTTGGATAGGTAGAGCTGAAAGGTCTGGCGATCAGCCCTTGTCCTCCTCCAAACAAAAAAAGCACACAGACAACTAGCCCGATTTGAAGGAAACGGACCTTTCCATAATTTGTATAGTTCCTCATTTTCAATAGGTTTAAGGTTGGATTACACCGCGAAGTTAGTACACCTCATTTCCTTGAACCGGAATTGAAAATCATTAGATCATGAAGTTACTTCATTGATTTTTTACAAAAAGCTCATCTATTTTTAAAAAAAATTAATGATTGAGTTAGGAAATTGTTAGCCAAAACCGATTGAAAAATCAGTTGAAAACCGAGAGGAATCCAAACAGACTTATTGACCTTGGATTAATCAAACCCAGTCTGGGTAAAAGTCAAGACCTTCCCTGCCTAGAGGAACCTGATATAAAAATAATCTCATTTTAACAATCAGTTGATCTGATTGAAATGGGCCGAGACCAATTTCCAACCGGTCTCCCGCTGCACCCAAACATCCAGGAAATTCATGGATAGGGTTTCTTTTTTCCCGAATTTCTCCACTTTCAGTTCTCCGTCCGTATGGACGACTGCAGTAGTCCCAAATATTCGCACTATAGGTCTGCTGAGGGAAAACCCTTCCAGCTTTCGTTTGGGATTGGCAAATTCCCTAAGTAGTTCAGCCTTGGATTCCGGCTTTCCATTGTAGCAGATCAGCAGCCCTTCTTCGTCGAATAGCTGTTCGAATTTATTGAGATCAAAGCTTTCCCAGACTTTGAATTTTTCCAAAGAAAGCGCGACCAACTCTGATTCTGAAATCATAGCTGTGGGTGTGTTAGGTAGGATGAGTTGGCGAAAGGGTGATTTCGCGTAACATAAAAGGTACAAAGCCTTTTTCAAAAGTCAAATGACTTAGGGAAAAGCTGGAATCTTATTCCATAAAAGGTGAAAAATGAGTAAAAAGCCCAGAAAATCGGTTCAGTTTTGCTCCAGAAAATTCTCCGCAATCCGTAGTGGCCTAAATATCAGCCTGTTTTTCACCTTAAGGGCCCGACTCCGCTTGGCTATATCCTTGAGGGTCTTTAGCACCTCGAGGGTATGTTCTCCTTTATTGATCATGATGCATTCGGCCATGGCTGCCCGGCCTGCGTCGGTGATTTCTGCCCGGGAAGCAATTCCCGATTTATGCAGATTTTCCAATACCTGAGTTGCCCAGATCACAGGCACATGGCCTGCTTCGCAAATCCAGGAAATTTCCTCCTGAATTTCTACCAAACGTTCAAAGCCAATCTCCACCGCCAAATCTCCCCGTGCAATCATGACTCCAAAACAGGGCTCTTTCATACTTTCCAAAAGCAAAGCAGGAAGCTGAACCACCGCATCCCGAGTCTCAATTTTCAGTATTACGGGAGGTGGAGTAGCTGTCAGTTTAGCCAATTCTTTTCTCAGGTCTTCCAAATCTTCAGGAGTTCTCACGAAAGAAAACCCCACAGTATCCGCCAGCTTTACCACCATGGCCAGACATTTTCGATCAAAGTCCGTCAGGGATGAAATCGCCAGAACAGAATCCGGAAAATTGATCCCTTTTTCATTTTTGAGTAAGGGTTTTTTGGAGGAAATCCGCTCTACCTTCAGGGCCACCCCTTTTTTGGAAATCCGATCCACCCGGGCACGGATTAGCCCATCATCAAAATAAATCCGCTCGCCTACTTTCAAATGCTCCAGCAGGCCTGCTTCATTGGGACTGACCACCACGTCTTTGGAAGAAAACCCCTTCCCCGAATCACTGAGCCATACACGTCCGCCTACCTTGATTTCCGCTTTTCCAGCATCCTTCCCTTTTCGAAGGAGAACCGTCCGGATTTTTGGACCAGCCAAGTCAAAATGGAGAGCACAGGACAGGCCTGTTTTTTTGCAAGTCCGATGGATCTCCTCCACCATTTGTTTCCATGTATCCGGGTCATCATGAGCACAATTGATGCGGGCCACCCCCATGCCATTTTGAAGCAGCTTTTCGATGTACTTTTTCTCATTCAAAAAGGAACGGTCAAAAGTTACCATGACCGAAGATGGCCACTCCGCATGATGCAGCCCAAAAAGCCGTTCTGCATTTTTCCGGATCTGCTCCGCCCCAAACTCCAAGGTGCAGGGATCATATTGAGCAAATGACACGCCCAGCCGGGCCAAGGTAACCTGAATTTGCCGAAGGACATGACTTTCGCAACTGGCTAATGAGGACAAGCCTACTTCATGCAAGTTTGCCTGAAGCTGCTGAATATCTGTCTTACGCAAAATCAGGTAATTGAGCAGGTTTTTGGCTGACTCCAGCTGACTGGAATGGAGAGAGCTCAGCAAAGAAGCATAGCGGGTGGGACTGTTTCTCATTTCATTTTCGATCTGAGCAAGAGCGCTACGCAAAGCATCTAATTCGGAGGACATAGGTTATGGCAGGTTTGCCTACAAGTTCTGATTTATCCGTTAGATTTATGCCAATCGCCCTGCATTTGATGTATTTTTTTTCTTCATCGAGTGGGCTATCATTCAAGGATTTACACGCTTAGAGTAGATTTTTTTCACCTGGACTGAAGCGAAAAACCCCCTCCATTCGTCCTGAGAGCATATTTGAAACTAAACCCACTTACTATGCGAGTAGCAAAGTCTATCCTTTCCGCTTTGGCGCTAGGCGGCACCTTATTGATGAGTTCCTGCTTCGACAACCTGGAAAACACCCCCCTCCCTCCCACAGCCTATGTGTCCATCTATCAGGGCTCTCCAGATGCTCCAGCTATGGACATTTTTGCCAATTCCAACCGGGTCAACCGGGACCCCATGGAGTTTACCCAAGTATTGGGCTATAGTCCTTTCTTTCCCGGAGTGAGGGATTTCCGATTTGCGGCGGTCAATTCTGCCAGTTCTCTTCTCGAAAAGGAAGTTGATCTGAAAGCAGACTCGGTCTACTCTCTATTTATCATCAACGAAACGGTCAATTTGGATGCTTTCTTGGTCAAGGATATTTGGGAAGAACCCAGTGCTTCTCAAGCCCAATTGAGATTGGTGCATTTGTCTCCGGACACCGAGTCTGTGGATCTCTTGGCCAATGAGGCTAGTACTCCTCTCTTGGAAGAGGCTTCCTACAAGGAGGTATCTGATTATCTGGAACTCAGTCCGGGCAATACCGTGCTGAAAATCCGCTCTTCCCAAACCGGCGAGACACTGCTTACCTCAGGTACTTTGGATCTGAAAGGAAACCGGGTTTACACGCTCGTGATCCGAGGGCTAAGCAGTGAAGCTTCAGGCCCCAAAAAGCTGGATATTCAGCTGATCACCAACTATATCGCTTACTAAAGACGCCTCATTTTTTTGACTGAATCTCCCGAAGCCTAGGGTAGGCTTCGGGATTTTTTAATCTCCTTCTACTCCGGGAATGGTCGAGGCCGAGCCATCTCTGTTGGCCCTGTAGTGCGGAGACATGATTTCTATGCCGTTTTTTTGACAGCTATCCTGAATATTTTGGTGAAGCAGGGAGTAAATATGGGCTTGCCTACTCGCCTGCTGGGTATACACATTGAGCTGGTAAGAAACATAAAAGTCATCCAAACTGGTCTGAAGCACAAATGGTTTGGGTTCTTTTTCGACGAATTCAGTGGCCAAAGCAGCCTCGATCAGGGTTTGGTGGATTTTCCGCCAAGGAATATCATATCCCAGAGTGATAGAAGTATAGAGAATCAATCCCTGGCCTTCTGCCTGCAAAGAGTAGTTGGTCGTATTTCCGGTCAAGACAGAGGAATTGGGGATGGTGATGACCTCATTTTTAGTGGTTTTGATCCTGGTCACCAAGAGGGTTTTCTCGATTACATCTCCCTGAACATCCGCTATTTTGATTCGATCACCGATCTTGAAGGGCCTCATGTAAGTAATGACCAAGCCGGCAATCATATTGGTGATGGCGGAGGAGGAACCCAAAGAGAAAATCACTCCGATAAAAACACTGACTCCTTTAAAAATCGGAGAATCCGAGCCGGGGAGGTAGGGGAAAATCAGGACCAAAGTAAATGCCAAAAGCAGAAAGCGGGCGATATTGTAGGTGGGCATCGCCCAATCCGGATGGAATCCGGCCACCTGAAGTCTTTCCAGTTCTATTTCACGGAAAATAAACCGGACCAGCTGAATCAGGTATTTCATGAATATCAGAATCACCAGAATCCTGAACAGGTTGGGCAGATAGTCCAGAGTAGACTCAAAGACACTTCGGATGGGGTGCAGGACCCAGTTTAATATGTCGTCTGACCAATCCTCAGAAAAGGGGAAAATGCTGAACAAAACAGGCAACAAGAGGTAGAGAAGAATCAAAATGAAAACCCATCTCAGCACTTTGATCGCCCTTAAAACCAAACTTCTTTCTTTCTCCCAGCTCAAAAACGTATAGCCTTTGTAGTTCAGATCCTTGAATAACCCGTTTCCTTTGGAATAAATCCATTTGATCAGGCGTTTGGTGGCTTTCTGAATCAAGAAGATGATCAGTACGGCAGCCAAAATGGTCGAAAGAGCCAAGGCTATCCGCTTGAGCAAGGCCTCCATGCTGGTCTCCTTCTGATAGCGGAGGATGTCCTGATTGATCACCTCCCTGACTGCCAGTGCCAAACTGTGAATATCGTATTGCTCATCCCTGATATCTCCGGGGGATACAGTACCGATGATATCATGCCCATAGAGGATGTCGTAGGCCTTCTCCAATTCCTCGACTTTCAGGGAATCGGCGATATATTTTCCGTTTCTTGAGATTTTTTGAATCCGTTCGGTGATTCTTCTGGCCCTTTCCTCTGCGGTAAGCGAACCCAGTCGGGAATAAACCGAAAAGAGTGTATCCTCGAAAGCCCCTAAAACGGGAAAACCGACATGCTGCTCCAACTGGGAAGGAGAGGATGGATCAGCTTCCTGTGCATGGGCCAAAACTGCAGACAGGAGCCAAAGTAATAGGGCAAAAAAAGCCATCGGAAAGGATGGTAAGGAAAAGTTTTTCATAGGCTGACTTAGTCCAAAGGAATTTAGGTGAAAAATCTTGATTTTTAAGAAAGTAAGTTTAAGGGAGAAAAAAATTTTGATAAAGAAGGGAAAGGGGGTATTGGCAATTAGGTAGGGATCTACGGTGAATTGCTTTCAAAATGGTACTTTCCTGTAGGAATCACAGCTGACTTTATGAAGGCTACACTTAGTCTGGGGTTGTGAATTGCTTTCAAAATGGTACTTTCCTGTAGGAATCACAGCGTAGGATTCCAGGATACCATGCTCGTCCTCGTTGTGAATTGCTTTCAAAATGGTACTTTCCTGTAGGAATCACAGCGAGCTCAATTCCCTCCGGGATCTCACGCTGGTTGTGAATTGCTTTCAAAATGGTACTTTCCTGTAGGAATCACAGCGAGGAGAAGATCCAGATGTGCTGTATTTCAGTTGTGAATTGCTTTCAAAATGGTACTTTCCTGTAGGAATCACAGCATCAACCTTTGCAACAAGATTGAAGTATTCGTTGTGATTTGCTTTCAAAATGGTACTTTCCTGTAGGAATCACAGCTATTTTGGAACAAAAAGAAAAAGTCACGCTGTTGTGAATTGCTTTCAAAATGGTACTTTCCTGTAGGAATCACAGCTTTTGTGATCCTCTTTGTATTCTGTAATCAGTTGTGAATTGCTTTCAAAATGGTACTTTCCTGTAGGAATCACAGCTAATCCTAATCCAATAACACAAACCCAATAGTTGTGAATTGCTTTCAAAATGGTACTTTCCTGTAGGAATCACAGCGCAAGTTCCTGATGGAGCAATACCTTGTCAGTTGTGAATTGCTTTCAAAATGGTACTTTCCTGTAGGAATCACAGCTGGTCTTGGACGGCACTCCCGAAAACCTCAGTTGTGAATTGCTTTCAAAATGGTACTTTCCTGTAGGAATCACAGCCTATTTTATCAAATTTTGGAGGTTGAGCATGTTGTGAATTGCTTTCAAAATGGTACTTTCCTGTAGGAATCACAGCTGAAATCACCCGACTTCAAACCAAACTCAGTTGTGAATTGCTTTCAAAATGGTACTTTCCTGTAGGAATCACAGCATACCTTAACCCATAATTATCAACAGGGTTGTTGTGAATTGCTTTCAAAATGGTACTTTCCTGTAGGAATCACAGCAATCGGTAAGGAAATAATTTGGACTACTGGGTTGTGAATTGCTTTCAAAATGGTACTTTCCTGTAGGAATCACAGCGAGGAAGATTTAAAATGAAAAACGTGATTTGTTGTGAATTGCTTTCAAAATGGTACTTTCCTGTAGGAATCACAGCCGGGCGAATTTAAAGTGAAACTCAGCCAGCGTTGTGAATTGCTTTCAAAATGGTACTTTCCTGTAGGAATCACAGCAAAGGAAGTAATGAAGAATCAGGACTATCGTTGTGAATTGCTTTCAAAATGGTACTTTCCTGTAGGAATCACAGCATTTCCCTTTTCTTTTCAATGCAGAATAGTGTTGTGAATTGCTTTCAAAATGGTACTTTCCTGTAGGAATCACAGCAGAAGGCAAAAAGTGGAAGGAAGGCTTTCAGTTGTGAATTGCTTTCAAAATGGTACTTTCCTGTAGGAATCACAGCGTACCAAAGAATGGATTCAGATCAAAAATTGTTGTGAATTGCTTTCAAAATGGTACTTTCCTGTAGGAATCACAGCTTAATGGTTTTTATGCCCCCGCAACACGGGGTTGTGAATTGCTTTCAAAATGGTACTTTCCTGTAGGAATCACAGCAATTCTCGCTGAATGATCATGGAATAATCAGTTGTGAATTGCTTTCAAAATGGTACTTTCCTGTAGGAATCACAGCAACAGCATTCCAAGGGAATCATCGTTTACAGTTGTGAATTGCTTTCAAAATGGTACTTTCCTGTAGGAATCACAGCATATGGAGATTACAATCATTCCAGCTACTGGTTGTGAATTGCTTTCAAAATGGTACTTTCCTGTAGGAATCACAGCCCGATACCGGAGGACGCTTGGATCCTGATCGTTGTGAATTGCTTTCAAAATGGTACTTTCCTGTAGGAATCACAGCATACCCCACGCTAAGTGGCTGGTATGCTGTTTTTTATATGTTCAAATAGAATTAAAAAAACGAAGCTTCAAAAAAGCGATATCGCTGAGTCCAAAGCGAAATAACTTTTCCAAAGTTTGAAACTTTGGAAAAGTTTACCAGCCATCAAAACAGTTCCAACTGCTGGGCAGGGGATTCTTTTTCCACCACCTTTTTCCCATAGAAAATCTCCATCATCCCAAATTGCTTATCGGTGATCTGCATAATCCCGATTTTCCCTTTCTCCGGTAGCATATTCCTTATCCGCTTGGTATGTACATCAGCATTTTCCCGACTGGCACAGAAGCGCATGTAGATCGAAAATTGAAACATAGCAAAGCCATCATCCAACAAGTTCTTTCTAAACTTGGTAGCAATCTTCCGCTCCTTGCGGGTTTCGGTAGGCAAATCAAAAAAAACTAAGACCCACAAGCTTCTGTATTGGTTAAGTCTGGAATAAAATTTATCCTCCATATTCTGGATAGATGATCTTTCGGCTGATTCCGGCAAAGCACTCAAAAAGGGAGTTGGTCGTCCGGCTAGCGGCTACCATCAAGGGGCTTTTTTGACCATCGATCCGCACATCCAAAGCCGGAATACTCAACAATTCCTTTTTCATCCCTGTGGTTATTTCAGAGATATCATCCTCAGTTTCTACCAAGTGACTGACTACCAAATCCACATAGGGACGGTATGGCTCCATAATATCATCTGCTAAGCAGTAGGCATTGTACTTGTTCCTATGCCAAATCCCCAATCCCGGAAACATTCCAGAAGAGACTAAAGCTCGGGCAATCACCGCCCTCAAAATGGCATAACCATAGTTCAACAGATTATTGGGTGGAATACCAGCTTGCTCCCTATTGAAATCTGGAATAGCAAATAAGCTTTGCCAATAAATCGCTGCTGCTTGTGCTTCATGGTTTCCTGAGTCACCCGAACTTACATTTTTAGCCAAGTAGTGTAGCCTTGGGGAATCTTTCCCTTTTTCAATAAGATGTGCGGCTTGATTATGAATCTTTGCTGATACAGTCTGTTGCCAAAGATTTTTTTTGAGGGGCTGGGAAGCTTGGATTTGGTATCTGATCCGCTCGGTCTGCTCGGAATGCCCATGCATAGGAAGAAGAAGGCCCTCTGGAAGATGCTGACTGTTGCAAGTGACAATAGCGACCTTTTTATCAGTCAGCTTGGCAATCAACCCTTGGGTAATGGTTATTTGTTGGTTTTCTAGGACGATCATCCCTAAATCTTCGATGGGAACGGTCCTATCGGATTTATCTGGCTCAGGAAAAGATATTAGAAGCTGCTCGTTTTTGGTGCTGAGGTAAGCTGGATTTCCGAAAAAAAGGGTTCGTTTGATCATACGGGAGAAGATGATTTGAATTAACTTTTCCAAAGTTTTAGAACTTTGGAAAAGTTGGCTCATTCCACATTTTGACTTATGACAAATTGTTTTTTGGTTTCTGTCAATTTTTTGACATGGTCCCAACTATCGAAAAAGTTCAAATAGTAAATTCGATTTAGCTTTGAGGTTTTGTTTTGATTTTCGTATCCATGCCAACTCGACCATTTCCAGTTTTCGAGCTTTTCGGTAAATCCATGTTTGACTGGGTTTAGATGGACATACAAAAAGGTTTCTTGCCATTGATGTTCATCTAAAATGGGTAAACGCTTAAAATTCTTCATAAACAGGCTTCCCCGTCTTTGATAGGCTTTATTGAAAGCTTGGGTATAGGCGCTGAAAAAATTAGAAAACTGCTTGGAAACTAACTTTTCCAAAGTTTGGAACTTTGGAAAAGTTTTCCTGAGCAACGTCTCTTCTTTCACCCCTACCATCAAATGAAAATGATTGGGCATCAGACAGTAAGCATAGGTATCCAGCACCTTATCCAAATGCTTTGTATAGTGCTCGAGGAAGAAGCGATAATTCTTCTCCTCCCGGAAAATATTCTCCGACCCATTGGCGTGATTGTAGATA
Source organism: Algoriphagus confluentis (assembly GCF_036245625.1). NCBI lineage: Bacteria > Pseudomonadati > Bacteroidota > Cytophagia > Cytophagales > Cyclobacteriaceae > Algoriphagus > Algoriphagus confluentis. The sequence continues at coordinate 555,369 of NZ_BTPD01000001.1, forward strand.
TGGTAGGATTGGCCGGGTTCCATTTATTTAGCTTTTTTGGTTCTTATTGATTTTGGCAAGTCAGAGGTAAACTTTTCCAAAGTTTTGGAACTTTGGAAAAGTTGTCATGAGCTCAAGCTCCTCCTTCACTCCAACCATCAAATGAAAATGATTGGGCATCAGACAGTAAGCATAGGTATCCAGCACCTTATCCAAATGCTTTGTATAGTGCTCGAGGAAGAAGCGATAATTCTTCTCCTCCCGGAAAATATTCTCCGACCCATTGGCGTGATTGTAGATATGGTAGGATTGGCCTGGCTTCATCCCTCTTTATTTTGAGTGCCCTAATCGATTAAATTGAAGTTTTATACATGAAGCTTTCTCCTTCGTGAATTCCATTTTATTCAACTGTCCAAACTCTAATTTATCAACGATTGAGTTTGCTGATTTGAAGGGAATTCCATAAAGTCTTCCTGCCGTGAAACTTACAATTTTAAAAACCCGAGAATGATCGAGGTCTTCATGATTAAACTTAAAGACATCCTCAATGTCGTCAGGTACATAAACCAATTCGTTTGGAGAAAGGTGAAACAAGAGCTTTTCGCCTTTCTCATTGGCAGAAGGCACAGGACCTTCGCCTTGTTTTAGCCTTTCCATGACTACGTTGAAAGGAATGGTTTCATAACTCCTTTTTCCATCTTCATTGACATAAATAGCAAAGAATAGATTAGTCCCCTTGGCAGCCTCGACGTATTTAGAATGCTTATTTCCTTTAAAACCAACTTGAAATTTATTGCCTTTGGGTTCATAGGTTCGAACTTTGTAGATAGGCTGATGGAATTTTCCGTCGTTTAGAAATCGAATATTCTTATTCATTTCCTCAATTGCTTCAGGAGTAAAAGCAAGACTCTCGGCAGGAATAACTTTTCCTTTTTCATCCTGTACTCCTTCGTATTTTGCCAAATGGGCTAAAAGGATCTTTTGGATTCCTGTATCAGTTATGGATCGAATTTTCTTTTCATTGAATGAAGTATCCAAATTCACTCTGGATGCGGCCAAATCTTCCTCAAAAAAGTAAACCTCAAGCTTTGAGATATCCCTGCCTTCAAATTTATAATTCCTGTCTTTGAAATATTTAAGCAAAAGCTTTTTATCGTAATTCATCTTGATCAGTTCAGCGATCTTTTTCTTTAAACCTTTATCCAAGATGTTGGTAGGTTTATCCAAGGCCATACTTAGACTCACTGATTTAACCACTCTCAAATTGACAAGACCAGAAACAGTATCCTTGTGGATAGCTTTTCTTATCGCCCAAGCATCCCCTTTGGTTTGCCTCGTAAGTGCCTTTATCGGATTCCCATGATTATCTACCCTTAGATTACCCTTTTCATCCTTGAAGTTGAGGTATTTGTTGCTCGTCTTATTGATAACTCGCAGATTTTGTTTGAAACTGACTACAATCCGGTCTAAATTTTCTTTTGCATCTTGGGTAAATGTGTCCCAAGGTTTTGTGAAAATCCATTCATAGTTGTCTTGAGATTGCCCGTTCTTTTTCTTAAAACAAAGCTTATTTCTTAAATCAAATCTTCTAGCCTGCATTTCATCTTTTCCCTTGTACTTCTTTCCAAGAGCATGTTCATTATTCAGATAATTTACGTGATCTCTTGTGGCACAAGCAATGACCAAGGCATCCATGGCATGATGCCTGTGATCTATTCTTTTTTTGTGAAAGCCTTTTGCAAATTCCAAAGGAACGGTGGGCAGGAATTTTTGATGGTTCTCATTCCAAGCCGTGAAGGCTGAGGTTCCAGTAATTTGATTCATCCGTTCAAATCTTGGCAAAATCAATTCATTCCATACATCATTGAGTCCCCAATCTTGCTTTAACGCCGAAGTGATTTTTCCATTTCCAGGAATAATGTTTTTGGAATTAAAGCCAGTGTCATTTGCCTCAGACCTAACAATGTTGGATAATATGGAGGTAATGAATTTACTTATGTATCTTGTATCATTCATCTGCCGTTCCACCATTTGTTCCGGCAATTCATCCATAAGAAGCTTTTTTTTCTTGGCGGGATTCTTGGAATAATTATCCTGAATAAATGCTTTGTATGCACTTTCAGAAAAAATCTCAACCACTTCACCAAATCCTAAGGTAACCCTTTGCCCATGGAAACTCTTGATAAACTCCATCCCAAGCCTGTTATCCTTTAATTTGTTTACTGCTGCCTCACAAATCACTTTGTTGCTGAGACTGTCATCAAAATACCTGGATTGCGGAATAACATGCTCTATCTCATAAGCAGGAGTAAATAACTTGTTCAAAGGAATGATTTTTCCGGTATAAGGAGACCTATACTTTTGCTCTAGCCAAAGTTTATAACGCTTTAAATCAGATGAAGATGGCAGGGCGGTCTTGCTTATTTTTAGAATGTCATCAGGCACCTCCATATCTGACCTTAGCACCCCTTCTTCATAAATCTTCAGGATTTCCTGCTGCATTGGAGAATAGGGCCTAACATTCTCGACAGAAGGGTCATTAAGTAGTTCCGCTAAAAATGACTTTATTCTTAGATTGGTATTTTCGTTTTCAGATATCTGATTGGTCAATCTGGCTCTTTGCTCTTTGGGGTTCTTCATCTCTCTACCCAACTCGACATGTATTTCATCAAAAAAGCCTTTCTGACCATTTCCATAGGTATCCCAAATATCTTTGACTACTCTCAAGGTTTCCAAAACCACTTGTTCAACAATTGGATTTCTGAGGGAATGCTGTTTGAATTCTTTAATAAAATCAGCCATTTCATCACTGGAAGTCCATTTGATTAACTCGGAGACCTCTGAGTGACGACTATAGACTAAGTATTTAGAAAACCACTCTGGAAGACCTTGAAAATCTTCTACACTATTTAGATTTCTTGACTGAGAATATTCCCTGACCTTATCTTTAATCTCAATGTCATATTCTCCATCTAGAATTTTTTCGATTCTAAGAATCGTGTTCTCAGTCAAATTCCCCGAGTTCCAATTCTCGTAAAATCGCATCAATGCAATCAGCTTTTTTATTGCTTTTAGGGAATAAGAGGCATATTGGCTTTTGTAGGGTGGGATCTTTTTGAAATTCTCCACAAAAGAAATAACCTCGATTGCGTTTTTACGGGCAAACTTCTTAAGCGCTTTTTCAAACTCAATCTTGTCTGTGACTGAGTAAACAATATGCCAAAGCGATTCTTCGAACTCATCAGTATACTTGGTAAAGTCAAATCCGTCTACTTTCGCTAGCCTTTTTAAAAATTCAGATCGGGTGGTATTAGCAGGATACGTTTTTGATTCTCCTGTTTCAGAATCAAAAACATAATTCCATTTATATTTTGCAGACGCTGTTTTTATTTCATTCTTTTTGAGCCCTTCTGAAGAAAGAAGAAATGTCATCAATTTCCCACAATCAATCTCAGATTGAGTCATCAGATAATCCAAAAGTCTCTTTATCTTTGCTTGGGTATCCAAAAACTTCATGGTCACATCCGTGTCATCAGTTTTTCTGATAATCCTAAGATTAGAAATCCACTGAAGCAACCTAAACTCTTGAAATATAGGGTGGGACTTCGGAGCCACCTTGTAAGGAATTACATTTTTGACTCCATCTTTTTCATAAGTCTTGAACTCCAAAGGACAGTTTGCCACAGTGGATTTTTGGCTTCGCAGAGGTCTTTGGTAAAAAATAATATCATCTACAAAAAGGTGAAGGATATCCTTACTAGCAAGAAAATTCTGATGTGAATGATTGTGTTTATATAGTTCCCTGACGCAATCCGCCATCAAATCAGCATCACTGAGTTCCGGATGAAATCTTTTTTGGGAAACCAAAATCTGCTTCAGTTCATCTTTATAGAATTTCCGTTCAATGGTTCTGACCAGCTTTCCCTTGATTTTTTGAGTGGGATCAGTCAGAAGGCTTTCAAAAATGAATTGCCCAACGGATTTGGAGGAATCAAGAATTTCTTTTTCTGTCTTTTTCTTCTTCAAACCCCAATCATCTTCACTTGGAGCGCGAAAACTTCTTTTTGGATTTCCTTCCTTATCGAGTTTCGGATTTCCTTCTTCATCTATATCAGTAGTAACAATAAAATCTCTTGTCTTTCCTAACCAATCATCCAAAGGCACTTTACTAGGCCTTCGGTAAACCCATCCATTTTCCAAGGTCAAGGAATACCATGTGTCTCCCTTTTTATTTGGAGTTTCATCCACTTTGATTTCCACTACTTTCAAAGAATAAAATTCTTCAAGCTTATTAGGCTTTTCCTCTTCCTCCTCACCCCTAAGTTGATAATAGCCTCGTTTTTGATTGAAATTCAAAATTATCCAAGCCAGTTCTTCCTTTTCAATTTGTTCGGTCAAGGCCTTTTTACGCAAAAAATATATAGTCCAATCATAAGGTATTTTTTTAGCTACCTCGACAAGATGTGGCTGATGAATTTTAAATTCATCCAGCATTTCATTGAAGGATGATTTGAAAAGGAAATCCATTCCATTGTATGCGATTTTTGGTTCTGTTCCTTTCAAAAACTTTCCAAGTCTTTCGTGAAAATCGATCTGATCTGCATAGTGCTTAGGCAAAAATCCAAGAATATTTAAAACTCGATGTAATCGTTCTCTTCTCAACAAATGACGTTCCCTAAGTCTCCTAACACTTCTCAACCTTGTTCTTTCAGCAGTTTGGGAGACAGAATTCCCTTTGTCAAATTCTCCCAAAACATCCTGTCCCATCGGTATAATTCTGGAGCCCATACCCAAAATCTCCCCTTGCTTTTTTTCGAAATCCTGCTCGATCAGAGCCCAGCCAATTGAGTTAGTCCCCAGATCCAATCCCAAAATCTTTTTCATATTTTTTGAAAAGTTGAAAGTTTAAAATCTATATTAGCATTACCATTTTGAAGCAATTCACAATAAGGATTATTCCGTTGTGAAAACATCTAAAGGGGCCCGGTTAGAATCTCTAGTCGGGTCGTTTTTTTTTAACCCCTTAGTTTTCGCAAGATAGACTCTCAAACTAAAAATCCTATACCCACTAATGGGTATTTTTTGAATTTTAGAAAAACGAGGAAAAATTTGACATAAACCGTCAATCTTCAAAAACGATCTGTCAGGTTTTGGTATTTAAGTCAAAAAAAACACCCCGAATCGCTCCGGGGTGTATCGTTGGCTTAGCTTTCGGTTTTATTTCTTTTGGACCGTACCAAAGTTGACTTTCAGCGCTGCCCCAAAAAAACCAGGGTTATTGCCTGTGCCTGAGACATCCTGCAAGGGGTAATTGTAAAATGGCATCACTAAGTACGCTGCTTTTTTGGACTCCAACACCAGAATATTCACCCCCAAATTGGCCGTGGCAAAGGGGATAAAGCGGGAGGATGGAGTTTCCACCGCCGTGAAGCTGGACACCGACTCTGACCTCAGGGTGAAGCCATCCGAATTGGCCGACTGGGCATCAAATACCGCCACTTGGCGGAGATAACTATTCTCCTGCTGGGCATTGCTGGTAAAGGCCATCAGATTGGAAAACCCTGCCTGGATGGCAATGGATTGCTTGCGGTTGACAGGATAGGTAAGGTAAACCGGAACATCCACCTGTACCTGGGATACCTGCACTTCCTGACGTACTGGATAGGAAGCATTGGCTATCTGCACGAAGCTTTCTCCCTGGGCGGTTTGATTGAAAAAGTTCACTCCCATCCCCGAACCTAAGGCCAGCTTTTCTCCCAAGGACCAGTTAATCTCAGCGCCCAAACCCAAGGAGGTTCCCGAAATCGACTGATTTCCAGATTGGGAATTGCTCACTCCGGGACTAAACCCCAATGACAGGGAACGGATCCGGTATTCCTCAGCACTGACTGGTTGCTTTTCCTGCTCTCCGGTCAATTCGGCAATCTGCTTTTTAAGTTCTTCTACCTTAGCTTGAGTCAGCGAATCTTTTTGTTCGGCATCCTCCGGAGCGATTTGGGCCAGTAAGGAACTCTCTTTCCTTTCAAGCTGAGCAGTGCTTGGATTATCGGGCTGAGGAGAACCAATTGTTTTTTCAGCCAGTTTATTTTCCGTTGGTTTAGAAAGCTCGATTCTTTCCGGCCGGGTAGTTTCGTGGCTAGGATTCCCGTCATTCTTTTCTTCTTTGGAAGAAAAAGACGGCTCTTTTTTGGTCTCTGACTTCTGCGCCAAATTTTCGGATGAATTGACAGAGTTGGCTTGGTTTTGCTGCTCCTGTAAAAATTCTTCCTGATCTGCATTGGTGGTCCTTTCCTCGGTAAGGAGTTCCCTTTCATTGGAAATTGTCTCCTGAGATTTCCCCAAATCCAAAGCGAAATAGGCTGCCAAGAAAATAAGCAGCGATGCTGCGATTCCCCCAGCCCAGTAGGCGTATTTGAATCCTATCCCAGGTCTTTTTGCCTGAAAAGCCTCCCAGGCCCCTTCTTCATAGGGAACAGGATCATTGTCCTGATGCCTGCGCAGGTTCTTTGCGAGCCATTTGTCCAGATTATCTTCCTGCATATTCTTTCAGATGTAATTTGATCAGCTGACGGAGTTTCGTTTTTGCCCGCGTCAGGTATACTCTAGAGGAGCTTTCGGTAATATTTAAGTGTTCGGCTACCTCCCGATGACTGTAACCTTCCACCTCATAGAGGTTGAAGACGATTTGCTGGTCTTCCGGCAACTGGTAGAGGAGCTTGAGAATTTCCTCATAGGCCAAGTCGTCCGGGGCATACACGGGGTCAAAAACAGGTGTATCCCCGTCTGCTTCCTCGTGATTTTGTATCCGTTTGTTTTTTCTATAATAATCAATGGCTGTATTGACGGTTATCCTTCTCAGCCAAGGCTTGATGGCTGGAGCTTGGTCGAGTTTTTTCAGAGAATCAAAAAATTTGAGAAAGGAATCCTGAGTGATTTCCTGAGCCTGATCCCGGCTTTTGACATAGGAAAGACCGATCCCCATGACAAAGCCATAGTAGCGCTTGAATAACACTTCTTCATGCTTTCTGGATTGACGTTTGCAACCGTCAATCAACTCTTGGTCCGACCAGTTCAAATCAAATCTTACCCCGTTAGTATTCCTTAAATCAAGCCCCGCTTATCCCCCATTAGTTCTTCTCCAAATCACAATTTCCTTCGCAATTGAAATCAAAGAAATTGCAGTTTTCTCGGATGTAGAGACTCATCCGATTGACCACCCCCTCCTGCAGAGGCATAAATGCCCTTTTCAAGTCTATTTTCAAGGTATCATTGACCACACTTGATCCCAAACCACAATCGGTCAGTTGAGGATAGAGGTACAGCTGTACTCGCTCAGGATTGCTTTCCTGCACTCCCCCGTCCCAAACCAGAAGATAATCTCCATTACAGGAAGAATTCCTCCTGACAATCAGTTGCAGTTCATTTCCACTTCGTTTTACAGCACGGATTTCAGCCAGATTAGCGCAAAAGGAATTGCTCCCCCGGTCAAAATTAACCTGTTGGTATAGCTTTTCATTCACCTGAAAGCGGACTTTATCGAATCTGACTTCATAAGAAACTCCTAAGAAAGCTGAGTCAAGATCCCCTTCATCAGCACAGGAAACGAAGAAAAGCAACAAGAATATCCTTAGAAGGGATTTCATACAATGCATGGTTTAGAGTAGAGACGAGCGACGAATCAAAAATGCTACATAGCAAAGAAAATTCTGTTCGGGATTCCTTCAAAGTTTTTTGAAAAACAACAAAGCACTCACCAGACCCTGTTCGGGATGGCGGTAAGCTTCAGGGATTTCCCCGATAATGACAAAGCCCAAGCTTTTCCAAAGTTTCACAGCGGAAAGATTGGTAGAAATGACAAAATTGTATTGCATAGCCTGATAGCCCAAGGATTTCGCCTCATTGAGAGCGAATTGCCCCAAGAATCTTCCAATACCTTTCCCCTTTTGCTTTGGGTCCACCATAAACCCTGCATTGCAAATATGGTCTCCCAAATCAGGCTGATTGGCTTTCAGGTAAAAAGTGCCTACACGCTCTCCATTCATCCAAGCGATATAGGTCAATTTGTCCTCACCCAGCCAATAGCCCATGATCTTTTCCCGTGAAGAATCAGGAGCGAACACATAGGTACCACCTGCACGAATTATGGGCTGGATTACCCCCCAAAGGGATTCTTCATCAGCCCAAGTTGCTTTTCTAATTTCCAAGTCTAAATTCATATTCGAAATTGAATAATTCAATCTTATTTCACTACGGGAAGCAAGTAGGACCACTTGGAAAGGTAACGGCTGATTGATTTCCAAATGTTTTGACATTCCCCGTTACCTTGGAGACAAGCTCTTCCCATCTTCGGCCTTCGGCCTTCCCTCTCCCGTCTTACCCTGCAAATTAACCCAGTTTATTCAGACCGGGACTGATGATTTTTCGGGTATCTTCGCTTGTTTTTACCCACAGCCTATGTCTCAGCCTACTTCTTACCAGAAAGTCCCCGGTGTCATCATGGCGCTTTCCTCGGCGATCTTTTGGGGGATTTCCGGCACTTGTGCCCAGTTTTTGTTCGAAAAGAAAGGTCTTGACCCTGCATGGCTGGTCACTTGGAGGATGTGTATTGCTGGATGGATTTTGATATCGTTTTCTTTGATTCAAGAAAGAAAAACAGCCTTTGAAATCTGGAGAAAGCCGAAAAATGCCCTCCGTCTCCTTCTTTTCGGAATCTTGGGAATGGTCGCAGTCCAATACACGTATTTCTACAGCATATCCCTTTCCAATGCCGCCACAGCTACCATACTTCAGTACATTGGGCCTGTATTTGTGGTGGCCTTTTATGCTATCAAGCATCGAAAATGGCCGATTCTGATCGAGTATGCTGCTTTATTCCTGGCCCTTTCAGGCACTTTTCTCCTGGTCACCCATGGCTCTACCGAAGAGCTCGTCATTTCCGAAAAAGCAATTTTCTGGGGCATTCTTTCTGCCCTGGCTTTAGCTTTTTACACCATTCAGCCCGTCGGATTGCTCAGGACTTTTTCTCCGGCTGCGGTGACGGGCTGGGGCATGCTCATCGGAGGAGTCACTTTTTCCCTCGTTACCCAACCCTGGTATTTCTCTGGCACTTGGGACTGGGAGACCTGGGCTGCTTTTACTTACATCGTGGTCTTTGGTACGGTGTTGGCCTTCTATTTTTTCCTCAAGTCTGTGACGATCATCGGAGCTACCAAAGCCAGTCTTTTGACCAGTGTGGAGCCACTTTCTGCCGCTGTTACAGCTGTCTTTTGGTTGGGTGTGAGTTTCTTGGCGCTGGATTGGCTGGGTACAGGATTGATTTTGGGGACCGTGATTCTGCTCACTCTTGGGAAAAGCTCAGGGGAATCCACCCTTCAAGAATAAAAAAAGCCAGCCTTAAAGGCTGACTTTTCGCAGGGTTGGCGGGAAGTATTTTTAAGTGTTTGGAAAAGATTTATCCGTAGGAGGAAGCAACTTTGGTGCATCCTTTCGGGGCTGCTCCTCGCAAATTACTCCCTCGAAGGTCGGCGCTGCATCGACTCTATCCCCTAAACCCCATTGATTTTTTGGAATTCCAAACCAATGAAGCAAAGTCGCCGCAAAAGAGGTAGCATCGTAGGGCGTAGTCCCTGCAGCCCGAAACACAGTTTTTTCTTTTACCCAAGGAGACACGACTATCGCCGGCACCCGGGGCCCCATCAGGTCAAATCTAAATCCATCTCTCAAATCATTAGGCCAAGGCTTGGTGGCATAGGGAGGTGACACGTGATCACAAATCCCCCCCGGTTTGGAGAAGGTGACCACAAATAAGGTTTCTTCCCAAGCCGGACTGTTTTTGATGGCCTCGTATACCTCATTGAGGGCCCTTTCGGCGGGAACCATATCTGCTCCGGGATGGTAGGAAGTGGTCCCGTTTGGTGCGATCCAGACCGGTTCCAAAAAACTGAATGCCGGAAGTTTTCCTTGTTGGGCCTGTTTGATAAAATTTTCCACGGTATCGATGTAGTCTTTGGTATCTGCATCCACGCTGGGGATTTGACCTTGGAGGTAGAGGTGATAGGTGAATGGAACTCCCTGCCATTCGATGGCATTGTAGATTTTCCAGTCTTGAATCCCCTGATTCCAAAGCACTTTCCAAAGTGACTGTCTTCTCGGATATTGGGGCCAGTTGGCATAGATACTTCCTCCCTCCCAAGTGTCCAGACGGTTCATGGCCGAACCTGTCAACGCAAATGCCCTATTGATGTCCGTTCCACCCGGTACTGAAGAAAACCACTCATCGCTTGAGGCAAAGTTTTCTGCCAGGCCATTGAGAATCGGAAGCTGTTCAGGCGTCAGGGTGTTCATGACATCGGTGCTGGAATTGTTTTGGACAAAGCCCCTCATATCCGGTTTGGATTTGCCTGGATAGCCCGGATTCTTTTCATAAAACATCTGCTGCAGGCCATCTGAATTGTCATGAAAGGGGTCCTGATGCTGATCCGATAGATCTACCTTATCGCTGGGCTTACCGTCATTGAACTTTTTGGGATATACTTTTTTGTCCCCATCCCAATTGTAAAAGTCAGGATCCACACCCGCATAAGGGGAATGCTTCCCCAGGGTATGGATGGCTGACCGGTCCTTCTCGTATAACCAACCCACCACGTTGTCGAAGGAGCGGCTCTCCAGCATGTAGAACACCACATGCTTAATTTTGGTCCGGAAGTAGTCCATGGTACCTGGTGCAGGCTGGGTGGCAGTTACGGCATCCTTGGTCTGAAAGTACGTCAATGAAGCATATTCAGCCATTTCACAAGGCAATTCCTGTCCGGAAATCACCTCCTTTAGAGGTTCTTTTTCCTTTGGCGAAAAAGACCAAATGCTGTACTCTCTCTCTCCCGGTATCCAGGTGAGCAAGTGATCTCCCAATCCGATAAGGCTGTGCTGAGGTGTGATTTTATTCCATTTTCCTCCATTCACTTCCGGAATGGAAAGCGGCACGGGATTTTGAGGATCAAAGCTCCAAATTCTGAATGTAGACTCCTTGATGTGACGATCCAGTACATAGTTGTTCAAATAGATCAAGTCATGTCCTTCCTGAATGGTCGGAAACCCCCCTTGGGGAAGATAAGTGGAAGGCAAAGGGTCAGAAGAATTGGGTTTGGCCAGGTTAGGATCAAAATTATACAGCATGTATGTGCCTCTTCCCGCTCCTCCCACAAAAAAAAGCATGAAGTTGCCCATGGAGTAGAGTGGCAGATGGTCTTGCTCATGCGGATCATTTGAATAATGACTCCGGTAATTCCAGAACTTTTTGGAAGACCAAACTCCCTGCTGCACAGCAGGCCCGTTGAGCGGGTCTTGAGAGCTGGGATCAAACTCCAAAAGTTTGTAGGGATAGTTTTTCCCGTTGACCGCGCCTTCACCGGCTCCCCAAATCAGTAGGTACCCGCCAATTTGTGCAATTCTGTCAGTAGATTCAAGCTGTGCGGAGGATGCTAAAGACACCTGTTCAAAAACGGGTCCGTTGGTTAGCGAAAATTTCCAAATTAAATAGGAATTGGACTGGGCACTTCGCCCGATGAGAAAGGAAGACATAATTTAAAATTAATTAGTTGATACGTTCAAAAATCTGATGGTCAATTGCTGAATTGACTGAAAGAAATGTAGGGACAAAAACTCAAAAAAAATAAAATATTCTGAAAAAAGTGATAAATTCCCCTAAGTTTTATTCAATTTATATCAATGGAAAAAGAATCTCTTTTTTGAGGGGAAATTTTCAAAATTTAATTCATTCTAACTCATTTTTACCTAAAGTATGAAAAAAAGCATAGATATCATTTTAGACGGAGACGAAGATGTATTCACCAGACTTTTCTCTTACTCTGAAGGACTGCAAAACTCCAACCTGACCACCCTTCAGACCTACATGGCTCATTTTTTCAATCAGACTTTGGAAAGAGACGGCTACTTTGGAGCCTGGGCCATGGTGTGGAAAATTGGAGAACAATTCAATCTGAAGCTTTCCAGTCCCCACCACGACTTGAGAATATACCGGGAAAAAATCCCTGCTTTTTTGGAGGCAGGGAAATTAGGTCTTCAAATCTATGAACAGAACAAAGCCGAAATCCAAAAAGTAATTCAGGATACGGGCAAGGAAATGCGCTTTATTTTGCCTTGGGGCCTTTCTCTGGCCAGACCCCGATCGATTCAGCTTCTGCATTTCCCTCCCATAGAGACTTTTGTTTACCTGGACTACCTCTTTTCCCCTACCAATCGGCGTTGGGAAAATTTATTGGGCTATAATCGCTTTTCAAGGACTCGATTTACGCTCTTGGAAAGTATCGTGGATTTTGTGCCACTGGGTGCACCGGGCGGAGACAATGAAGGTATCGGGCATTTCGATGGTACTTTTGCCGACTATGTCAGAAAAATGCTGAACGCCCGGCTTTCTGATTTGGGAGGAGGAGTAACCCAGCCTGTGGTAGGCTATGGGGGTCCTGTGATGGAATGGCTGCAAAAGACTTTTCCCGACAGGGTAAAGGGGTACCTAAATCCTCTGTCTCTTATCTACCTTAATCTCAAAGAAGGGAAATCCTGCACCACTCCTGTCCTTTGTGCCAACCACCCAAGCAAATACTTGTACTATGCCGGCAAGCCCGACAGCCCGGAAAAAAGACAAATACTCGTCCAAGATTTGGTAGCCGCAGGATGGCAGGCCCACATGGCCAGAAATCCCTTTCAAAACCCGGAGTATTTGCTTCAAAATCTGCTTCAATTCTGGACCGACAATCCTAGATTAAAAAATATCATGATCCAGGAAGACCAAGAATACAGCTATAATCCCTAAAGAATGTTTAATTATTTTGGATATGGCTCCAACCTTAATCTGATTTCCCTCCGTGCCAAAGGAGTAACTCCCCTCCACATCCAAAAAGCAGTACTCCAAGGTTGGAAACTGGACTTCAGCGTGGAGCACTGGTTTGCTCATGAAGGAGGTATGGGCAACATCCAACCTACAGGAAAACCCGAAGACCGGGTCGAAGGCAACTTTTACTCCTGTCCAGATGAACAATTGCCCCAGTTGGATCAGTTGGAGGCTTACGGCATTGGTTATGACCGCATCGAAGTCGAGGTCCATACCGATTCGGGCAAGGCCAAGGCCTGGGTATATGTAGGCCTACCGGACTTTGTTAAACCCGGCTTGCTTCCGACTCGGCGCTACCTCAACCTCATCCTTCAAGGGGCTCGTACCGCAGGATTGAGCGAGGGGTATATTAAAAAGCTGGAACAACAAGAAATCCACCCTTTTCCTGAATTACCTGAATTCCAAGCTCCTCAGGGAGACTTCCCCTCATGGAAAGAATCGACCCTGGACAAGCACCCCTTGCTTACCGGACTATGCGGAGAGGTGTTTGACATGAGTAAGGCCCGGTGGAAGCTTGATTCTCTGAAACCCATCTTGGGAGGAAAAGACATGACCCTGTTCCATCTCAAAAGGCACGACACCAGCACGGGAGAAGAGACCTTCTTGGACTACCTTTCCGGCAATATCTCCAAAGAAGCCAAAAATTATCTCAATGCCTATTTACATGCCTATTGGAAAGAATTTGACTATGCTGGGAAACTAATCTACACTTCTTATCCCAATTCGATTTAACTTTTAAGATTGTAAACTTATTTCTACCTTATTAAAACTCTAGACCTTATGAAAAATTACCACCCTGCCATGCCTCATGGGCCAATCAAAGAAGTATTGCCAGACGTATTCTTTGTGATGGGCACCATGAAAAATGAGTTTTTCGGTTCGATGTGGCAGTTCAGCCGCAACATGACTATCGTCCGAGAAAACGGAAACCTGCCCCTTATTAACACCGTCCGACTGGAAGAGGAAGGGCTCATGGAATTGGAAAGTCTGGGAAAAGTGACCCATGTGATCCGAATTGGAGACATGCATGGTGTAGACGATCCCTTTTATGTGGATCGGTATGGGGCTGAATTTTGGGCGATGCCCGGAATGAGAGTTCAGGAAGGATTAAAAGTAGATCACGAACTGAAAGAAGGCGCTTCTCTACCCCTGAAAAACGCTTCTCTTTTCGTTTTTCATACCTCCAAAAGACCCGAAAGCATCATTCGACTAGACCGGGAAGGAGGCATCATGATTGCCTGTGATTCCCTTCAAAATTGGGTAGAGCCGGATGAGTTTTTTGATGAAACTACCATTCCTACCATGGAGGAAATCGGATTTTTCAAATCCGGAAATTTGGGTTTGGCTTGGATGCAGGAGTGTCAGCCTCAAGCCGAAGATTTTATCAGACTCAAAGAAATCCCTTTTGAACATGCTTTGTGTGGTCATGGTTACCCTTTTATCGGAGAAGCCACCAAGACCTATCACGAGACTTTCAACCGGTTTTTCAATATTTAACCTGTGAAATCCAAGCTCGATACCCCTTTCAAAGAAAAACTGCCTGGCTATATCGAGCTGAGGATACTCTGTGAATCCTATCCTCACATTCTTTTTGTGGGAAAAAGGGAAAGAGACCAAAAAAACGTAGTCTTGAAGACCCTTATCGAGAAATACCCAAAGAAAGAACAAATAGCAGGAATCACCAGAGAATACCAGATGGTGACCAAACTTCCCGTTTCGGGCGTCATCGAGGTATATGATTTGATCGGCCACAGCAATGGAAATCTGGCCATCGAAATGGAGTATTTTGGACTTTCTCTGGAAGACTACCGAAATACCCTTCCCGGTCATAAAATTCCGATCAGGGAGCTACTGAAAATTGCCCGGGATCTTGCCGAAATTCTGGGTAGAATCCATGAAAAAGGAATCGTTCACAAGGACTTGGTCCCCAGAAACGTCCTGATCGATCCATCTGATTTAAGCCTGAGAGTCATCGATTTCAGCGCCTCAAGCGAGTTGAGCAGAGAGCATCAGGAGTTTTCTTTTCCCAACAGTATCGCAGGCTCTCTCCCTTACATTTCTCCGGAGCAGACCGGAAGGATGAATCGGGATATCGATTACCGCACGGACTATTACACCTTGGGGATGGCTTTGTATGAGATGGCTACAAGCAATCTGCCCTTTCAGGCTCAGGACCCGCTGGAGTGGGTGCATTGCCACATCAGCAAAAAAGCCCCGGCTCTTAGGGAATCTGGCGAAGAATATCCCAGAGTGTTTTCGGACATCATAGCCAAGCTGGTCTCCAAAAATGCTGAAGAACGGTATCAGAGCAGCATGGGATTGATCAAGGACTTGGAAAAATCCGCAGCGCTTTATGATTCGGGAAACCTCGATCAGGAAATCACCTTGGGTCAGGATGACGTATCGGGTCAATTTCAGATACCTCAGCGACTTTATGGCAGGGATCAAGAAATCCAAAAACTGGAGACCTACTTTGAGAAAGCCAGTCACGGATCGGTGGAATTTTGTTTGGTTGCCGGCTACTCCGGGGTGGGCAAATCCGCCTTAGTCCATGAATTCGGACGGACCGTAGTCCGTAAGAAAGGATTCTTGATCCATGGTAAGTTTGAACAGTTTCGCCAAAACAATGCCTATGCAGCTCTGGCCAGTGCATTTAAGGATCTCATCCGACAGATCTTGGGAGAGCCCAAAGCCAGTCTCGACCGATGGGGCCAAAAGCTCAACAAAGCCCTGGATCAACATGGGCAGCTGATCGTGGATCTCATCCCCGAACTGGAACTCATCATCGGCAAACAGCCCTCCGTACAGGGGCTTTCTCCTTCAGAAGCTCAGAATCGATTTTTTATCACTTTTCTCAATTTTGTCAAGGTCTTTTCCCAAAAAAAACACCCCTTGGTCATTTTTATGGATGACCTGCAGTGGAGTGATATTCCCACTCTGAACCTGATCAATCGACTGGTAAGCAGTCAGGAAATGGGCTATCTGATGCTGATCGGAGCTTACCGAGATAATGCAGTTGACAAAGCTCATGCGCTCACGCTCACTTTGGAAGAAATCCGTAAAAAACGTTTGGTGGAGACCATTTTACTCAATCCGCTTGATCAAAAAGAAATCAGCAAAATCATTCAGGATACACTCCTTTGCACAGAGGAATCTGCCCAAACCCTCGGCAAAGTGCTATTTGATAAGACTGGCGGAAATCCATTTTATTCCACGGAAGTACTCAAGGACCTTTACGAGCAAAAAATCATATTTTTTGACCTTCATAAAAGAATCTGGGATTGGGATCAAAAAAAACTGGAGAATGTAAGCCATAGCGAAAATGTGGTGGATTTTTTGGTGAAAAGTCAAAATAGGCTTCCCGAAAGCACCCAATTGGTCCTTCAATTGGCTGCCTGCATTGGGGCTACTTTTGACCTGCAGACACTTTCTGTGATCAATAAAAGCAGCATGGAAAAGACCGCTGCTGACCTGTATGAAGCGCTCAAAGCCAGCATGATCATTCCCCTTCACGACAGCTACCGGCTGGTTGGGCTCACCTATTCCCAAGGTCCCCAGCTCTTTTTCAATCCTGAAGAAACAGACTCCCAGCATATCAATCCAGTCTATAAATTCCAGCATGACCGGGTACAGCAGGCTGCCTACTCCATGATTCCTGAGGGCAATAAGAAGCAGTTGCACCTTTCCATAGGCAGGCTGATGCTCCGCTTTATTACTAAAGAAAACCTGTCGGATCTCCTATTTGACGTGGTGGGGCACCTGAATCAGGGCAGAAGCCTCATTCAGGAGCAGGAAGAAAAAAAGGAATTGGCCCTACTCAATCTGGAAGCAGGAATCAGGGCTAAAGCTTCCTCTGCCTACGCCTCTGCTCTTCAGTATCTTCAGCTCAGTGTAGACCTCCTCGATGCCCACACCTGGGAAAAGGACTACGAGCTGATGTGGGCTCTCGGAGAGGAGATCCAAAGCTGCTACTACCTGACGGGAGATCTGGAAAACGCCGAAGAGTGGTCAGCGCTCATGCTTTCCCATGCCCAAACCCAAATGCAAAAAGGTCTGGTCCTCGCCACCAGAACAAGGCAGTATGCCACTACGGGTAGAATGAAAGAGTCCATTCAGGCAGCCTACCAGGGATTGGAGATGCTGGGCTATCATTTCGCCAAAAATCCAAGTCAACAAGATCTGGCACAGGAGATAGAGAATGTAGAGATCAATCGGGCAGGCAGAGAAGTGGCCTCCTTGATCGATCAACCTGAAATGACTGATGAACGTGCAAAAATTGCCAGTCAGCTATTGATGGAGATCTTTGCGGCTGCTTTTCTATCCGGATCCGGAAGAACCTTTCCTTACCTGGTCCTCAAATCCGTGAATCTGTCGCTTTCCCATGGCAAAAGTCCCGAATCTGCTTTCTCTTATGCAGCCTATGGGATGATTCTCTGTGGTTATTTTGAAAACACATCCGAAGGCTATCAATACGGTAAGTTGGGCGTGGAAATGATCGAACGCTACGGGGATATTTCCACGAAATCAAGGATTCTCTACGTGTACACCATGTTTGTTCATCATTGGAGCAACCACTGGTCTACCATGACCCCGTGGTTTCAAAAAGGAATTGAGACAGGCTATCAGTCCGGGGACCTGCTATACTTGGCTTACAGTGCACAGGATTGCATCATCTGGGATCCTAAGCTGGACTTGGATACCGCAATAGCTGAACATCGAAAACTGCTCAAGATCGTCGCCGACTGTGATTATTTGGATTCTTTGGATTCGGGCACACTATTTCTTCAAATGCTGAAAAACTTCGCCGGGCTCACTGAGGAAAAGTACTCCCTTTCTTCCAAATATTTTGATGAGGAAATCTGCCTTGAGGGGATGGCTGAGCGGCATTTTATGACCGGTATAGCCAATTATCATATTTACAAGGCAGAAATTCATCTCCTGTACAACGATGCCCAAGGAGCCTTTCCTCATATTTTGGAGCAGGAAAAACTCATGGCCTCGGTCATGTCTCTCCCCCAATTGGTCCGGTTCCATATTGTGGCGTTTTTAGTGAGAAGTTTTCTTTTGCCCGAAGCCTCCGAAAGCGACAAAGTTTCCTACCTGAAAAAAATGCAGGAAAACCACTCCAAAATGGCCCATTGGGCAGAGCAGTGTGAGGAAAATTTTGAGCACCTTCGACGGCTGATGGAAGCCGAATTGGCAGGGCATACCGGAAAAATGAAAGAAGCCTTGGCCAACTACGAGGCCGCAGCCCAACTAGCAAAAAAGCATGGATTCATCCGGGATGAAGGCCTAATTCAGGAAAAAACTGCCCAGTATCTGATTCGGCAGGGATTGGACAAAGCAGCCGAAGGCTATCTGAAAGCCGCCCATTACCTTTTCTACCGATGGGGAGCACACCGCAAAACAGAGGATATGCTGGAAACTTATCCCCAGATTTTCGAAACCTCCGTTTCGCCCAAATCCAGAACCCTAACCCAAACCTTACCCTCTGCGACCAGAATTTCTGATGAATTTAATAATCAGCTGCTGGATATTTCCTCAGTAATCCGGGCTTCTCAGGTGATTTCAGGAGAATTGGTCCTCGAAAAACTCCTCAAGGCCACCCTTCAGATCCTGCTGGAAAATGCAGGAGCTCAACATGGCTATCTGATCGAAAAAAGGGAGGGACAGTTCTCCATTCAAGCTAGCAATGGGCAGGATTTGAGTGAAAAGAAAGATATGGTTTTTTCTGATTCGGAGGACATCGACTTTTTGCCCATCTCTTTGATCAATACAGCAATCCGTACCAACACCCCGATTGTGATCGCCAATGCCACAGAGCTCAACCCTTACTCCCAAGATCCCTACCTCGTCAAAACCAAGCCTCTTTCCCTGATGTGTGTGCCACTTTCGATTCATAGACAGTGGAAAGTGGCCATCTATCTGGAAAATAACCTGACCCACAGTGCCTTTACCGAGGATCGGGTTCAGGTGATCAAGCTTTTGGCAGCTCAGGCAGCCATTTCTATCGAAAATGCCCGGATCTACGAAGAGCAGGAAAAGCTGCTCCATGCACAGCAGCGCTTTGTACCGGACCAATTTCTGAGCCATTTGGGCCACAGTGATATCGCCAAGGTAAAATTGGGAGAATCCGTGGCCATGGAAATGAGTGTGTTATTCTCCGATATCCGGGATTTCACTCCTTTGGTCGAGCTTCTTTCTCCTGAATCCGTCATCCTCCTGCTCAATCAATACTTTAGCAAAATCGGTCCTGAAATCATTGACCAGGGTGGCTTTATAGATTCCTTTGCAGGTGACGAAATATTGGCCTTGTTTGCTGTACCTGCATCCCAAGCCGTGAAGGCAGGCATAGGCATGGCCAAAGCCCTGATGGAATTCAACAAAGAGTCTGAAGTCTTGGGAAGGCCAGTCCTAAACATGGGAATCGGCATCAATACCGGTCCGCTGGTTTTGGGCACAATGGGTGGCGAAAACCGCATGCAGTGTACCGTACTCGGAGACACGGTCAATTTGGGGTCAAGAATAGAAAGTCTGACCAAGGTCTATGGATCTCCATTTCTGATCAGCGAGCAAACATTCAAAGCCTTGTCCAATCCTGATGTTTTCTCTTGGAGACTGGTGGATCGGGTAGCAGTAAAAGGAAAAGCCAAAGCAGTCAATCTCTACGAAATCCTCGATGCAGAACAGGAGGACAGAAAAAAAGCCAAGGAACGCTCTTTATTGCCTCTCCGGAGCGGCATGGAGGCCTATTTCAAAAGAAACTTTCATGAAGCTTTAGGATTTTTCGAAAAAGGCAGGGAAATCGACCCGGAAGACCGGGTATTTCCTATATTCATTTCCCGCTGCTTCAATTATCTGGAACATCCTCCCGGAAAAGACTGGCAAGGCTATGAGGTCCTTCAGCATAAATAAAAAACAGGGGGGCAGGTGGCTCTTGGGAAAAAATCCCAAAGGTCCTTTTCAATGGAAATCCAAAACGGATGTTTGGCTTTTTTAAAGGAATATCAGTGTATGAAAAATAAAAAAATGGCGGTGGTCATAGACCCTATCCAATCCCTAAATCCCAAAAAAGATACCAGTTTGGCCTTGATGCTGGAAGCGCAAAATCTAGGCTGGGAGGTCTTCTACCTGGAAATGGGGGATTTATTTTTGAAAAATGGGGAGCCTTTGGGATTGCTGAGAAAAGTGGAAATTCTGGACGACCTTAAGCAATGGTACCGGTCGATATCCACAGATTTGCTTCCTCTTTCCCATCTCGATGTAATCCTTATGCGAAAGGATCCACCTTTTGATATCGAGTATGTGATGTCCACTTACATTCTGGAAAGAGCAGAAAAAGCGGGAGTTTGGGTGATCAATAGGGCATCGGCTATCCGGGATATGAATGAAAAGCTGTTTACCTCTTGGTTTCCCCAATGCTGCCCACCCAGTCTGATCAGCAGGTCTATTCCGGCTTTGAGGGAGTTTCTTGCCGAACAGAAAAAAATTGTGGTCAAACCTACCCATAAAATGGGCGGCCAATCCATCTTTATTTTAACCCAAGGAGATCCCAACACCCAGGTGATCTTGGAAGAAATCACGAATCGGGGTAGTGTCTTCATTATGGCTCAGGCTTATCTACCAGAGATAAAAAGCGGAGGAGATAAGCGGATCATCCTCATCGACGGGGAACCTGTGCCTTTTGGAATTGCCCGAATTCCATCAGGGGATGACCATCGGGGCAACCTAGCCGTGGGAGCAAGTGCCAAAGGTTTTGAACTGAGAGAACGGGAGCTTTGGATTTGCAGTCAGATCGGTCCTACGCTGAGAGAAAAGGGTGCATTCTTCGTCGGCATAGACGTAATCGGAGACTACATGACCGAAATCAATGTCACCAGTCCCACAGGCATCAGGGAAATTGACCATTTCTATGGCACCCAAATCCCAAAAACATTCTGGGAAAAAGTAGCACAAAAACTTGCTTACAGCCCCCATGCTTAGCCCATTGAGTGATAGAGAGGGTAATCCGGTGGACTGGTGGTTCATTTACAAATTGCCCATGAAAGTCGGGCCGAATCAGGACTCGACCGGATTCGAATTCCTTTATTTCGATTCGGAAAGCAAAGGGTCTCCTCAGCTCTCCTCAACAAGCCTTGACCAAAGCGACTCTGCCTTGTCCAGGACGCTTGATGAGCTTTTTTCCAATAAATCAGAGTACGGCTATATCGCCTGGAATGATGAAATCCCTCCAACTGATGCCCAACCCAAGCCCAAAAACAAAGGTAGCAAAGGCCACAGCAAAGGAATTCTGGCCTTTTCCAAAACCCAAAATCGCGGATGGTACCTCCTTCACTCTACCCCACGGTTTCCCGTGGTCGGCGAAACCCAAGTTCCCGAGTACGAACGGAAATTCGCACAAACCTATTTCTGCGTGAGTATGGATTATGCGTTCATCAATCAGATCGCCCTGCTCATCCAAATCCAAAACCAAGGACAGGTTTATGGAGCAGAATTAACGGGCGTCTCCTCCGGAGAACCTTTATTCGCTTTGGCAAAGGACTCTCCCAGCTCTACCCCAAGTGGACCTTCGACTTTGGATTTCAAATCCCTAGCCGGAACAGCATTCAAACTGATTACCAAAAATAAATCCTGGAGCGAGATGAAATCCGGAGAAAAAGCTGGCAGAGATTTTTGGAAAGATTTGGTAGGCCCTGTGTTGGGCTGCTCTATGGATGTCGAAACTTGGAGGAGAGGTTTGGTTTTTGGAGATCAGGATAGCGCCCCAAATGAAAAAACGATAGATGTGGTGGACCTCAATCTGGAAAAAGCAGGAATTAAAGGGATTGCATGGACTTACGACCAAGATCACTCCAAATGGGGCTTTGCCTGCGAATCCAAATCTTTTTGGGTGGTGATTGCTGATATCAACCGTCAGGTCAGTCAGGAAAAACGAGGAGGAGGAGGCTTGGCCTTCATCAATTTTCCGCTTTGGAATATGCTGAGTGCGATTTCCATCCCAGAGAAGAAATTTGAAACCCAAGCCCATCAGGATGTCGCTTAATCCAGGTAACAAGAAGAATGCTGCTTTTGCGGCAATATCACGGGAAGAATGCCTTTTAGACTTGCAGGAGCGGCTGTTTTCCCCAAAAAAACCAGCTGACTCTCTTTCAAAAACCCCTGGAAGGATCGGCTTGGAACAAGAAGCTTTTGCTTGGGAGATAGACCCCGGTACCGGCCAAGCCCTTCGCCCCCTTTCCCTTTACAAAGGACAACATCCCCTTGCCCGGCTACTCCTGGAAAAATGCCTAACCAAAGGCGGCGAGGGACATCTATTCAGGGAACAGGAATCTCCACAAATTGACAAAATCAGCTTCGCATCCGGAGACAATTTTCAGTTCGAACCCGGTGGACAGGTAGAAATCGTCACCGCCCCTAGTCAATCGCTGATTCAGGCTGAGCAGCAATTGAAGCAAATGCAGGACATTTTGGTGGAAATTCAACAAGAATACCCGGTCCGCTTCGCTCAACTAGGCACTGACCCCTTCTTTACAGGAGAGGAAATCGGACTTCAGCTTCCCAAACCCCGCTATCGTCATCTACAGGGCTATTTTAATTCCCTGCATCCATCAGGACAGCAGATGATGCTTCAGACCTGTTCACAGCATATCAATATCGATTTGGGAGAAAAAGAAGAAATCCAGCTGCTTCGAATCGGGGTGGCCCAAGCCATCAGCCCTTTTCTGACTGCCTTATTTGCCCATTCTCCTGTGTTGGAAAGAAAAATTACCGGACAAAAGTCCCTTCGATCTACCCTATGGAGAAGCCTGGACTCCAAGCGGACCGGCTTTTGGATAACTGAAGAGCAGGCTTTTCACAAAAAGGGGTGGGTAGAAGCCTATGCTAAGTTGGCTTTCCATGCTCCTTTGCTCCACATTGAAGGGGTAGATGATCGTTGGTTTGGTGGAAAATACACTTGGGCCTATTGGCTGAAAAATCAAATCAACGGACAAAGGCCCAGCTTCTCCGATTGGGAAAACCACCTGAGTTTACTTTTTCCACAAGTGAGAATGAAAGGATTTCTGGAAGTTCGGGCTACGGATGCACTTCCCCGAGCGTGGCAGATGGTACCGTCTGCTTTTCTGGCCGGAATTATTTATTCTCCTCATGCTCTTGAGAAAGTTTGGGGAATTCTTGAGCCCAAAATCCAAGACCTAGACCTTCTTTGCCAAAAAGCCTCAGAAGGACTAAAGGATGAAGAAATTTTTCGAACTGGCTTAGAAATTTTTCAACTAGCCGGTGAAGGGTTACAGGCTTTGCCAGAGACCTTCAGAAGCAAGTCTCATCTTCGACTTTTGGAAAGCTATTTTGAGCATTTCACTGTGAAAAAAAGAACGCCTTCGGATGAGCTCTTGGAGAATTTATCATTAAATAAACCCTTGATTTACTGATATATTGACTATCTTATTTGAAATTTTTATTCACTACAAACTTTATTTTAAATGAACCTAACCACTCCCCTTCAGCAAGTCATCCCTGCGATCAAAGCTTGCACCAAATTGCCCGTTGTCATCTTTGATTTGGATGATACGCTTTTCTCTACAGCCCGTAGAAATCTGATCATCATCCAGAATTTTGCAGCAGATCAGGGAGAAAAATTTCCCGACTTTGCAGAAGTCGCTTCCAAGCTTACCCTCCAGGACATGAACTGGAGCGTGAGCTTTGCCCTGACCCAGGCAGGACTGGATCCCCAGGCGCCTTCTTTGGCTGAATTTCTTGTCTATTGGGGCAATACCTTCTTCACCAACGAGTTCGTGCTTTTTGATCTCCCTAATCCCGGGGCAGTTTCCTTTGCCAATGCTTGCCACGATGCCGGAGCGATGATTTTTTACCTCACTGGAAGACATGAAGGGGATCCGGGATTGAATAATGGCATGGGCCAAGGCACCACGTTGGCATTTACCGAACGGGGTTTCCCCTTTTGGAGAGGACGTTGCGAGCTCAATCTCAAGGTCAATAAGAGTGAAAAAGACGTGGATTACAAAAACCGGGTAATCGCAGATGTCATCTCCCTAAAAGGAGAAGTCATCGCGACCTTTGACAATGAGCCTGCCAATGCGGCCCTTTATGCCCAGAAATTTCCCCAAGCCAAAAACTTCTGGATGAAAACTACCTGGAATCCCAACGACAAAGCTTCAACGGACGGCCTGTATGTGATTTCTGATTTTGTGGATTATTCTCCTTCTACTTGTTAAGCGATGAAAAACTACACCTACACTCTAGGAGAAGCTTATTTCTTGGATCAGCTTTTTCCAGCTGCTGAAATCGCCGATTCCAGCCTCCACTTCAAGACCACAGCTGATGTCATTCGGCACTACACGCTAAACTCCATTCATGCAGATGGCCTTGCGGGGATTCAGGAGATCAAAGTGGATTTGACCTTTGGAACTTATCGGATTCAGCTGGAAGGGGAATTTGATTCAGGTAAGGTTGAGCAGTTTGCTCAGCGGCACTGGGAGGTATTCAGCCGGAACTATGCCCAAAAAGCCATCAAGGGCATGGAGCTGATGAAAGAGTTCCGCGTCTGGAATCCCATGGAAGGATATCATGTCAATCGAAACCCTTTTGACGGAACATCCAAATGGACCCTATTCCCTCCTCTGGGACTGAATATCATTGGACAAAAGGGCATGCTTCTGCTCCACTATCCCCCCTGGGCAGTACCTCAGGCAGGGACCTTTGACAATGCGATGACTATGCAGCGCTGGAGCCGATTGCTGGAGAAATCCGGGATAGACTCGGGTCAGGTCAGTCGATACAAAACCTTCATCGATGTAAACCCGGTAGCGGCTCCTGGTTCGGGTGAAAGCGAATACCCTAATGATTACATGCCTATCATGATGGCCGCTGCATTTTTTGATGGGCCTGAAGAAAGAAACTACATCAAGTCCATGCTCGAGCTGTATCTGACACCTCCGGATTGGCCCGAGGAAAATACCTATACCCTACCCCTACTCATCTGCGGTTCTCCACTCTATGATCCTCAGGCACCGGGATGGTTCCGTACGGCCTACACCGATATCCTGCCCCAGGATGATCAGGGAATCCCTCAGGTCAATGTGCTGCAGGCTGGAAAATTCAGAGTTTTTCCTAATTCCAAGCGGGAAACTCCCTACCTGATTTGCAATCATATGATTGCTGCTGGGGTGACCGGAAGATGTACCAGCGACCCTTCCAAAATGCCAGATATCCGTCTCTATGAAGCTCAGGATCTAGTAGCAGCTACCTTCCTTAAGCTCTATACGGACCAGCCCAACCGGGATCCGATGGAGGTAAAAGCGGAAGCTTGCACTCGATGGTTTGGAAATCCGGAGGGAATGGGTGCACCAAAGCCAGCCCAGAGAGAGGACCAACTCATCCTTTGTGCGCTGGCACAGATGGACCTTTTCTTCGAGCATGACCCCAAGCCTCACCCTAAGTACAGCTTTGAAGAAGCCTATGCCCGCTGTGAATGCAATGACCCGATGGGTAACCCCTGTGAAGGAGGAATTAAGCCACCTGATCGGTCGGTGTGATTGGGAGAATTGACTAAACTGACCCTTAAGGATGATCCGTGCCTATTGCAGGGTATTTTATTCCTTTGAAAAGGATCACAATTCAAGAATAAAAGGTTGAACTACGAAAAAAAAAATAAAAAATCTGAAAATCAATGACTTGGAAAATACTTTTTGCTCTATAAATTTTGAAGATCTATTATTGAGTAAGGTACACTCCTAGAAACAAATGAGTGTACGTAGTCAATCATGCTTCGAATGAAATTCAACTTTTTTATCTTATTATTTGTAGTTTTTATGCTTTCCTGTGAGGGATTGACTGATGACCAATCAACTCCACAACCTCCTTCAGATGAGAATCTTGCTCCCGGAGATTTTTCTGTTAAGGTGGACAGTGTGAGCTACAACAAAGCTTATTTGAGTTGGGAAAAATCAATTGATCCTGAAGGATTTAAGGTGTTTTATAGCATTCGCTTGGGTGATTCCTTAGTGATAAAAGACATCAGAGAGAACTATGCAATTTTGGAAAATCTCGAAGGATCCAAAAACTACAAGGGCATAGTTATTTCGGAAGATCCTCAGGGCAATTCGGTCTCCGCTGACTTTGAGTTTACCACAAAGAAGGATTATCAAACCTTTCTGAAGTATTTGAATTTTCACATGGACCGGGAATGTATTTCCGGCTTTATTCAGCATTTATTTGAAACGCCTGACGGAAATTTCTTGGCAGTGGGAAAAACCTCTGAAAACGGTTCAAATTTTTTCAACTATGTAGCTAAAATAGACCCTTTAGGCAATCCTATCTGGATGAAAACATATCCCTATGAGAATGGGAACGTTTGGGAAATAAGGGCAAACTTAACAGAATCAGGACTGATAATCGTCAGCAATCACTATGTGATTAATCTTGATCACGAAGGCAATGAAATCTGGGTGAAATACATGGAGCGGTTCAATATCGGGGTTGAAGGAGTGGAGATAAAAGATATAGTCCAAAGTGCCAATGGGGAATTTTATTTAATAGGCGACTACAACTCCGACAATCCTGATATATTCCAGCCAGGAATTATCATGAAGCTGAGCCCAAGTGGGGAAGTGCTATGGGAAAAGTTTTTTGAAGGGTCCATAAGTAGAATAATTACAGGCAAAGAAAATGACCTTTGGATTATTGGATCAAAGGAAGTCAATGGGTGCACCCAAGAAGAGTCCAATTCAGGATATTGTGATCAAATTGATTTTTGGCTTGTAAGACTTAATCTAAACGGGGAGATTCTTTGGGAAAAAACTTACGGAGATACCAACCACGACCTTCCTTATTATCTCATCCAACTGGATAACGGGAATTTGGTCTTTGGAGGAACTTCCATAGGCCCCTCGCAAACTTATGCAGCTCGAATCCTTGAAGTAGATCAAAGTGGAGAACTGATTTTCGATCATGTAGACGAGCATTCCTACTTCTTTTCGATAAGAGAGACTCCCGATAGGGGATTAATTACTGTGGGAATGGAAAGTGCTTATGCTTATCAACGAAAACTCGGATTAGTGAAATTTGATGCCAACCGATCAAAGGAATGGAGCAAATCCTACGGGGATTATACGACCAGTATCTATGGTTATGATCTTTTAGTGGATCAAGAGGGCTTTCGAATTGCAGCTAGTAGACAAAATATGATTGCTTTCGATTGTGATGAGAAATTGCTCTTTATAAAAACCGATCCTTGGGGTTATTTTGAAATTCCCAGCCCAACAGATTAAAAACCCCATAAGAACTACATCCTATGAAAAGGACATCTTTTGGCTTACTAATTCTTTTTTGTACAGCCATTTGGTCTTGCCAGGAAATAGAGGAAACTCCTCCGGTGGATCTCCCTCCCCCAACTTTTGGTGGAGAAGATATGCTCAATGAAACCAAATTTTGGGTCAGGTTGAATGCCGATTCTCTCAAACCCAAAGAACACGGAAAATGGAGTATTCTGAGTGGACTGGTTGACGACAAAGTCTACATTTCTGGTGAAACGAACCCAAAAGCTGTTTTCAATGGGTTACCGGGAGAAGAATACCTGCTTCTTTGGGAGTTGTGGAAAGACAACAAGAAAACAGAAGACACAGTAAAAGTTTCCTTTGCACCCTTAAAAACCCAAATCACCGAGTTGAGGGCAGATTTTTACCAAACCCGAACGGATGTATCCGGATTGGAATACGATCGGGGCAAGTGGACCATCCTGGGAGATTATCATCATATTCAGGGATTTAGCACGGGTAGCTATAGGCCAGAGGATGAGTATGCCAACATTCGGGTCTATGCTTTGGAAAACACCCCCATTAAAATCGTCTGGACCACCTGGTATGGAAGTGCTTCTGCCTCAGACACACTGGAATTTATTCCGGGAGAATACCATCAAAAAGAGGCCTTGCAGGAGTTGCAGATTTTGGACAATCACTATTACTACAAGGAAAATGAAAACGGAGATGTGATCGAAATCACCATGCTGGGAATAGGTAGGGCCTGGATATTCGATGACATGGAGCAGTTCCCTGAGCTGCAGGCATTGAAGCATTTAAAACGGCTGATCCTTCCCGGCAATCCCATCAGTAAATTCCCGGAGGTAATCACCAAAAGCTATCATCAGCTCACCTTCCTCAGCCTTTCCCATAATAATATTCACAGCCTGCCTGAAAACATCGGGAATCTTCAAGAACTGGATACTTTGATTATCAACTATGTTCCCAACCTGGGGAGACTTCCGGAGAGCTTTGGAAATCTCAAAAAATTAAAATATTTGGATTTAGAATTTTCAGGACTTACCCATTTGCCGGAGAGCTTTGGTGAGTTGAGTAGCCTGAACTACCTTGAATTATCCCTCAATGAGGTCGAGAAACTTCCGGAAAACTTTGGGCAGTTGAAAAATCTGCAAACTTTCCGAGGACCTACCCTTTCTCAGTCTGTTCCCAAATCCTTTTCTGACTTATCCGCTTTGGAGTTTTGTGCATTTAAAGTCACCCAACCTGAGGCTACGTTGCCTGAGGACATTGGAAAACTTAGCCGACTTCAGACCTTGTGGCTTTCCGGAGACTACAGCAGTCTGCCCGAAAGCTTTGGAAGCCTAAGTAGCTTAAAAGACTTTTCTCTGGGAAATACCACGGGCTTGAAGACCATTCCGGAATCCTTTGGAAATCTTAAAAAGTTGGAGAAAGTCTCCCTGCATGTAAACTTGACAAGACTTCCTGAAAGCTTTGGAAACCTCACTAATCTCAAATATCTGACGCTTTGGGGGAAAATCCTCTTCCTTCCTGAAAGCCTCGGCAACCTGAGCAATCTGGAAGTTTTGGTTGCCAATGAATGCAAGCTGGAGGCACTCCCTGAGAGTATCGGAAAACTGAGTAAGCTCAAGGATATCAGAATGATCTACAATCACCTGACCGAAATCCCTGCCTCTATCGGAGACCTTTCCAGTTTAAACACCCTAATCTTGGGAAGAAACAGGATTACCAAATTCCCTGATACCCTTTACAAACTGGCCGATACGCTTAAGCATCTTTTTATCAACGGAAATAATTACCCCCCAAGTGAAGAAGAAAAAGTAAAAGCCATGCTTCCCAACACAGAGATAGTGACCTATCTGGAAGGAGATTTGGAGTGGAGAGGGTATTGATAAGGGGGATAGAGCCCAATCAGATCAAGAGCATTTTAATCTACCTCTGATCTTGATCTTTCGATAGGTCTTCTTTCCTCCCAGCCAATCAAGCACCTCATGGAGTATCTCTGAGCTTTTGCTAGCAGCAAGGAATAGGAAGGAATTCAATCAGGGTCGCAAAACTTTCAATCCAATTCTGCCTGAAAAGGTGGTTTCTCAATTACCAAATTGGGTTCAAACTATCCCTTCCTGAAATGCTCTGGGACTCATTTTCTTCACTTTCCTAAAAACTTTGCTGAAGTAATGAACATCTTGAAATCCTACTGAATAGGCGACTTCGGAAACATTGAGATCCCCTCGACTGAGCAGTTCACAAGCTTTGGTAATTCTATAGTTTTTGATCAAATCCGAGGGAGACAAGCCAGTCAGCGCCTTTATTTTTCTAAAAATATGCACCCTGCTTAGCCCAATCTCCTGACCTATGAATTCCACAGTTAGATTGGGCTGATCCAGTTTGCTGTCTACGATTTGATGAATTTTCAAAAGGAGCTGATCATCGAGATTTCCCTGACTGGTTTCGGCTGCCTTGGGATTGAGCATCCATTCTCTATACTTTTTATGAATTGCTTTTCTGTTCGCAACCAGGTTTTTTATCCTTGCTTTTAGCTCCAATAAATTGAAAGGCTTGGACAGATAGTCATCTGCACCTAGACTTAGTCCCTCCAGCTTATTGAGTTGAGAATCCTTGGCAGTCAACAAAATGACCGGAATATGGCTTGTCTCTGGACTGGATTTGATCCTGTGGCAAAACTCAAAGCCGTCCATTTCAGGCATCATAACGTCAGAGACGATCAGGACAGGATTTTTCTTTCTTGCTTTCTCGAGACCTACTAGTCCATTTTTGGAAGTGATCACTTTAAAATCTTTTTTGAAGTTTTCTTTAAAATATTTTCTCAAGTCCGCATTGTCTTCTACGAATAGAAGGATGCCTTCTTCTTGCTCCTCCTCCTGCTCCTCCAAAACCTGAGATTCCGTCCACGACTCCTGATAGTCCATGGGTAAAGGTTTAATAAATGGAAGCTTGGCAGATACTGTCTCTTGAGAGGATTCAAATGGAATGTCAAGGAGAAAACTACTGCCTTTTCCAAGCTGAGAATAGGCATGGATTTTTCCTCCCATGACTTGAATGAGCGATTTGGTAAGCGAAAGACCTATTCCGGCTCCATGGCTATTGTTGTGTTTTTTAAAGAATCGATCGAAAACCTTTGGCAATTCCTCGGCAGGGATGCCTTCTCCGGAATCAGAAATTTCAAATTGGTATACTTGCCCTGTAAGCCTCCTGGCCATAAGCCGAATCTCTCCCCCTTCGGGAGTAAATTTGAATGCATTAGACAGCAAATTGAAAAGTATCTTTTCGATTTTATCCTGATCTATCAACAAAGGGACTTCTGGAAGGGAGTCCAAGTCACTGATTAGCTTAATTTTACGCCGATCGGCCAAGGCTTTGAAGCTATCAATTACATCCTCAAGTAAACTTCTCAGAAAAAGAGGGTTCGTATTGAGTTTGGAATGTCCCGTTTCGATTTCCCTTATCTCGAGTATTTGGTTTACCAAAAGTTGAAGGCGTTTGGCGTTGAAATAGCTGATTTTTAACTGATCTTTTACCCAAGAATCTTTTTCTTTGCCTCCCAAAAGTTCCTCCAAGGGATTGATGATTAGCGTGAGAGGCGTTTTAAATTCATGGGATACATCGATAAAGTAGTTTAATTTCAAGTCATGGATCTCCTTCCATTTTTTTCGCTCCAGCTGTTCAAGCTTGAAATTGTGTTTTAATTGTGCGCTTCGAATGGCATTGTGCCGGATAAACCAGAATCCGGATACGATCAAAACCCCATAACTTAAATATGCCCACCAAGTTCTCCAAAATGGAGGACGAATAACCAACTTCAATGCAATCGGCTCATCATTCCACACTCCATCATTATTGGATCCCTTGACTAAAAATCTATATCCCCCCTCAGGAAGTGAAGTATAGGTGGCCGAACGGCGATTGCCAGCCATGACCCAATCCTCATCAAAGCCTTCCAGCATGTATGCGTATTGGTTGTTTTCGGGACGGACAAAATTCAATGCGGCAAATTCTAAAGTAATCACCGACTGAGAATAGTCCAGCGTGAGAATATCGGTTTGATTGACAGCCTTTTCAAGGATGCCGGTCCCATCACCTGGCAGAACTTCCTTATTGGAAATACTCAAGCCAGTGAAAACCAACTGAGGGACAAAATTATTTGGGTGAATTTCTGTCGGATCAAAATAGACATAGCCGTTGTTTCCCCCGATAAAAAACCTCCCCCGGCTATCCCTGAAAAAAGCTCCCTCATTCACCTCTTCAAGAGGAAATCCCGCTCCTATACCATAATTTCGGAAGGTTTGAGATTTTTCGATGAAATGATTGAGTCCATTGATTCCGACCACCCAGATTTCTCCGTTTTTATCCTCCATCACCCCCAACACGATATTGTTTAATAGTCCATTGCCCAAATGCAGGTGCATTTGTACCTGGAATTCGGAGTTTAACACCAAGACACCTTCCCCATTGGTAGAGAGCCAAAATCTTCCTTTCCCATCTTCCATGATATGGTGGACCTCAAGAGCGGAAATCCGTCTCTGACCAAGCTCAAATTCTGTCCATGAAGTCCACTCTCCGGTTTGGGTGTGGAATCTGACTAAACCTTTGCCCATGGTGGACATAAAAATCGACTCTCCCGAATGCCAAATGCTCTTGACTGGCGTATTTCCCAAAAACTCGTGCAAGGCCTCTCTTCCCGGAAAACTCTTCAATGTTCCTTCCTGAGTATGGACAAGGTGAAGCCCTCCGTCATTGTCCAAAGCCAGCCAAAGGGAATCCTGACCCGCCTCCAGGATGTCATTGATTATGCTTTGATTCAGCATTGGGATGCCCTGGGAATCTTTGATTGGGATAGGTTTAAAAAACGGAGGGTTGGACCTTACCTCTGCCAATCCCTTTCGAAATATTCCTGCCCAGATTTTTCCCCGGTTATCTGAAAATATGGATTTGACTGTTTCCTGAGAATTTGGGTCGTAACGGTGCCTTTTGGATTCCCCATCCAAATAATTGATTCCGCCTCTTTCTGTTCCAATGAGGATTTCTCCCGAAGGCAATTCCGCAAAACTCCCCACTACGTTGTAGCTCAGACTGAAGAAGTTACCAGGAAGATGGTAATAATGATCAAATCGGTTGAGTAGATTATCATACAAATTGATCCCTCCAAAATAGGTCCCCACCCAGATTGATCCTTTTCGATCTCTCATCAGCGCCCTTACACTGGAATGAGAAAGACCTTTAGGATCACCTTCCCGGTAGTTCACCTGGACAAGGTTTCCGGTTGCGCTGATCCAATTGAGTCCATCAAATGTCCCAACCCAAAGATTACCCTGTTGATCGGAAAGCAGGCAGCGGATATTGTTGTTGGACAGGGGAAATTGGGAAGATTCCTTTGACCAAATTCTTTGGATTTCTCCATTTTTACCCAATTCAATGAGACCAGAACCATAGGTACCTGCCACGATTCTATCCTTTTCTACCAACAAAGCTTCTATCCTGCTACTAGTAGGCTGTCCACTCAATGGAGTATTTAGTTTTCTCAGCCGGGCTTCTTGCTCATCCCAGAAGTACAACCCAAAGCGTGTCGTCCCAAACCACATCTGCCCATTTTCAGCACTTGCCATAGAACTTACCAAATTGAGTGGGCTGGATTCATAAGTGATGGCTTGAAATTCCTCCCGCTGTGGATCAAACCAAAAAAGCCCCTCTCTTCCCCCTACCCAAATCCGATCCTTGATGTCAATATAAACCACCTGAAAGTCGGAGGTTTGAAAAATATTAGGTGGTAATCGATAGTTTTTGAATTGACCTAAATCAGGTCGAAGGACACTAAGTCCATTCTCTGTCACCAGCCAGATATCTCCCTTTTGGTCAGATTTGATATCTAATATGGTATTGCCGGAGATACTTTCCGGATCGTCCACGCGATGCCTAAATACCTCAAATTCATAGCCGTTGTATCGATTCAAACCATCCCTAGTCCCGATCCAAATCTGACCCTCCCGATCCTGAAGCAAGCTCAACACGGTACTTTGAGAAAGCCCCTGAAGAATCCCAATATGCTCAAACTTAGGATTAAATACCTGAGCGAAGGTTTGAACAATCAGTCCGAAAGCCAAAAAAAGGCAAAAGCCGAGAGATACACCTTTTGATTCCAGCATAATGAATGTTATGGGTTTGGATCTGATTCCAAAGAAAATACAAGAATTTGGAAAGGCTTGGGCATGCTTACCTGAACGCTACCAGGCCCCATCCAATCCAACTTTGCTTGGGAATCAGTAGAAAACAACAACCTGGGCGGACGACCACGTTCCACAAGGAGTTCTTGGGTTTCATTTTCGCTTTTTTCTTTGAATACCACATAGATTTCCCGGTTGGTTTGTTCATTCCAAGACCTAAATCCAGTCCATGAAAATCCGTTGGGTTCCTGCAATATAGGCCGAATCACACCTCGCTGGAATTCCTCTGCGAATTTGGAAAATTCCAACAAGGAGCTTCTCAAGATACTTTCATTTGGAGCACTCAAACCACTTAGTTCCATCCAAGCCAGAGGTTGTGCCATGGCTGCTACCCAAAAAGCATACCTGAGTCCTATCCTTTGAGGGGCCAGATAATCAGATTCGGGATAGACATTGGGATTGCGGTCCGTATTTAAAAATTCCGCCTGTATGGCCTGTAAAGGAATGAAATGAGCCAGATTCCAAAGATTTTTAAGGGTAAGGTGCGGGTAATAATTCCCCCAATCCGTGTAGCGATTTTCCATAAAAATATGACCATAGGCTTGGCTTTGGATAAATCCCAAGCGATTTCCGGCCGTCACATCAAGATTAAAATTGATTTTCCCCTGGGACTCCCTTTTTACTTTTTGCAAAAGCTGATGGATACGCACCTCGCTGAGACGATCGAGAATTTCCAATCCATCAACTTTAAACTGCCGAACTCCATATTCCCTGTAAATGCTCAGGATGATATCTGCATCTCTTTCCCAATGGATATAGGAATTGACTTTGCTGGGATTAAACCAAATCCCCAATTCAAGTCCATTCTCCCTAGCATAATTGATCAAAGGATCCAATCCTTCCGGAAAACGTTCCGGATGTACCTCCCAATCCTCTTTCTTCCAGTCATCCCATTTTTGTCCTGACTTTTGGGCTGAGTTTTTCGAAAGTCCTGCCTGCCAGCCATCGTCCAGCTGAACTACTTTGATCCCCAATCGAGCTGCTTTTTCCAGTTCGCTTCGAATAAAGTCAGCATTCATTCGACTATCTCTCGACCGGTCTCCCCAGGTATTGGCAAGCAGAAGGGGACTTTCAAAAACAGTCCGAGCTGCTACCTGCATCTGAAGTTGGATCAGGTGCATTTCCAAGTCCTCCCCCGAAGACAAACCCACAAACACAGGGTAGCTTTCTGCCCATTCAGGGCCTATTGTATCCGGATTGACTCCTGTGGACCATACCTTTGCACCAGTACTCGAAACCGAAAAATCAAATCCCGGGTAAAAGGATTGAGCATGGGAATGAGGAGAATATTTGAGAAGAAAAAATGAAGGTTTATGCTCCAGGTTTTTTGCCAGAAGGAGGTTGCCTTCGTAGAAGACCTGCTTCCAAAATGGAGAAAAAGTCCTCCTGGTAACAGGCTCATTGTGATGATCTGTGGACTCCCTAAACTGCACGGTCTCCATCTCCCAATGGGAGGAGGGAAATTTCAGATGGAAAAGAAAACCCGGACTAGAGTCAGAAGCAGGAAGACTTTCCTGCATGCCGTTGCCTGTCTTGACCGGAACCCAATCCACCCCTACCAAACTCCCTTTAAAATACCAATGAACAGAGAAGACAGGGACATTGGGATAAAAACGCAGCTCCTGCCTGATTGTAAGCTTTTCATATTCGAGCATTCGGGAAATAGAAAGCCCTTTCTTTTGGGAGTTGCTGAGCTCAAAATCACCTATCTCCAAAGGATTTGCAATCCTAAGTTTTCCTTGCCCCCATTCAGGAATTCCCATTTCAAATCCTTGGGAGGCATTACTGCTATCTAATTTCACCTCAGTCAACGACCAGAATCCGGAATACTCATTGAAAGTCCATTCCATAGTCGGGTCAGCCGTGGCTACCTTCAAGGTTTCGGAATCGTGCTTCACCAAAAAACCGGTGGGCTGTGCCGATAATCCGTAACCCCAAGCCAAAAAGAAGAATAGAAGGAGCTGTTTTGAGTTCATGGATTATCTACAAGGAGGTTGGGTCCATTCGGATTTTTTATCAGTACAAATTGGTCAAAAATCCGATGATCCCAAGAATACGCTTTAAACTCCAGCCTGTCCTCAGCAAATCGAATCACCTGATAGGTTGGCGTGTTCTGAGCTTTTTGCTGCATCCAGTTGAGTTTTCCCAATTCATACATTTTTCTGCCGCTCACTGCCACTACATACATGGTCCCTGAATTTTCGTTCCATTTTCCCAAACCCGAATCAGCCTCATTGCCCCGGGCATAGACATGGTCATGGCCCTGAAGCACCAAATCCACCCGCATACTATCCAAAATTGGTTTCCAAAAGTTGAGCACCCCCTCATTAACCCGGTCTTCGGCACCGGACAACACAGGGTGATGAAACATGGCCACGGTCCATTTCTGAGGATTTTCTTGAAGAATTTGCTTCAGCCAACGCGTTTGCTTTTCCAATTCACCGTTAGAGTCAAGGGCGATAAAGCGTACATCACGGTAATCCAGATAGTACGCTTGATCCTCCAAGCCTTCCGGGCCATTTTTCGGAAAATTAAACTGAGCGCCCCAAAGAGGTGAAATACCCAGTTTGACCCCTTCCTCGTTTTTGATGTATTCGTGATTGCCGGGAACAGCAAGCTGGGGATACTCCGCAAACCATGGCCCGCCAGCGTAAAACCATTCTGCCCATTCATAATCATTGAGAGAATGATTGATCAAATCTCCAGCATGAAGGACCAATTCGGCATCGGGTGCTTTTTTCATCGCAGCTCTGAATACCCTTGACCAGGTCGAATACAAGTCGTTTTGAGCATCTCCCAAAAAAACCATCTCCCAGGATTCATTGGAATTATCCCCAGTGGTTTTGAAATCAAACCACTCCGACCAAAAGCTTCCGTCTCCCACACGATAACTATACCAGGAGTCAGCTACCAAGCTATCCAAATCCACCCGATGGTAAACAGCTAAATCTCCCGAAAAGGTAGAATAGGAATGAGTCATGGAGGTGTAAGCATGATCTTTCTTGTAAAACTCAGCATCTGAAGAGGTAGAAGCCAACTGCAAAATGCCAGATTCCCCATTGGTCCTCCAGGTAACGGTACGTTGATGTAAGGGATCACCTGTAATGGTCAATACGATCCGGTCTGGCCTTGCACCCGGCCTATATTCAATTTGAGTGATCCCAGGAGGTGTCTGCTGAGCAGGTGTTTGGCCCACTAAGCCCCCTGACACCAGGAAAAGAACGACAGCAAGAATGATTTTCATGAATTAATGAACAGGATATGAAAAGAAAAAGAAAGAAGCCGAAGGGAAACCAACGGCCTCTTTTCTTAACAATTAACCCAGCGTACTTGTCTGTTTTTCATTTATCTGATCGATCCGTCAGGATTTTTGGTCCATCCTCTGGTCCAATCATTCTGCTCTGATGTCACCGCTCCTACATAAGGAGCAGCCGTGAAAAAGGATCCCAAAGCAGTCGGATTAAAATCAGAAACAACCTCTGAATCAGGAATGAATGCATTGGTACCGATTCCAGGGATAGCGGTCAAAATCGGGTTACCCTCTTCAAATCCGGTCACGTTATTGAAAAAAGGATTTTGAAATTCTCCGTTTTCATCTAGAAATCCCCTGAAAGGATTACCATTGGAGGTATCATCCCGATAAGGATCCGTAGGAACATCAAAAATGAAAGAATAAGCAAAAACCGTAGGTCCCTCAAGTCCATTCACCACCACATTGTCGTTCATTCTCAACCCTCTCCTTGGAAAAGAAGCAACAATAGCATTGTAAATTTTCCCCTCACTGGCTGAGCGAAGGCGGACACCATGGGTATTCTGAGTATCTACGCCGGGGCCAATCAAGGTTACATTGCTGATAGTGGGCTTGGCTGTTTCTCTGATTTCCAATTCTGTGGCCTCATCAAAGCGTTCTGAGAGCTGGGCGATGAGGAATTGAAGATTTCCTTCGTAATTGTCACCTATTCTGAAGCCCCCAGTTCCGGCATTGAGTGAATAGAGATATTTCAAATTAACATTGCCATTGGTGATGTAGAAGCCTTCTTCCCCGGTATTCATCACTTGCACATACTCAATAGTATTTGAATCATCCGTATCGGAAACTCTCAAGCCTTCATTGGCAAATTCAGTCCTGAGGTATCGGATTTGTGAATTGACACTGCCATTCAAGCGGAATCTGTTCCAATCACCTGCAGTAGGAGTTCCTCCTAATGTGGCAGAAGAGGTCATCACGACCGGGCTGCTGGCAGTGCCCACTACGGCCGCTGTGGAACCTTCTCCCAACTCAATGGTGATGGGGGATTCTGCTTCTGAATCCATATACAGGGTCACTCCTGACTGAACGGTAAACGTGTTGCCTGCAGCCAAGAAAAAACTTCCCCGAAAAAGGTAATTCCTTCCGGTCACAAACCTCAATTCCGTTCCTGAAGGGATCACTCCATCTTCAGGAGGGAAAACTTCATAAAGCTCTTGCCCCCCTATTGTCACCAAATCATACTGCCTTGCACTCACTGTAAGCCCAACTCGGCTGGACTCCAGGTCTTGAGTATTGACCACGGAAAACTCATACTGAAACTGCTCCCCTTCCAAAGCGGTAAGCGGTACGGTCTGATTGGTATAGGTCACTGATGTAGCCTCAGGTGTCAAAGGAACCACCTCAAGCACTCCACCATCTCTGTACACGACGAGTTCTTTGGCTCCACCTTCGGCAGTGAAATTGATCGTGACAGGTATAACCTCTCCAACTTTAACAAGGATATTTTCCGAACCGGCCAGGGAAAGCTCAGGAGCTGAAAATACAGGAGGTTCGTCTTCGCCACAGGACCCTAGGCCTGAGCACACGATTAGGGCCAAAAAAAGCCGGAATGAATACTTAACTTGATTTTTCATGATTTATATGGATTAGTTAAATGAATCATCTGATGGTGCCGTCTAGATTTTTAAACCAGTTCCCTTCACTTGTCCAGTCGTTTTCAGCACTTTCCACTGCACCGATGTAAGGAGCTGATGAGAAGAAATTCCCCAATGTGGCCGGGTTGAAAGAAGAGGGTACTGAGCCCACGAATGAACTTAGGCTGATTCCAGCCACTGCATTCTGATTGACTCCGTAGCTTGAATTTTGCTCAAAAAAGGATTCTGCCTCCTGGGCATAGTTGATTCTGTTGCCAAAAGATCTGGCATTGCCCAATTGCATACTTTGCCCTAATTCGGACAGGTCAAGGTCCTCTACCCGGATTCCCTCATCCGGAAAA
The DNA here is from genome assembly GCF_036245625.1 of Algoriphagus confluentis. Classification (NCBI taxonomy): domain Bacteria; kingdom Pseudomonadati; phylum Bacteroidota; class Cytophagia; order Cytophagales; family Cyclobacteriaceae; genus Algoriphagus; species Algoriphagus confluentis. The sequence goes on from NZ_BTPD01000001.1 coordinate 594,034, forward strand.
AATGCCGTTATGGAGTTTTGCAGGATTCCTGTGGCGCCTCTTCGGATGCGGATTCCCCGACGGGTGCCAGAAGCTTGGACGCTTTCAAAGCCATTGCCAATGGAGGTGACATTGGTAATCTGAAATGTAGTCCTAGGAGTATTGAGAAAAAAAGATTCGTCATTTCGCATCTCTATGGAGCGAGCCTGATTCCAAAAATTGATCGGTACCAAAGTAGCTCTTCGGTCGGTTTGAAAAATCCAAAACTGACCTCTACCCTGCCAACCGTGCTCGGCCCAAATCCCATAACCACCGTGGCGGATAGCAGCGATCCATTTCAGGGAAACATTCCCTCCCTTGATTCTAAAGGCAATGTTTTCATTATCATATACCTGAATGTGATCCAAGGTAGTTCCAGATCCCACTCCAAAAAGGTGAAGGCCATGGTTTCCGTTTTTTCCCGCATACTCTATTCTGGCATAGCGGAGGACCCCGGAGTTTTCTCCGACTTGGTTGCCTCCATACCGAAATCCTTCATCCAGAATATTGACCCCTTGATTGCTGGGAGCGTTTCCATAGATAAAAATCCCTCCCCAGTCTGCAGGCGTGGGTATTTGCCCCAAAAGGACTTGCTCACTGGAAAAAACTATCGGGTGCTCCGGCGTACCTCTAGCCTCTATTTTTGATCCTCTGGTGATGACCAATCTGGAAAGAAGGGTTTCCTCTGGATAAACTTTGAAATACACTTCTGTCCCTGCTGCTATCCTTAGGGTGGAATTGCTCTCGATGGAAAACGTACTATCGATGAGATAGAGGGTTTCAGATACCATTTCATAGTCTCTATTGAGCCTTCCTTTGAGTCGGGTAACTTCTTTTCCTCCTATCTGCTGAATGGTCTCTTCAAAGGTGGATTGGACCAAGACTTCATAGGCTAGCGTGCTGCTTCTTTGCTGCCTGTCCTCCAACTCAAAAACAAGCGGGAATACATCTCCATTCTCAGCACTTGATGGAATCTCAAACCGGAAACTGTATCTACTGGAAAACTCATCCATAAAATTCAGCCGCTCCACTTCTTCTGAGCCTATCCTTACAGAAAATTCCTGCAAACCTGCCGAAGCCTGAAGGAAAAACTCCATCAGCACTTCATTACCGGGTTCTTGGATAATGGTCGGGTTTCCTTGGTAATCCACCTCGAGCTGGGGACCCGGATAGGGAAAATCGCTTTCTCGGTCACAGGAAAAAAAGAAGAGAATCACTGGAAGGAGAATATGGTAAGACCTGTTCATCATGACATTAAAGTTTAAAGCCAACTCCAATCCGGGTCCACCATCCAAAATAAGCTACCCTACTGAGTCTGCTGATATCTCCTTGGTATTGGATACTTGCTGCATTGTTTACATTGACCCACTCTCCGTAGATCCTCCATCGGTCAGAAAGTACATAGGAAGCATTGACATCGACCTGAAACCGATCCTTTTGAAAAATATCATCCTGAGCCTGAGAGGCAAGAGAACTGACAAAAGTGCCATTGTAATTGCCCATTACCCGCGCAGAGAAGCCTTTGTAATCGAAGGAAAGTGAGGTATTGAAGGTGTGACGTGCCTGACCGGGGAGGGCAATACCTGTTCGGTCCTGGGTGAAGGCATCCGAGGCCGCAAAAGTATAATTGGCGTCCAAATTCAGGTTTTGAAGTACACCTGGAAGGAAATCCAAAGCCCTTACAAAATTCACTTCGACTCCACCCACCTTGGCATTTTCTCCGTTTTGCTCTTGTCTGAATCTAAAGCCCTGCGTGCTTGGGTATCCGGGAAAATCTTCGGACAAGGAAGGATCAATCCGACTAAACTGGAACTTGTCTATGGCCTTGTAAAACAATCCAACCGAGAAGATCCCTACGTTCTCAAAGTAATTTTCAAACATCAAATCCAAATTGAATGCCTTGGCAGGACTCAAGTCGGGATTACCAAGTGTGAGAGTAATGGCATCTGCATCAAAATTCACAAAAGGGACAATGTCTACAAAGTTGGGACGGGCGTAATTGTATACAGCCGAAAAACGCAAGGCCTGAAAAGTACCCAAGGAATACTTGAGATGAAGATTGGGAAGGATAAAAGAATAGTCTGTCCCCCCGGAAATCGGGTCTCCAGTCACATTGGTTCCAACACGAAAAACCTCAAAAGCATCATATCGGACCCGGTTATCCTCCCAACGAACTCCCGCCAATACCATGAGTTTGTCTAGTTGAGCCCTTCCCATGAGGTAGGCAGCCGTGATGTCCTCACTGGCTTGATAGGTGTCATTGAGCGAAAGACGAAGCGCGTCCCAGGCATCATCACTGGAGGTCTGAAACCGACGGATGGATTGGATATATGATTGAAATTGATTTCTGCCTAGCAGGGGACCAAAGCGGTAGTCGGTGTCCAAAAAAGAAATGGGCTCACTTCCGGACATGGAACGAAGAAAACTTTCTTCTTCATTGACCAGGTTATTGGGGTCATTGATTCGAAGTACCCTATTTTGCCGAAATTTATCATTGGTCTGGGTCCTGTATTTACCGCCTGCTTTAAGATATACCGGGAATTTTCCAGCCAGAGAGAAATCATATCGAAGGTCAACTTTCCCTACCAGATTTGTCGCATCGGTCGTTTCAAAGTCCTCCTCGTACCTTCTGAAGTCGCCGAATAAAAAAGGATCATAAACTGAAGGGAATTCTGCTGCGGTCCTGAAAGCAGGCCTAGGGGAATAAATTCCATTGGGACTATCTATTACAATCCCAATTTCATCTCTGGCAAAATCTCCTCTTTGGGATTCATAGGTCCTATTCGAAAATGTATAATAAGCTCCCCAATCCACTTTAAGTCTACCAGCCTGATGAATTCCTTGAAGATTAAAGGATTGATTTGTTTTCACTTCGTCAAATACATCAATATCTCTTCTCGCCCTTCCTCCAACAATAGAGTCCAAGCTTATGAATCTGGCACCTGATCGATCCATGTCAAATCGAAGCCTGTTTCTAAGGTCTTCATCCGACCGCCTATTGTACATATAATTGAAAATTAGCTCGGAATCTTCACTGAATCTGTAATCCAGGGTGAGTGTGGCACCGATTCGCTCCCTGTTGTTTTGAGTCCTTCTGTATTGATAGTTTCCCATCACAAGGGTGTCTCGGTCCAGTTCACTGATCGGTCTGGGTATTCCGAGCCAAGTCGCGTCGGTCCGGTCTTCCGAATTATCAGTACTGTAGTAACTTCCCCCCAAAATCAGCCCCATCCTTCCTTCAGGAACTTGATCATTTGCCAAGAATCGCTTGCCCATCTTTAGCTTTCCGATACCATTCAGCCCACCGGAAAGGTCATTGTATCCTAAAGCCAAATCTGCCGAAACAGAGGGATCCAAGGACCGTGCTACCGGAGTTTTCAGGTTGATCACTCCACCAATTGCATCCCCGTCAATATCTGGCGTAGGAGCTTTGGTGATTTCCATGCTTGCGAGTTGATCTGCTGGAATCAAATCCAAAGCTTCATTTCGGTTGCCATTTTGCTGCACGCTGGGAATCTGCTCCCCGTTGATTTGGATGGTCGTAAAATGCTGGGGTGTACCCCTTATGCTCACTGTAGATCCTTCTCCCTTGTCCCGCTGAATATTGATGCCTGGAATTCGCTGCATGGATTCGGCTACGTTGAGATCAGGAAATCGACCCATCAATTCCGCAGAAATCACATTTTTGATATTATCTGCCGTACGCTGTTGATTTAATGCCCTTTGCTGACCCTCAAGACTGGCCCTCACAGTAAAGGTCTCCAGGCTGGACATGCTACTGACCATGAATATTGTCCCCAAATCCGCCTGACCATTCCTAGCAGATACAGGCAAAGTGAGCTTCTCATAGCCCAAAAATGAAAGCGTAATACTGACCTCACCTGACTTAGGATAAATAAACTGGAATCTGCCATCCAAATCCGTAGCCACGCCAATCGCTGTGCCTGAGACCTGGACTGCTGCGCCGATGAGCGGTTGTCCTGTTTCTTGGTCAAGCACTTGTCCTGTGAGGGTAATTTGGGCATTGGCAAAGTTGACCATACACCCAAAAATGAAAATCAGGAAAAGTCTGTAGATCGGGCCTATCATAAATATTGGATTTGTTTAGGATCAAAGAATTAAGACCAGCACCATGAGAAAAACCAAGAATAGCAAACCGAATAGAATCTCCCTCATCAGAGATTTTCTCATTTTTTTCTTATGGGTATCATGAGGTAGTTCCATAGCTTCAACCGACTTTTTTTCTGTCCAAAGCTCAGAAAACCGACAGGAAAACACTGGGTAAAATCGTTTCCAATACCGGGTAAAAATGTTTCCAGATTGAAAAAATCAGCTTTTTCCGGGACTGTAGGGCTTCTGAAACCCTAGAAGCAAACCTTATCCCCAAGTAGGCCTTCCTAGGGATCGAGATTTTTTATCAAAAATTTTCCAAAATACTTTCCCGAGCTTGATTTATCCTCCAGATAGCGAGGTTCCATCCTACAAGTAGGTTCATTTCTTTGCAGGACTAGCCAGGAGGTCCAGAAAACGGTGGATTAAATTTGTGTTTACGCAGTATTAATTTCCCATTATCATTGTCTCTGGGAATTGGAAGGAGATTTTCCTATACGGAGATTAGCAAATGGAAGGAGCCACGAAAAATTGGTTAACACATGGACTTAGACTTTTTGGAGGTTTTGGAGGGGAATGAAGGAGGGAGCTTTCCTATTCACTTTTTGGAGTCTGAGGTCGAAAGGGGGATATTTCTTTACCGTCCTCCACAGCGGATCACTCCCATTTTTGAAATCATCCAAGGTGCAGTAAGGATTGGTACCTATTCTCCTTTGGGAGAAGAGGTCTGCTATGACATCCTTCAGCCGGGGGATTTTTTCGGCAATTTGCAATACCTCAATGGTCAGTTTTCGGAGTTTGCCAAAACCCTGACCGGCGTAAGACTGAGACAATACGATGCGCAGTTTTTCAAACATACCTGTACCCATATCCCGGCTGCTTCTGAGTGGTTTTCCCGTCAGCTGGTCCGAAGATGGTGCCGGGCTGAGGAGAGATTGTTTGCTGTCCGGAGCCTGGATACCGGAGAGAAAGTCAGGAGAATTCTAGCCCAGTTCCAAGGACAGCTTGTAGATACCAAGGGAAAGCACTATTCTCTGACCCAATTGTTGACCCTTCAGGATATCGCAGACCTCAGTGGAATGACCCGACAGACTGCCTCCAAAGCGGTCAAAGAACTACTCTACCCAACAACTCCCAGGAGGAAAACAGCCAAGAACTAAAAAAACCATCGAAAATTCGACGGTTTTTTTTTAGTTGAGGCATAACTTTTACTCATCTATTTGTGGCCTTAGGGCAATTTTTCTTTGGTATTAAGTCATTTTTTGATTCCCGGGTAAAGCGTACTCTCGGGGAGGTCCATTCCCAGATTCAGCAGGTAATCCACCACCGCAGCTACGTCTACAAGCCCCATTTCCTGAATTTCCACACCTGCCTGGATTCCTGCGCCAAAAGCAATAAAACCCGTTTCTATTTCATCAAAATCAGGAAAAAACCCATGAGTCCCCCCTTTGGCAGGTTTTAGGACCGAACCCTGACTGGATGGAGAAAAGGAAACTCCCCGAATCGGGGCCAATGCCAAGGCTGCATTAGGATCTGCACCAGCGGCTCTCAATTCCTCCCGTTCCAAGACCCTAAACAGTTTCTTTTGGGATTCGGGAAGGTTTTCCAGTACATTTTTTACCTGCTCGACGGCATCTTGGTCTTGTGGATCATTAAGATGCAAAAATGCAGAAGCTCCGCTCGTGTGGAAAGCTGCCCTCCATTGTCCACGATTGGCTTGATTTTCCATCAATCCAGCCTCAACCAACCATACATTAGGACTGATTGAGGTATGAATATTGACAAAACCATGATCTCCGGTGATGATAAATGTAGTCTGCTCCAGGATACCGGCCCGTTCTGCGGCTTCCCTGATTTTCCCTATAGCCCGATCCGTGGCAGCCAGGGACTTTCGCACCATAGGACCATCTCTTCCCTCCACGTGCTGAAAATGATCCGTGGCAATCAGGTGAAGGGTAATCAGGTTAGGCTTGTAAGTCTCTAAAACGTACCCTGCCATTTCTCCGATGCGATCTTCCCGGTTGAGGAAATCACCGTTGAAGGTACGCTCGTTGAGCTTTCCCAAGACTTCCCTTTCCAGTTCGGCCAAAAAGCCTTTAGGTGTTTCTTTTTGCCGCATGGGCTCGATTCGGCCAAAACCCTCTTCCAGACTCCAAAATTCGGGTAGATTGTAATCTATCGGGGCATCCACCGAAACCGGCCAGATGAAGGACGCGCTTTTCAGTCCATTTTTCCTGACCGCATCCCAAAGCGTAGGGACCTGTATTTTTTGGCTTTCCCAATACCACCTCCCGGTCTGTCCTTCCGGCTCGAAAGGAGCATTGTAATATATCCCGTGATCTGCGGGCTTTCTTCCCGTGACAATGGTCGTATGAGATGGGTAGGTCACCGAAGGAAAAACTCCAGTAACTCCCTCTGCTCTTGCGCCTTGATCGGCCATTTCCTGAAGATTGGGAGCGGGCCAGGTTTTTTCCAGATAAAAATCCGGCCTAAACCCGTCGATGGAAATCAATACTACATGTTGACTCGGACGATTTTGGGCTTTTACAACACCTATTCCTACCAAAAGAAGGCAGAATAGAAAAAGCTTTTTTGAAAATGAAGTTGGTTTTTGCATAAGAAGAATCTTAAAGAAAAAGCCCGACTCATGGATTGCAGGATGAGTCGAGCTTCTTTTAGGTGAGTGGATTAGAAGAAAATTCTACCGGAGATCTGGACCTGAAACGGAGTCCCACCCGGATTGGCTACCCCAACGTTGGGATTCAACTGATAGACGTACTGCTGATTGACAGGGTCAAAGTTTCGCAGGGTCATCAGGGTCTGATTTCCCAGGTTTTTGGAAGTTCCCCATTCCTTGTTCAGCATATTGGCGACATTGAAGATATCGGCACCCAATTCAAAGCCGGATCGTTTGCTTCCGTTGAGGAAAAATTTCTTGGCCACGCGAATATCCCAAAAGCCAAAAAAGCCATTTTCACCCCCGTTTCTTTCCGCCACTTTTCCCAAACTTCTCAGCAGGTACTCTCTGGAAAGATTGTCCGGATTGTCCAAAATCTCCTGCATGCCAGCTGCCATAGTCTCGGACATTCCCGGATCATTGGGATCAAATACGAAAGCCAGATCGTTGGTATTTACAAAATCCCCATTGACATTCCCATTGACAATCATCGAATAGCGGGTGCCTCCCAGGCCAGAATACCGGACCCCCACAGTGATTCCTTTGAACGTAGGCAAAGTACCATAGAGCACTACCTTGTTTCTAAATTGTCCATTGCTGTAGCTCATTCTGGAAAGGTCTCTCGGATCATCTATCACCGCCTGAAACAGCGTGGCACTGTTTGCCACGTTTCCATTGTAAGAGGTGTTGTCTTTGGAATCATTCCAAGTGTAGCTTGCGGTAATCTGCCCGTCTCTGTAGTAGCGGAAGGTCCCATCCAAGACTACCGTGAAGGTGTTGTTTCGGCCTTCGCTTACCAGCTCCAAAACCCGACCCAACTCGGTGGTTTTCCTGCCTTTGGTCCAGTCTGCATTCCCATTGGTCGTGCTTATCGTTTCTGCTGGCACAAAAACACCCCGGTTTCCTTCGTTGGCCAGACGGAAATACGGATCATCCACCATATTTCTGTCCACATACATGTAATTGTTTCGGGCGATGGAGGCAATGAAATTTGCACCCAATCTGATTCGGTTGTTGATGATTTTATTGTACATCACATTTCCTTTGTAAACTGTGGGGACCTTCAAATCTTCACTGTTCATATTGATGGTAGTGACAGGAGATACTCCCGGAAGAGTTAAAAGATCCACACCCGGTGCAGTGCTGGGATCGTTTCTGTAGGCCACAAAATCAGGAGTAGGCACATTGGCTCCGGTGATGTCGACAGCGACAATTTTAGTCCCGTCAAATTGCAGGTTGTTAACGTCGGTGTAGTTGTTCAGCGCAGAACCAAAAATCCCGCCACCGATACGGATCACATCAGTTTGTTTTTCATTGATATCCCAGGTAAACTGGAATCGGGGCTGGATTTGAAAGGCATTGGTTTTCACATCGGTGCGCAGACCCAGCTCATCAAAGACGGTTTGATTAAAGTTTGGAGCATTTTGATAGCCTGTGTAATCCCCACGAAGTCCCAAAACCAAACTCATGCCTCTCCCCAAATCGGTATCAGCCTGGGCATACACACCGCCACCGAATATTTTTTGCTGGACTGTAGGATCGGTCAAAGCCACTTCCCTGGCATAGCGAAAGGGTCTCAGGTTGTCAAAATTATCCAATCCGGTAAAGAAGAATCGTCCATTGAATTCACTGGTAGCCAAGGAGGTAAGATTGTTCAGCAATAAGTCCATCCCAAAGGTGAAGTTGGTTTTTCCCTTATTGTAGTAAAGGTTGTTGACCAACTGATAGACGTGGGATTCAAATCGCTCAGGCAAGAATCGCTGACCACCAAGCTGAATATTGGTGTTCACCGTCCGATCATTCACTTGGGATTGCACATTTTGAACAATCGCCCGCGGGATGTTTTGGCTGGGGAGCTGGGCATTGGGTCGACCGTCATCCAAGGTATACAGATACTGTAATTTCAACTCATTGGTGAGATTTGGAGCCAAAACTGTCCGAAGGGAAGCCATGAGGCTATTAGCAGTGGAGAGATGATCTCCGTAGACTTCATAAATATTGATAGCAGTGTTGTCATTCACCCCCTGCGCATTGAGATCCCAGGAGAAGTTGTTTCTGATAGTCAATAAATTCTTGGAATTGATCTGATAATCCAATCGGGCAAAGGCGGTGTGAGAATACCTGAGTTTGTCAAAACTTCCGGTTTGAGGGGATTCGGCAACCCCATATTTAGAGCGGGCTATCTGGAGATACCTGTCCAGAGACTCTTGAGAAATATTGAATCTAACCTCATCTTCAGGGGTCTGCAAGTCGGCTATAAACAAAGGCTGTGCGTCCCGCTGCCCATCATAAGCAATAAAATAATGCAGCTTGTCCTTGATGATAGGACCACCCAAGGTCAATCCATACTGCTGGATTGAAAATTCGTTGTTTCTGAGATTTCCCCGAATGTCATACTTACTTGCCAACCAATCGGCACGGTTGAAGAAAAACGCTGAGCCCTCCACTCGATTCGTTCCTGTTTTGGTAACTGCTGAGATAATCCCTCCACCGCTTCGTCCATTGGCCACGTCGTAGTCATTGGTCAGTACTTCAAATTCCCGAATCGCTTCCATGGAAATGGAAAAAGGCCCTCTGTTGGTCGAACCACTGGACAGTGGACTACGATTGGTCATCCCATCGATCGTGTAGTTGGTAGAAGAGAAAAGCTGTCCCAGTAGGTTATTGCCATTGGATACCGGAGAAAGATCCACCAAGGAATTGAAATTTCTCCCGTTCACGGGCAGCGTCGCCATATCCTTGGCCGTGATTGCGGTGGAGCTACCCAATCGCTCGATACTGTTGGCAATGGAATTGGCCACTACACTTACCTCACTGAGTTCTTGGGCCTGCTCTTTGAGCTCTACGTCAAATTTCAGTACCTCATTTTGATTCAGTGAAATTTCCTGAAAAATCTTGGTGGAGTACCCCATGTAGGATACAGTCAGGGTGTAATTGGTGCCCAACGGAAGTTGGGCCAAGACGTAGCTTCCGGTGAGACTGGTCACGGAGGAGGAGGTGAATCCGGTAAGTTCATTTTTGATCAGCACTTGGGCCCCAATCAGAGGCTCTCCTGAATCATCCACTACCTTACCGGAGACGGTGGCATTGACAGCCTGAGCCCAAAGCGACTCAGACAAAAAGAAAAAGACACTGAAAAAGAGACAAGTCAGTATCCATTTGAGAGTAAATGTTTTGATTCTCATAGAATTGAGCAGGTTGATTGATGCGCAAAACTAGGCCGGCTCTAATCCTTGGGAATGTTAAAAATTAACATCACGGCTGATCTTAATCAAAGCTTAAAAAAGGAAACATTGCGGTAAAAGTGGATTTACGAATTTCAAAAAAGCATTCGTAATCAAATAGGTACATTAAATCCACCCGTTATTCTTCTTCAAAACATAGCATTCAACATGGCTAAAGTCTACTTCTTTGAATTTCACCTACTCTTTCCAAAAGGACAGGTCTGAGTTGGAAATAGGGAATCATCCTTTCTTTCGAGAACCGGATTACCGTAGCGGAAATATCCATGTCCTTGCACTCAGGACCTCTATTCCTTAATGCCTGTCCATCCATCACATAAAAAGAAAGGTGTCTTTGTGCAACCCCATATCCTGCTACCCTTTTTCCCAAAAAATAAAAAAACGGAACACCTCTGCATAGCCTTTCCTCAAAATCAGGAAACTCCTCCAGAATCTCCGCTCTAAGTTGACTTAATATCCTGCCCTCAGGATTGGAAAGCATGCTGAGATACTCCAAGCAGGGGTTTAAGCTACCATTTTTCATAATGCACACGGTAATTGAATCTAATTTCTGAAGGGAATTTCAACTTTCCCACAAGCTAGTTCTCCTACTTGGGAGAAGAAGACTGGGAATCCAAGAAAAAAGGAAAAATGAATAACACGAAAGCTCATGGCGACAATTGAAAGAGAGTTACTTAATAGATTAATATGATTATCCGAAATCATGCCAGTTGCCATATTTATTTTACTTGACGGGTTGGAAGACCATAGACCGAAGACCGAACCTTCCGGATTCTGATCCTTTCAGCAGACAAGAAGCCGACTTTTTGTCAATACTGGAAAGAAAGCGTATATCCATATAGTTTAAATCAAAAAATGAATGATGGAAACCGACTCCTCAGGTAGAGGATTTTTTTATTCCAATTTTCAAGGAAATTAAGTTCCGATTTATAAATCAGAACTCTGAAGAAAATTCCGGAGCCTTTATTTGACGAAAAATAGGCCCCGGACGGAAAGTTTTCAGCAATTCAAAACGTCTCACAAATGTAGCTTTGAGCCCATATATGACGTCCCCCAAAAAAAGTATTGTGCTACTATAAATCCAGGAAATCAAGTAAGTAATTTATCAACTAAACCAACTATTTATGATTTATTTTATCCAGAGAACCACAGGACTTCTATCAATCCTCTTGTTAATTCAGGCCTGCCAGCTTTTTGAGAAAGAAAATGAATTTGAATTGTTGCTCTTAGAAAATTTTGAGGGGGAGGAGATACTCTGGGAAGAAATCTTTGCGGATTACGATTACTTTCAAAAGGATAGGTTTCAATTCCAATTTAAAAAGACCTCTCTTCCCTCCCCTCTCAATACAGCCGAGCCTGCCCTAATGATTTCAAGTTTTAATGTTAGTGATGATGTTTTTATGGGCGCCAAGCGAAAAGTTGGAGGGTTAAAGAAAAATAGACGCTATCAAATAAGCTATGAAATCACCTTTGCTTCCAATGAGCCTTTGGGAATTTAAGCTCCCCTAAAAGTCGGCCATTTGAAAGTTGAATTGAATTTATCAACTTTAAATGGTTATTATGAAAAAATCGAGATTCACAGAAACGCAGATCGTCAAAGCGATCAAAGCTCATGAGGCAGGCAGAAAAGTAGAGGAAATCTGCCGCGAGATGGAAGTAACCCCCACCACTTTTTATAAATGGAAGCAACGTTATGGCGGGATGGAAGCCAGTGAGGTCAAAAAGCTGAAAGAACTTCAGGAAGAGAATTCCCGCCTGAAGCGGATGTATGCAGAGCTAAGCTTGGTACATGAAGCCCTAAAGGATGCTGTCTCAAAAAAGCTCTGACGCCTGACGAAAAAGGCATGCTGGTTCAGTTCATG